>NZ_JBJHHE010000021.1:0-36787 GCF_056378755.1 Thermanaeromonas sp. DSM 22490
ACACGGAAGTTAAGCCCTCCAGCGCCGATGGTACTGGGGGCCTCCCCCGGGAGAGTAGGTCGCTGCCAGAAAGCTTAAAATGATAAAATAAAGCAAGGAGCAGGTGCTCTTTGCTTTTGTTTTTTAAGTGGGCAGGATTTTACCCCTTTTAGTCCATAATTCTTTTCTCACCGGTTATGGCCTGCAGAGGTTTAATGTCCATGCTCACTTCCAAGGTACCCACAAAATTTCCTTGCTCGTCCCTTACCGCAAAGTATTGGATTAAGACGTATTTGTCTCCCAATCTAAGCCAGAACTTTTCCGCATCCTTGCGGCCGGTCTTAAAATCTTCTATAAGCTTTTCCACTACATGGACACTGGCAGGCGGATGGCAATTTTCTACCCTGCGCCCGATAATGGCTCGTGTGCGGGCGAAGATCCGATCTTTAGTGGCGGAAAAATATTTTACAATATTGTCTTTATCTACAAAAGTTATGTCCACCGGCAAATGGTTGAAGATCAAGCTTATCTCCTTAGGAGTAAGGAGTCCTGTATCGAACTTAATATAACCTGCTTCAGTATGGTCGCTGGCCAGTTTCTCGCCTGGTTTCCCTATATTTTCTCTAGAAGGTCTCCAGACTTTTCGGGGCTCGATCAAGCAATAGCCTATTTCATCGCTGTCTTCCATGATACGATACCACTCATCTTCAGTAAGGGTTTCCAGAGCCATGGGGAACAGGATTTTTTCTTCCTTGAAAATCATTTCTTTTATTTTGGAGAGAACCTCTCGGGTTTTAGAGATTAACTCTTTTTTCTGGTCGGGGTTATAATTTACAGCTAAATTCCGGGTTTCCTTTAGAAGGGCTCTTATTTCGTCGTCCACTCCCCACATTACTTTAGGGGGTCCCATTATCTGGTATTTCTCCAGGTAGGGGAACAGCAGGTTTTCTTTACGGCTGTAATGCTTGTCTACATCCCATAGCAGGTTAAGTTTTTCTGCTAGCTTTAAGGCCACCGTTTTCTCGCCATCGGGTGAGGCCTTTTCCAGTTCAGCCAGAAGGGGTCCAATGTCTTCCTCCATAAGCCGGCTGAGGGCGCGGTTTTCTTCCTTAAAAGTATGAATCGGGTGACCGGGAATGAGCTCGGGTTGCACTACTTTTTCCAGGGATTCTTTGAAAGTAGCAGCGTGGACATCACAGAGTCTTTGTACTTCTTCTACCGGCAAGCCTTCGTTAATTAATTCCTGTTCGATTAAAGAAATTTCTGTAGGCGCCACATCTTTAATGAGTTCGCTAAATCTGCCCTTAACTTCTTCTACAGTTTTACCTTGGTGTAGGGCCAGGATAATTTCTTTTAAAGCCTTTTTCCGGTATTCCCGGTTGTTTATAAGTTCGCTCATAACATAATCCCTCCTGGGTTGGTGGGCTTTTTATTTATTTTATCCCATACAGTTTAACCAAATCTAGGGGGGTATATAACAAGCAAGTAAAGTTGGTGCTCCATCAAAGAGTGGGAATAAAACGACCGGATAAAAGGGTAATTATAGCAGGAAAGTGATTTTGGGGTGCTACTACTGACTTAAACGAGATAATTTAGGAAAAAATAAGCTATAACAGGATTTGCCTAAGCGCCGAACAGGCGCTATAAAAGAAATAGAAAGGTCAAATAAAATCAAAAGATAAACGATAGTCAAATTGCCCAACCAATATATAGAGCTAGGGTTGGAGTTTGAGGTGGTTTTAATGGAAGGGAAGACTTTAGCTGACCGAATTGAGGAATACTTGAAGTGGTTATTAAGCTCTAATCCGGAAGGCATTATTGAAGTGCAGCGCCAGGAGCTGGCTAAGGTCTTTGCTTGTGTTCCTTCCCAAATAACTTATGTGCTGGGAACCCGCTTCACTGTAGAACGCGGTTATTTGGTGGAGAGCCGTAGGGGCGGCGGCGGTTATGTGCGCATTATGCGACTGCCGTTAAAGGACCGGCGGCAGTTTAAAGAGTGGGTGCAGGACGCTGTAAGCGAATATGTATCTCAGGATGTAGGTGAGGAAGTGATTAATCGTCTTTACCAGGAAGGATTCTTGACCAGCCGGGAAAAAATGCTCCTGGAAGCCGTAATTAACCGCCATGCCTTGCCGATAGAGTTGCCTCAAAGGGATAGGGTAAGGAGCGCCATTTTGAGGGCGGTGCTGTTAACTTTGCTGCGGGACGATTTCAGGTGAAGGAGGCAATAGTATGTTATGCGAGCGGTGTCAGCAAAAACCGGCCAACGTCCATGTAACGCAGATTATTAATAATCAAAAGACAGAGCTCCACCTTTGTGAGGAATGCGCCCGGGAGTTTGAAAAGCAGTGGCACTGGGATTTTTCCTTGCCCAAGTTTTTTGCCGGCCTTTTAAATTACGAGCCCAGTACGGGGATAGGAGGGGAAAGAGAGACCGGCCAGTGCAGGGAGTGCGGTTTAACCTTTGCCCAATTTCAACAAACCGGACTTTTAGGTTGCCCTGACTGTTACCGTTATTTTGGAAGGAGGCTCGATCCTCTGCTCCGGCGTTTGCACGGCAGCAATCACCACAGGGGGAAGGTGCCGCGACGAGCAGGGGGCAATTTGAGGTTACAGCGGGAGATAGAAAGCTTACGCCGGGAGTTGCAGGAGCTGGTGGCCCGGGAAGAATTTGAACGAGCAGCCCAGGTGCGAGATCGCATTCGGGAGTTGGAAAGCAGATTGGAAAGGTAGGGGTTATGATGGGCATAAACTTTGAACGCCTGAGCAAGTGGATGGAGGGTTCGGGCCCCCATGCCGATATTATTGTGTCCAGCCGCATCCGTCTAGCGCGCAATTTAAAAGGTATGCCTTTTCCTCCTTCCATGGATGCGCGCCAGGAAGGAAAAGTGGTGCAACTGGTAGGCCGGTCTATCCACGCCCCGAGTGTAGAGCAAACCGCAGGCCAGCTCTACTTACAGCGCTTGCGGGAATTGACCCCCCTGGAGCGGCAAATACTAGTAGAAAAACACCTCATTAGCCCCCAACTAGCTACGGCTGAAGGCGAAAAGGCAGTGGTTTTAAGGGACGATGAAGCCATCAGCATTATGGTCAATGAGGAAGACCATTTAAGGATCCAGTGCTTACTACCGGCTCTAATGTTGCACGAAGGATGGCGTTTAGCTACGGCTCTGGATGATGCGCTGGAAGAAGAGCTCGATTATGCCTTCGATCCGGAAAAGGGTTATCTTACCACCTGCCCTACCAATGTGGGTACGGGCTTGAGGGCCTCGGTAATGGTCCACTTGCCGGCCCTGGTGATCAGCAAGCAGGCGGGCCAGATTTTGTCTGCCCTGGCCAAAGTAGGAGTGGCGGTGCGCGGCCTGTATGGAGAAGGGACAGAAGCAGTGGGTAACTTGTTCCAAATTTCCAATCAGATAACGTTAGGCCGCTCAGAAGAGGAACTTATCAATAACCTCTCGGCAGTGGCAGTCCAGTTAGCTGATCAGGAACGGGCGGCACGGGAATTTTTATACCGGGAAAGGCGGTGGCAGCTGGAAGACCGGATAGGACGAGCTCATGGTATTTTGACCAATGCCCGCATCCTCAACACGCAGGAGGCGTTGCAGCTTATTTCGGACGTACGTTTAGGAGTGGAGATGAAAATAATTCGCGGCATTGATCAGCGGGTGTTAAATCAATTAACCTTCATGATCCAGCCTGCCTTTCTACAGCACCTAGCGGGCAGGGAAATGACTCCCTTTGAGCGCGACGTGCATAGGGCTACTCTGGTGCGGGAAAGGCTGCATGGATAAAGCGGAAATTATGCTATCGAGGAGGTAAGTATTATGGCATTGCGTTTTACTGAAAGGGCTCACCGGGTTTTGCGCTTGGCGCAAGAGGAGGCTCGCCATCTCAACCACCCGGCTGTAGGGACTGAGCACCTCTTGCTGGGCCTTTTGCGAGATGGAGACAGTGTGGCGGCGCGGGCTTTGGCTAGCCTAGGGGTTAACCTTAAGGCAGTGCGGGAGGAAGTGCGGAAAATTGTACGCCCAGGAGAAGGGTCTCCTAAGGGCGAGTTGGGCCTTACGCCTAGGGCTAAACGAGTGTTGGAGTTGGCCCAGGAAGAAGCCAGGCGCCAGGGTGTTAATTATGTAGGTACTGAACATATTCTCCTGGGGCTCATGGAAGAGGGAGAAGGCCTCGCCGCTCAGGTGCTAGCTAACCTGGGCTTGACTTCGGAAAGGGTACGCCAGCAAGTTATGACTTTACTGGGCGGCGGGATGCAGCAACAGGTGCAGGGTCCTTTTGGTATTTTCTTTGGCAATTTCCCCTTCGGCATAGGAGGTATGGGTACACCTAGTTACCAGCCTGCGGGAGCACCTATGGGAGGGAAGCATCCTCATCGTCCGGGTACGGCGACCCCTCTCCTGGATCAATTCAGCCGTGACCTCACCGCCCTGGCTCGGGAAGGCAAGCTGGACCCGGTTATAGGGCGGGAAAAGGAAATCGAGAGGGTAATACAGATTTTGAGCCGGCGCACTAAGAATAACCCCGTACTTATCGGTGACCCCGGTGTGGGTAAGACCGCCATCGTGGAGGGACTGGCCCAGCGTATTGAACAGGGTCAGGTACCGGAGATATTGCGGGGGAAAAGGGTAGTAGCCCTGGATATGGCTGGTATGGTGGCTGGTACCAAATACCGGGGAGAGTTTGAAGAGCGGTTTAGGCGAGTTCTGGAAGAAATCCGGGCTGCCGGCAACATCATACTCTTTATTGATGAGCTGCATACCCTCATAGGTGCTGGAGCCGCAGAAGGGGCTATTGATGCGGCCAATATTTTAAAGCCGGCCCTGGCCAGGGGCGAGCTACAGACCATTGGAGCTACTACTATAGACGAATATCGCAAGCATATTGAAAAGGATGCAGCCCTAGAGCGGCGGTTCCAGCCGGTGATGGTCAACGAGCCTACAGTGGAAGAAACCATAGCTATCTTGAAAGGTTTAAGGGACAGATATGAAGCTCACCACGGGGTGAAGATTACCGATGAGGCCCTGGAAGCAGCAGCCAAACTATCCGACCGGTATATTACCGACCGGTATCTGCCGGATAAAGCCATTGACCTTATAGATGAGGCTGCTTCTCGTGTACGCCTGACCCTTTACACAGCCCCTAAAGATGTGAAAGAGTTAGAAGTTCGCTTGGAGGAAATCCAGAAAGAGAAGGAAGCTGCGGTCCATGCCCAGGAGTTTGAGAAGGCGGCCCAGCTGAGGGATGAAGAAAGAAAGATTAAGGAAGAATTAGAAGCTAGAAAGGCTAGCTGGGAGAAAGAAAAGGGCCTAGAAAAGTCCACAGTTACAGCAGAAGATATTGCTCATATTGTCTCTAGTTGGACAGGTATTCCCGTGGCCCAACTGGCCCAGGAGGAGACCGAACGGCTTCTCCGCCTGGAAGACATTTTGCACCAGCGGGTTATAGGCCAGGACGAGGCGGTGCGAGCTGTGGCTCGGGCCATTCGCCGTGCCCGAGCTGGCCTTAAGGATCCCAAGCGTCCCATTGGCTCCTTTATTTTCCTGGGTCCCACCGGCGTTGGCAAGACTGAACTGGCCCGGGCTCTGGCAGAAGCCCTTTTCGGCGATGAAGATGCCATGATAAGGTTAGACATGTCGGAATACATGGAGAAACATACGGTGTCCAGGCTGGTGGGTGCTCCTCCGGGTTATGTAGGCTATGAAGAAGCCGGGCAACTTACTGAAGCTGTACGGCGACGGCCTTACAGTGTGGTACTCTTTGACGAGATCGAAAAGGCCCATCCGGACGTTTTCAATATCCTTCTTCAGGTACTGGAAGATGGCCGCCTGACGGATGCCAAAGGCCGTACAGTGGATTTTCGCAACACAGTTATTATCATGACTTCCAATGTAGGAGCTACTACCATTAAGCGAGAGAGTCTCGGCTTTAAGGCCGGCGCGGTCAAAGTCGCGGCCGACTCTTATGAGGAAATGAAGAAGCGCATTATGGAGGAATTGCGCCGTACCTTCCGGCCGGAGTTTTTAAACCGCATAGATGAGATAATTGTGTTCCACGCTTTGACTGTAGAGGACATCAAGAAAATTGTAGACCTCATGCTGGAACAGCTTAATAAACGCTTGAAAGACAACAATATCCAGGTAGAGGTAACCGAAGAAGCTAAAGAGATACTCATCAAAGAAGGCTTTGACGAGGCTTACGGCGCCAGGCCCTTGCGCCGGGCCATACAGACACTTATAGAAGATAACCTTTCAGACGAAATGCTGCAGGGCAAGTTTGGCCCCGGCGACAAGGTGCTGGCGGTGGTTGAAGAGGGTAAGATTGTATTGAAGAAAGCTTAATAGCGCGGAAATGGGGCACAATTGGTTCCGTAAAAGCATAGTAAAATTTTTGGAGGGAGCTGGTAAGGCTCCCTCTTATTATATGCTTTATATATGCTCTTCCGGCTCAAAAGCTTCTTTACCGGCATTGCAGATGGGGCAGGTCCAGCCCTCTGGAAGTCTTTCAAAGGGGGTACCGGGCTCAATACCGCGCTCCGGGTCGCCTTTAGCAGGATCGTAAATGTAGTTGCAGATGCTGCACCGGTACTTAGGGGCTGCGGCAGCAGTAACCGTTTCAGGAGTTGCAGGTATGAACGTAGGCGCTGCTTTAGGAGTAGTGCCGCGCTTGACCTGGTGATAGTAAGCATAAGTCATGGGTTCGCCTGGGCGAAGCACTGCCGCATCAGTTAAGGTGCCGATGAAAATAGTGTGAGTATTGACCTCGATGCTTTGGCTCACTTTAGCTTCCAGGTAGGCCAGGGTGTGATCGGTTAAGTACGGCAGGCCGCTGGGGCTTAGTTTATAAGGGATACCGGAAAATTTGTCTACTTCCCGGCCGGACTTGAAACCAAACTGGCCGATGAGGGATAGAGGGGCATCCTGGGCCAGCACAGATACAGCAAAGATTTGGCTGGACTGGATGAATTCATGGGTGAGGTTTTGCTTGTTTATACTGATGGCTACCGTGGGCGGCTCGGAGGAAATTTGAAAAACCGTATTGGCGATCTGTCCGTTAAAACGCTCGCCCTGCTTGCTGGTGACCACATAGACTCCGTAGGATAGGCGGTGCAAAGCTTTAACATCCATGAAGGTATGTTCCTCCTTTTAGTCTTTAATTTTAGCTGCTATCTCCCTACCGACCTGGAAGCATCTCTCTAGATCAGAGGCAGTAGGCACCCATTTAACGGCCAGCCCGGCCTCTATAAGGGATACTTTAGCAGCCTTGAGCCGCTCTTCTATAATTTTCTGCGCACCCCCTCCCCAGCCGTAGGAGCCAAAGGCCAGTCCTAGTTTTTTATTTCCCGGTCTTAAGCCCACCAGGTCGTCCAGCAGAGGAGAGACTGTGGGAAGGATATCGTTATTTATGGTAGGGGAGCCCACCATAAGGGCCCGGGCTTCCAGGATCTCTTTAATAATATCGCTGCGGTCGGAAACGGATAGCTTAAATAACTTAACTTCTACTCCTCCAGCTACCAGCCCGTCTAGAAGGGCATAAGCCATTTTTTCCGTGCTCTGCCACATGGTGTCATAGGCAATGATGGCCTTGGCCACTCCTTTGCCTTCTGCCCAACGGGCATAAGCCTCTACAATACGCCCGGGATTTTGACGCCAGATGATACCGTGGCTGGGGGCGATGATCTTTATATTTAACCCCATTTTTTTAATTTCTTCTAACTTGTTGGTGATCAATTGGCTGAAGGGCATGAGTATGTTGGCGTAGTATTTGGCTGCCTCATCTAGCAGAACGGCGCCGTCCACTTCATCATCGAAGCGCCCGCTGCTGGCTAGGTGCTGTCCAAAGGCATCGTTGGGGAGGAGTAAGGACTCTTCGGGTACGTAGGTGAACATGCTGTCCGGCCAGTGGAGCATGGGGGCTTCGATGAAAGTGAGGGAGCGACGGCCGAGCCGGATGGTATCCCCTGTTTTAACGACAGTGCAATCAAATTCGCCGCCATAATGGGCTTGCAGGCCTTCTAGGCCGCGCTGGGTACACACAACTTTGGCCTCCGGGTACAGGTTCCTCATGGCCGGGAAGGCACCTGAATGGTCGGTTTCAGTATGGTTGATTATGAGATAATCAATTTTACGAGAACCCAAGAGATCTTTTAGTTTGGCAATTAGTTCTTCGGCAAAAGGCCCGTAAACAGTATCCACTAGGGCTATCTTCTCATCTATAATAAGATAAGCATTATAAGTGGTGCCGCGGTGGGTAGAAAAGGCGGAGCCGTGAAAATGGCGAATGTTCCAGTCCACAGATCCTACCCAATAAATGCCTTCAACTATAGCCACGGGCTGGCTCATAAGTAAACCCCCTTCGGGATGTTTGTTTAATGATTATCATTTCACTTTAATTTTAACTTACCAAAGAGAGGAAGTCCACGGGTCTACCGGTCTTTAAGGAAAAGATTTGAGCATCGGCAGGAAAGGACGAAAAAAGTAGCGAATTAAAATGCTAATCGTAATTTATATCGAGGAGGGATTGTTTTGCCAAAGTGGCGGTGTTCGCTATGCGGATATTTTTATGAAGGAGAGGTACCGCCGGATAAATGCCCGTCTTGTCAGTCTAGCTGTAGTTTTGTAGATGCTAATTGTTATATTCCCGATTGCGGTGGTGGAAGTTAGAGGCTTTCGATAAGAGGTGGGTTAAATGTTTCGAGCCAGTGAAGTATTTAATTTCGCTATAGCCATTGAAAAAAACGGCCGTACCTTTTACCAGGCCATGGCAGCAGCGGCCAAGGATGATAGAGCAAGACAGCTATTCCAGAGGCTAGCACAAGAAGAGGAACAGCACGTCTTGGATTTTGCTCGCCTAGCCGAGGGTGTGGGCAGTTATGATCCGCCAGAGTCTTATCCGGGAGAATACGATGCTTATATGGAAGCTCTGGTGAACAGCCATGTCTTTTCGCGGGATCTAGATCCCGAGGCTTTAGCGGAGGAGATACATTCCGATAAAGAAGCTTTAGATCTGGCTATCAGGTTTGAAAAAGATTCCCTTTTGTTTTTTGCCGGTTTAAGAAATCTGGTATCCCAGACGGAAGTACGATTTATTGACGAACTGCTGCGGCAGGAAAGGCGCCACTTATGTGAATTACATAGCCTTTTGAACGCTTAGACTATATTTTAGCCGGGTTTGGTGCCCGGCTTTTCGCTGTAATTAGGAGGGGTCGCTGAAAGGAGCGCGAAAACTAAAGCCATGAAAATCTTAGGCATAGCTGGTAGCCCGCGGCGCTTTGGAAACAGCGAGCTATTACTGGATGTAGCTTTGGCGGGAGCTAGGGAATACGGAGCACAGAGCCATAAAATAGTGCTAGCTGAACTTAAGATAAATCCCTGCCGTGGCTGTGAAAGTTGTCGCTCGGGGAAATGCATCCAGCGAGATGATATGGATATTATCTACCCCTGGCTGGAACAGGTTGATGCTCTGATCCTGGCCTCGCCCGTTTATTTTTACGGTCTGACGGCTCAGGTGAAGGCCATGATAGATCGCTGCCAGGTTTTCTGGAACCGTTCCTGGAAGGATCCCGTCAAAGAAGATAACGCTAAAAAGCGGGGAGCCCTTATTGCCGTAGGAGCTACCAGGGGGCCCAAGCTGTTTGAAGGAGCTATACTTACCAGCAAATACTTTTTTAAAGCCCTAGGCATGAGTTATTGTCGGGAATTACTGGTGCGCGGAGTGGAAGCTTGGGGTGCTGTTCGCGAGCACCCGGAAGCCCTGATTGCTGCTCAGAACCTGGGGAGAGATCTGGTCTTTAATCGCTGTCATTCCTGACTTGGGTATGAAAAATTTCAGTTAAGGGCTCTTCTGGTTTCTTTAATTTCACCTGGCTGATTATCTTTTTCACTCCCCGGGCTTTGGCGGCTGCGCTCCGGGCGGCTTCAATCTCACCAGGGTCCGTGACGTTGCCTTTAAGGATCACGATACCATCGTGGCTTTCGGCGCCAATGTGACGAAGGTTTACTCCGGGATTGGCTGCCAGTTCTTCGGCTACTTCGAATTCCACGTCCTTATCCGTGATAGGGCCGTCGGTGCTAATAGATATAGCATTAGCTACGCTTTTAATGCCGGGAACCCTGCGCACCAGTTCTTCTGCCCTATTTTTCTCTATCAAGGTATCTACTATTCCTTGCAACTGGGCTTCCCCTTTTACCACGTCCGCTTTTAAAGCGTAACTCCGCAAATCTTTATCGCTCTCCAATATCTCCTGTACTTTTTTCCTTAAGATTTCATCCTTTTCTGAGGCCATGCTGATCTCCTTTCTTGAAAAAGGACGTCACCTATGGTTTTTGGTGATACCTTTGTTATCCTGGCGCTGGTAACGTCTGTTTCTCACTGTCACCCGTTATTTATTATTTTTTCCGGTGCCCTTTTTTAACAGGGAAATTGGCAGGAAAATCTTTTCGTATGGCGAATAATAGTATAAAATTTATTATAAAATTGTATACCAATAGCCCCGGGGGTGCCCGTAAGGGCTGAGAAGTGCCTTGCGCACTAACCCTTGGAACCTGATTCTGGGTAATACCAGCGGAGGGAAGTGGGAAGGTTTAGCTAGAAAAAGTCACCTATTTCCCGGAGGTGACTTTTTTTGTAGGTGGCTAAAGATTTTACCAGAACGTGAAATAAGAAAAGGAGTGGTATACCAAATGACCCAGTTGGAAGCTGCCCGCCAAGGGAAAATAACGCCAGAAATGAAGCGAGTGGCAGAGAAAGAAGGATTGGATCCAGAAATTCTGCGTCAGCGCGTAGCTCAAGGTACAGTGGTGATTCCAGCCAACCAAAACCACACCAATCTGGATCCTTGTGGTATTGGCCAGGGTTTGAGAACTAAAGTAAATGCTAATATCGGCACTTCCACTGCTTACCCGGATATTGAGGAGGAACTTAAGAAGCTGGAGGCAGCCCTGGAGGCCGGGGCCGATGCCGTTATGGATTTGAGTACCGGGGGCGACATTAATGCGTGCCGTCGCCAAGTCCTGGCCCGTTCCCGGGTAGCGGTAGGTACAGTACCCATTTACCAGGTTACAGTGGAAGCCCAGAAGCGTTACGGTAGCATGGTGGAGTTTACAGCCGATGATCTTTTCCGGGTAATCGAGGAGCAGGCCGCTGACGGCGTCGATTTTATTACCGTGCACTGTGGGGTTACCCTGGAAGTGGTAGAGCGTCTGCGCCAGGAAGGGCGAGTGGCTGACATAGTTAGCCGGGGCGGGTCCTTCCTGGTGGGATGGATGCTCCATCACCAAGAAGAAAATCCCCTTTATGCCCAGTATGACCGCCTTTTGGAAATTGCCCGGCGCTATGACGTCACTTTAAGCCTGGGCGATGGCCTGCGGCCCGGTTGCCTGGCTGATGCCACGGATCGAGCCCAGGTCCAAGAGTTGCTTATTCTCGGTGAATTAGTAGATCGAGCCCGGGAAGCCGGGGTGCAGGCCATGGTGGAAGGGCCTGGTCACGTGCCTTTAAACCAGATCGAAGCCAACATACTCCTCCAGAAGCGCCTATGCCATGGGGCTCCCTTCTACGTGCTGGGGCCCATTGTAACCGATGTGGCTCCGGGATATGATCATATTACTGCAGCCATAGGAGGAGCTATAGCTGCAGCTGCCGGAGCGGACTTTATTTGTTACGTTACTCCTTCCGAACATTTGGGGCTACCTACTGTAGAGGACGTCCGGGAAGGTGTTATAGCTGCCCGTATAGCTGGGCATGCGGCGGATCTGGTGAAGGGTATTCCAGGAGCGTGGGAATGGGACAAGGCTATGGCCCAGGCCCGCAAAGCCCTGGACTGGGAGAAGCAGATTGAGCTGGCTTTAGACCCTGTCAAGGCCAGACATTATAGGTCCAGGCGCAATGTAGCCACGGCCGAGGCTTGTTCCATGTGCGGCGACTTCTGCGCCATGCGCATAGTAGGGGAATACCTGGGCAAGACCATGGAAAAGTGCTAACTGGTGGCCAGGTTGCATAAAGTACGAGCTATACGGGAAGAATCACTTCCTAGCAGCCAGAGGCCCGTTGTTTAACTGACCAGTATATAGTGCGGGCAATAAGCTGACTTAAGAGGTTGGTGAGCAGTTGCATGGCAAGGGTGCGCCTTAAGAGGGAGGAAGAGAAGCGAATTAAAGCAGGCCACCCCTGGGTTTACCGGACGGAAATAGAAGATATTTACGGCTCCTTCGAACCAGGAGATATTGTGGAAGTAGAAGATTACCGGGGTAAATTTATAGGCCGGGGTTATATCAACCCGGCCTCTATGATTACTATTCGCCTGCTCACTTATGAACGCGCGGAAGAAATTAATGAAGCTTTCTGGCGCCGGCGTCTGAGTGCTGCCTGGAATTATCGCCAGAAGGTGCTCCAAGGTGCTGATACTGATTCTTACCGCGTCGTATTCGGCGAGGCGGATTTCTTGCCCGGGTTGATTGTAGACAAATTCGGCCCTTACCTGGTGATCCAGACCCTGGCTTTAGGGATTGATCGTTTCCAAGAGACGCTGGTGAAACTCTTGGACGAATTAATCCAGCCTGAGGGCATTTATGAGCGCAACGATGCTGCGGTAAGGGAGCTGGAGGGCCTGGAATTGCGAACCGGCTTCCTTAAAGGGACCTTTGACCCCCTGGTGATCATTCGAGAAAACGGGATTAAGCTGTATGTGGATATTGCCCGGGGCCAGAAGACAGGCTATTTTTTGGACCAGCGAGAAAATAGGGCCGCTATAAGGCCCATGGTCGGGGGAGCACGGGTGTTAGACTGCTTTTGCCATACAGGGAGTTTTAGCCTGCATGCAGCCCGTTATGGCGCCCGGGAAGTGCTAGGCCTGGATATTTCGGAAGAAGCTATCGAAATGGCCCGGCGCAATGCAGCTCTAAACGGTTATGAAACCACCTGCTCCTTTAAGGTAGCCAATGTGTTTGATGCCTTGAGAGAAATGGATCGTTCAGGCGAAAGATACGATGTAGTCATTTTAGACCCGCCAGCCTTTGTGAAGAACAGAAAGGCTCTGGAAGGGGCTATCAGGGGTTATAAAGAAATCAATTTGAGGGCCATGAAGCTTTTACCGCCAGGAGGATACTTGGTAACCTGTTCTTGCTCTTACCATATGCCGGAAGGCCTTTTCCTGGAGGTTGTCTTTAGCGCGGCCCGGGATGCCAGGCGCCGTCTGCGTATAGTGGCCCGGCGCGGTCAGGCTTCCGATCACCCGGTTCTCCTGGGTTATGATGAGTCCTATTACCTGAAATGCCTGGTGCTCCAGGTAATATAAAAGAGTTAACGTAATTTGTGCGGAGTGATAAAGGTTATGTCTATCCCCTTGCCGCCAGGTCTTTGCCCGGCAATTTTCGAAGGGCGGCCCAATCGTTTTCTGGTACGCGCCAGGTGCCAAGGCCGGGTGGTCCAGGCCTTCCTGGCCGACCCGGGAAGGCTGGCCGAGCTGCTGCAGCCGGGAGTCCAGCTCTACCTTGCTCCCCGAGTTGCCCCGGGAAGAAGGACCGAGTTTGATGTGGTGCTGGTGCGCTACGGTGAGATACTGGTGGCCGTGGATAGCCGCTTGCCTAATAAAGTTTTTGCCCAAGCTGTTCGGGCCGGAGAAATACCCGAATTTCAGGGCTATAGCAACATAAGGCCGGAAGTAAAGGTGGGACCCAGCAGGCTGGATTTCTTATTGGCAGGGGAAGGCCGGGTGCCTTGCTATGTGGAGGTGAAATCCGTAACCTTGGTGGTGGGAAAGGAAGCCCGGTTTCCCGACGCACCCACTACCAGGGGCAGCCGCCATCTTAAGGAACTGGAAAAGCTTAAGGTACAGGGCTTCAGGGCGGCGGTGGTTTTCCTTATACAGCGGGAAGATGCCCAGCAGTTTGCCCCTAATGAGGAGACGGACCCGCTTTTTGCGCGAACCCTGCGCGAGGCAGCGGGTCTGGGAGTCGAGGTCCTGGCCTATCGCTGCCAGGTGGATATAAAGGAAATAAGATTGTCCAGCCGGGTCGAAATTAATTTATGAGGTGTGCAACTCCATTCTTAACAATTTCTTGATAATTCCTTGATTACTTTCTATTAATGGTCCTCTATACTAGCAACTGGAGGCAGGGAAATACCTGCCCAAACTAAAAATTACGAAGGGAGGCTTAAGCGCGTGAAACGCCCAAGATGGATTGTCGTTCTTTCTATACTGCTGCTGGGTCTCTTCCTAACCCCGGCTTTTGCAGGAGATACCAGCAGCAACAGCTGGCCGAGTTGGGGATTGCGGCTTGGCCGGAACCAAGGAGGTCTAGTGGCTACTGTCGCGGAGATCCTGGGGTTGGACCGGGCGAAAGTTTTAGAACAGCGTCATTCCGGCCGGTCCCTGGCGGAAATTGCTGAAGCCCAAGGGGTCAATAAAGACCAGCTGGTGCAGAAAGTTTTGGAGGAGCGCCAGGGAATTTTAAACCAGATGGTGCAGGAAGGCCGCATTACCCAGGAGCAGGCTGATCTCTGTCTGGAGAATATGAAACAGCGCGTGGAGTACAGTATTAACCGTACCTCGGTGGGGCCGCCACCCTGGGCTGGAAAAGGTTCTGGTAACGGGCAGGCCAGGGCTAGAGGCAACGGTTTTGGCCAGGCCGGGATGGGGCGCGGTCTTGGCCTGGGGAATGGTGGAAATAGCAAGTAATGACACGGGCGGGGGTTATTAGCCCCCGCTATACTTGTTCAGGTCAGAAGCTGGGGTGCTTGCCAGCCACTTTAAAGGCTTAGAAGCACCTCCTGCCCCAAGCAGCCTTGGAATTATACTGCTACGAGGTTAAAATAGCAATTAGGGTGATATTTATGGCCTGAAATTAGGGACGTCGATACCAGGGAGGTCATAGTAAAAAAGATGGGCGCACCATTAATCCTGGTAGTAGAGGATGAGGAAAAGATCAAGGAAATGGTGGCCAGCTACCTGGCCAGTGAAGGATTTCAAGTCAAAACGGCAGCTACAGGTCTCGAAGCCTTACAGCTTTTGGAACGACACAATTTTGATCTGGTGGTCCTTGACTGGATGCTGCCAGGGCTAAGCGGTTTAGAAGTTTGCAAGCAGGTGAGACAAAAATCCGATGTTCCTATAATTATGCTGACCGCAAGGAGTGAAGAAGTGGATAAACTTTTGGGCCTAGAGTTGGGGGCGGATGATTACATAACCAAGCCTTTTAGCCTGAGAGAGCTGGCGGCTCGCATAAAAGTGGTTTTGAGGCGAAGTAAGGGGCAGGAAACATCCCGACATGAAGAATTAACCATTGGCGATCTTTACATAAATTTTTCTACTCGGGAAGTAAGGATAGATAAGCGCGAAATAGAGCTAACTCCTACCGAATTTGCCCTTCTTTCGGTTATGGCGCGCCACCCGGGCCGGGTCTTCAGCCGTATGCAACTACTAGATTTAGCTTTGGGCGAGGCTTTTTTGGGTTACGAGCGCTCAGTGGATACCCATATAAGCAATTTACGCAAAAAGATCGAAAAAGATCCTGCCAATCCCGAGTACATACTTACCGTTTACGGGGTGGGCTATAAATTCAGGCCCAGGTGAGATATGAAGCTACATTTAAAAATAACCGCTGCTATGGTGACCGTAGCTGTAGCAGCTATAGCCCTGGTAGCCGTTACTTCCAATATAATTGCCGGTCGCTCTTTTAACACCTATTTAGACCGACAGAAGGAACTCAGGGTGGGGGAATGGCAGTCTATTCTCCTTTCCTATTACCGCCAGAATGGAAGTTTAGAAGGTGTCCAGTCGTTATTTAGTAATTCCCGGCCCGGGCGGGGACGGGGTGGGCCAGGCTTTCCGGGACGGGGAGGCCTGGAAAGGATTGTAATCACGGATCAGGACGGAAAAGTAATCGGGGATTCGGAAGGAACCTCTCTGGGCCAAAGGTTAAGTCTGGCTGAACTAAAAAGGGCTGTTCCCTTAAGTTATGACCAGCATACCATAGGCTACTTATTAATAACTACCAGGTCCGGAACAGGAATCCGTTCCCTGGAACAACAGTTCCGAGACAGTGTTTTACTGGGCATCATCTTAAGCGGATTATTAGCCTCCCTGCTGGCCATGGGCCTGGGATTATTTCTTGCCCGCAGGCTTACTTCGCCCCTGAGGGAATTGGTATCTGCTGCGCGTAAAATTGCTGGTCGCCAGTGGAAACACCGGGTTACCATTACCAGTCAAGATGAAATAGGAGAGCTGGCCGCAGCCTTTAATTCCATGGCTGATAGCCTGGAGCGCTACGAAGATTCGCGCAAGAATCTGATAGCTGACATGGCCCACGAGTTGCGGACTCCATTGGCCATATTAAGGGGCAATTTAGAAGCAATACAGGAAGGAATATCTAAGCCCACACCAGAACTCATGGCTTCCTTACACGATGAAGTCTTGAGGCTTTCCAGGCTCGTGAAAGAATTAGAAGAGCTCAGCCTGGCGGAGATAGGAAAACTTACTCTCCACTTCCAGGAGGTCTCCCTGGAAGAGTTGCTGGAACGGGTGACAACTACCTTCGCAGCTGAAGCTGCTAGCCGGGATATAGATTTTCATGTCAAAGTAGATGAACATTTGCCTTTGATAAGTTTGGACCCTGACCGTATAACGCAGGTTCTTTTGAACTTATTGTCTAATGCGTTACGTCATACCCCGCCAGGAGGTCTTATCAGACTCCTGGTAGAAAAAGAAAAAGACCACCTTCATGTCCGGATTAGTGATACCGGGCCCGGCATAGACCCAGAAGACCTGCCCTATATTTTCGAGCGCTTTTACCGTTCCCGGGCTTCCAGACCGCAGGGTGAAGGAGGGATGGGCCTGGGTTTAGCCATTGCCAGAGAAATTGTGGTGGCTCACGGGGGTCGCATATGGGCGGAAAGCGCACCCGGCCAGGGTAGCACCTTTCACTTGGTCATACCATTGTAATGGGAAGGAGAGCCGATATCTTAAGCCCACGGAGGGGGGCCAACCCGCTATGTTGAAATTTGATTGGATCCAGGTAGAGGTTACCTCCTACTGCAACGCAATGTGTAGTTATTGTCCTCATACGGTTTACCGCGATTCATGGATTAACCGGCATCTCGACCTCGATAGCTTCAAAAAGCTGGTACCCTCTTTTTCCAAGACCGGTCTGGTATTCCTCCAGGGATGGGGCGAGCCGTTGCTCCATCCTCATTTTTTCACCATGGTTGCCCGCGCCAAGGAGGCAGGATGCCTGGTGGGTACCACTACTAACGGAACATTGGTGGATGCCGTGATAGCCAAGGAAGTCGTGCTCCTGGGTATAGACATCCTGGCTTTTTCCTTGGCGGGTATAGAGGAAGAGCACGATAAGTGGAGGCCGTGTACTACCTATTACCAGGTGTTGGAAGCTATTAACGAAGTAGCCGCCGTTAAAAGACAATACCGCAGTGTCAAGCCGGACATCCACGTGGCCTACATGCTCCTGCGCTCTGGATTGGAAAAGTTATATAAACTTCCTTCGTGGCTACAGGGGCGCGGAATAAAACAGGTGGTAATAAGCACTCTCGACTTTATTCCCTCCCCGGAGCTGGCAGGGGAGTCCCTTTCTTTTGATGAGCCCAAGGAATTTGCCGAGGTAAAGTCGCTACTGGATGCAGTTGTACAGGACGGGAAGAAAAGGGGACTGGATATCCATTACTATTTGACTGACTGGAACCGGCCCCGGGAGCTTTGCACGGAAAATGTATTGCGTTCAGTGTTCATTGGAAGTGATGGCTCAGTCGCTCCCTGCGTTTTTGCCAACCTGCCGGTCTCCAACTGCCCGTTACGGCGTACCCGTTCTGGCTTCATCTCTTACCAGAAACTTAATTTTGGTAACGTCAATGACGTGCCGTTGGAATTGATCTGGGATAGCATTCCTTACAGGGAATTTCGTGCTTCTTTTGGTAGGAAACTTTATCCTATCTGTCGCCTTTGCCCCAAGCTCTATGCGGTACTACCGAAAAATTGATTTGGTTGTATTTAGCAAGGCGGCATGTGGGGCTTGTCTTGTTCTTGACGGATCAAGCGGGCCCGGCGGAATAAGCCGGGCCCTAAATTGAAATTCACTCTGGTTTGGAGTGCCTGTAGGGGCAGTTATTACAGAGGGCAAGGTCCTCGAAAGAAATTTGGCAGTAAGTTCCCTCTTCCTTCCAACAAGGTTTAGCACACCCTACCCGCTCAGTTTTGTGCGCGCAGGCCGGGCAATCTTCGTAAAACCAGCAAGGATAGAAAGCTAGATAATGCTTGATGGCTGTTAAATTAAAGCCTTTTTCTATAAGCTTTTGAATGAAGCGTAAACGCTTTAAGTCATTATTAGAATAAAAGCGCCGCCCGTTCTTACGAGCTGGACGTATCAGCTTATGCCTTTCCCAGACGCGCAGGGTACCGGGCTGTATTCCCAGTAAGTCGGCGACTACACTTATCGTGTACAGCAGTTGCTCAGACATAGTGAATTGCCTCGCTTATAATTTTACGCTAGAATATTTTTCGCTATTGCTATTTTATTAATTAATAATAATTAAATCAAGAAAACTTCCTACCCAGATACATGTAATATTTTTAGCAAGTTAATTATAATATTTTTTACAAGTTTATTGACAGCAATAAAAGCAATAAATATGATCAAAGTAAAAGCAAATATATTATAAAATTTATTAGAAATACCGAGCGGGGCGTAAAATTGTGTATCCCGTTATCATGGTGACCCAAATGCTGGGTATCTCTTCCCACCGACTGCGAAACTGGGAACAAAGGGGTCTGGTCATTCCTAAAGTACGAAACAACAAGCGTTGCTACTCCGACCTGGACCTCCAACGTTTAATATTTATCAAACATTTATTGGATAATGAGCGCCTCCGAGTATCGACTCTTCCCAATTACCTTGCCTGGTATCCTTGCTGGCAGGACGGACAATGCCCTGACGGTGCTCGTATTCGTGAAGGGCGGGGAGGGGTACGTTCCTGCTGGCAAAAAAGAGGGTGGTATTGTTTGGGGAAAACTGTAGAGGAGGGTAAGGGGTATGGCCATAGCTAGGCCCAAAGAATTGGTGGAATTTCCACCCTATCCAGACTTGCGCGCAAAAATAGAGAGGGCTCTGGGAAAGGCCACTCTGAATTCCTGCCTTACTTGCGGTGTGTGCACCGGCGGGTGCCCGACAGGCGATATTGCAGCAACGGTAGACCCGCGTAAGATCGTGCGCATGCTAGTGTGGGGGAAGTATGATGAAGTTCTGGTTTCTAAGATGATATGGCTCTGTACCATGTGCGGCCGTTGTACCCTTTACTGTCCCGTGGGGGTAGACATGGGAGAATTGGTGCGCGCGGTAAGGACACAGTTAGCCGAAGAGGGGCGTGTACCCGCAAACCTGCAGAAGGTAGTGGACCTGGCCTTAAATTCCGGCAATAATATGGGGATCAGCCAGGAGGATTACCTGGATACCCTGGATTGGATGCAAGAAGAACTGCAAGCCGAGTTTGGTCCCGCAGCGGTTATACCCGTGGATAAGAAAAGGGCTAGGGTATTGTACGTCATTAACCCCCGTGAAGCCAAGTTCTTTCCGTTGACTATCCTGGCTGCAGCAAAGCTATTCCACGTGGCCGGTGAAAGCTGGACGCTTTCCAGCCGATATTGGGATGCCACCAATTATGCGCTTTTTACCGGCGATGACAGTGCAGGGGCTATCCTGGTCCAGCGGTTGGTGGAGGAGATGGAACGGTTAGATTGCCAGGAATTAGTAATGACCGAGTGTGGTCATGCTTTTCGAGCCATCCGCTGGGGACCAGAACGGTGGCTAGGTTATAAACTACCTTTTAGCGTACGTAGTATCGTGCAACTTATGGCCCAGTATTTGGAGGAAGGCCGTATCCGCCTGGACCCTTCTCGCCACAGGGAGCCTGTGACCTACCATGATCCCTGTAATCTTGCCCGTAAGGAAGGTGTTTGGGAGGAACCGCGCCGGATGTTGCAGGCAGCCGTCACTGATTTCCGTGAGATGGTTCCTAACAGGAAGAACAACTATTGCTGCGGTGGAGGAGGGGGGATGCTTTCCTTAAGTGAGTTCGGCCAAATACGAATGGCCAAGGGGAAAGTTAAGATAGAACAAATCCGCCAGACGGGTGCCAAGATTATTGTTACCCCCTGCCATAACTGCGTTGATCAGCTGAATGATTTGTGCCGTTTTTATAATCTCGAAGTGAAGGCTAAAAACTTAGTAGAACTGGTAGCCGATGCTTTAGTGACCAGCGGTTAAGGAGTGAAATTTATGCTAACAAACGGAGTAGCCTCGGTGGCTGTATTAGGGGCAGGCATTGCCGGGGTACAGGCGGCCCTTGATTTGGCCAATCTCGGCCACCGGGTCTTCCTTTTAGAGCGTGCTAAGCGGCCGGGCGGCAAATTGGCTGTGTTGCCCAAAACTTTCCCTACCAACGACTGTAGCGCCTGCGTCTTAACCCCCCAGGATGCTTTCTTCTGTATTCGTTCTCCCCATTTTATCAAGCTGGCCGAGCAGGGGAAGATCACTTTATTTGTAGATACCGAGGTAAGAAAAATAAGCGAAGCCCTCGGCAACTTTAAGCTCTACCTAGATAGATTAGGCAAGACAGAAGAATTGCAAGCTTCGGCTATCATCCTTTGCCCCGGTTACGAAGAGTATTTACCTCCCACTTTAAGTGAACGGTATGGTTATGGCCGCTACCCTGGTGTGATAACCGGCCTGGAGCTGGAGCAGTTTCTGGCTGTAAAGGGGGTCCCCCGTCGACCTTGGGACGGAGAGCCTGCCCGGCGGATAGCTTTCATCCAGTGCGCCGGTTCCCGAGACCCGTCTAATGGAGTGGCTTATTGTTCGGCTGTTTGCTGCATGTATGCCGTGAAAGAAAGCATAATGATTGGCGAGGCAGCCAAGGCCTTGGGGATATCTCCACCGGAGATTACTTTCTTTTATATGGACCTGCGTACTTATGGGAAGACTTACGAGCGCTATGTAAAGAAAGCCCGGGAAGAATATGGCCTAAGATTGGTGCGAACGCGGATTCACAGTATCCTCCAACCTCCCGGCGGCTCCGGGCTGGTCATCCGCTATGCCCTAGAAAATGGCGAGGTCCAGGTGGAGGAGTTTGACCTTGCTGTACTCTCCACCGGCTTGAGGGCGCCGGAGGGATTGAAGAATCTGGCGCAAGAATTAGAGATCGAACTGGATGTTCACGGCTTTGGTAAGTCCCCCTTGGTATCTCCTGTTTATACTTTGCGGCCAGGGATATTTTTAGCCGGAGCCTTTACTGGTCCCTGTGATGTCATTGATGCCGTAACCCAAGGTTCTGCCGCTGCTGCCGCCTGTGCGACCTGGCTCAGGCGTCGAAGTTCACCGGGGAAAAGCGGTGGCTCCCCGCAGCCAGCGTATATTTCTAACTCGTTTTCTAACGATTCTCCACCCAGGATTGGGATCTTTCTCTGCCAATGCGACCAACTAGCTTCTGGACTAGACCTGACGAGGCTGGCGGAATATTCTCGTTCGTTACCCGATGTAACCTGGGTTCAAAGTATATCTTTGTGTGAGCCGACGGCCAGCCAAGAATTGCAGCAGGCCCTCTGCGAACATCAACTGAATCGGGTAGTAGTGGCAGGGTGCAGTGCCCGGGCCTTAGAACCGATTGTGGCCGGCAGTCTAGCTAAGGCGGGTTTGTCGGGCAGCGCAGTGAGAGTAGTTAACATCTTGGATCATGCGGTTCACATTTACCGGAGCCGCCCGCAAATTGCTACCAGAAAAGCTGCGGACTTGTTGCGAATAGCCGTGGCACGTGTTCGGGCTGCTGTGGCTTCCAGTGCGGTGGAAGACATCCCGGTAGTACCTGCCGCTTTAGTGGTAGGAGGCGGTGTGGCGGGCATGGTTTCTGCCCTTACCCTCGCTGACCTGGGGTATATAGTGCACTTGGTAGAAAAAGAAAGATACCTTGGGGGCCACACCCTTCGCTTGGGGAAGACATTGATTAATGATGACCTGCAGACATGGTTATCTGAATTGGTCCACCAAGTGACCCGACATCCACAAATTCATGTACATTTAGAAGCTAGACCAATAAAGACAGAAGGGAAGGTGGGCGGTTTTAAAACCGTACTGGAACTCAATGGAAAGAAGGGCGAAAAAATAATCGAGCATGGAGTAACCATTTTGGCAACCGGCGCTGTGGAAAAAAAGTCTGACCAATATCTCTATGGCCGGCATCCGGCGGTAATCACAGGATTGGAGCTGGAAGACCTCATCAAGAACAATAGCCGGCGGTTCGCCAGTTTGCGGCGTATCGTTTTTATTCAATGTGTAGATTCGCGAGATGCCGGCCACCCTTATTGCAGCCGTACTTGTTGCAGTGAGACTCTAAAGAATGCCCTGGAACTCAAGAAGATTAACCCGGGCATGGAAATCTATGTATTAAATCGTGACGTTATGGCTTATGGCCTATGGGAACAATGGTATGAGGCAGCTCGCTCCCAGGGCGTGATTTTTTTGCGCTACACTCCAGAGTCTCCTCCGGCAATAAGTGTGTGCAGTGACAATGATAAAGAAACGGAGGGTAGTAGTCTACAAGTCAGAGCTTTTGACCCCATCCTTGGGGAAGAATTAACTATTAGAGCCCACCTGGTGGTCTTGGCTACCGGTATAGAACCACGGCCGGAGAATGCCTACTTGTCAGCTTTATTTCAGGTGACTTTGGACGAAGATGGTTTCTTTGCCACCGGCCACCCCAAATTAAAACCCGTCCAGGCTCAAGTACCCGGCATTTTCATCTGCGGGCTGGCGGAAGGGCCTAAGCATGTGGAGGAAACTGTGGCATCCGCCCAGGCGGCAGCCCTTAAAGCAGCCGTAGTGCTGGCCAAAGAACATCTCCCACTTCCCCGGCAGGTAGCTCGGGTGGAAGGTGCCTGTGCAGCTTGCCTTACCTGTGTGCGTATTTGCCCGTACGGTGCACCGTCCATTAAGGGCAACCGTTCTTCTATTGAACCGTTACTTTGCCAGGGCTGTGGTGCCTGCGTAACGGCATGCCCGGCAGGGGCCATTACCCTTGCAGGCTACAGCGGTACTGAAATGGATGCGGAACTCTGGGCCGCTGCAGGTGAGCCGGGAGAAATGCCGGCTACGGTTATCTTCACTTGCAGTTATTGTGCCTATGCTACATGGGAAAATATTGCTGAAGCAGATAGCCAGAGGGAAATAAGCGTATTGCAGGTACCGTGTCTAAGCCGGATAGGCACCCTGGAAGTGCTTAAGGCTGTGGAAGCTGGTGCCCGCCAGGTAGTATTGACGGGTTGTGTGGAGGGTCAGTGTCACTTCCGTCCGGCCCGGGCTTTTGGCAGCGACCAGGCCAGATCCGATCCTATGCTTTGTCAGGAACAGGCTTGGAGTCGGGCGAAGAAAATATTGGCCGAATTGGGATGGGAGGAGAATACCCTGAGGATTTTTCGTCTTCCGCCTCCGCCCTCCAGTCAGAAGTCAGAGCTTATCGGTCATCTATAAAATCTAAAAACAAAAAGGGGTGGCAAGTATGAAATGGGCAGATGTCCTAGTTGTCGGCGGTGGCATTGCAGGTTATACTGCCGCAATGAGCGCCAGGTGGTACTTTCCGGACAAAAAAATTATCCTGGTACGCAAAGAAAGGCAACCTTTAATTCCTTGGGGCTTACCTTATGCCAGTGGCATGGGAACTTTAGCCAGAAACTTTTTAGATGATATTAATCTTTTTAACAGTAGAATTGAAATTATAATCGATGAAGTCCGGGAGATCGACCGTAACAATAAATACATTTATTTAGTCGACGGTGCGAGGATCGGTTATGATAAGCTCATACTTGCCACCGGAAGTATACCTCTGATCCCCCCCATAAAAGGCGCTAATCTTAAAGGTATCTTTGGGCTAAAAAAAAGCGCTCCTTATCTTGAAAGTTTGGGGAGAGACTTGCAGAGAGCCCGCAACGTTATTATTGTAGGCGGGGGACCGACAGGTGTACAACTTGCAGAGGCATGTTCTATAGGCGTGGGAAACAATGTTACCATCGTTGAACTTCTTCCCCATTGTCTTTCTATGGTCTTTGATGAAGAGTTTTGCGAGTTAATTGAAGAGAAACTACAGTTTCAAGGGATTACTATCATCACAACCGCACAAGTAGAGGAATTGTGCGGTCAGGGATGGGTAGAAGAGGTAAGACTTTCCAATGGAAGCGTCCTGCCGGCTGATATGGTTATCTTCACCATAGGCATACTTCCTAACGTTGAGTTGGCTAAGAGAGCGGGCTTGAAAACAGAAGAGGCTCTGGGGATACATGTGGATGATTATATGCGTACCAGTGACGAACATATCTTTGCTGTGGGAGATTGCGCCATGAAAAGTTCATTTTTTGGTCCGGCATTTCCCGCTAGGAAGAGGGCTTCCACCGCTGGCCACGAGGCCCGCGTAGCAGCAGCTAACTTATTTGGCCTCAGGCAGACCAGAAAGGTAAAAGTGGATAAATTTTTTGCTGCTGTGGGAGACCTGGCTTTAGGTTCTGTGGGGCTTACCGAAAGGGCTGCTCGCTCCCGGGGCATAGCAGTTGTAACGATTGATAAGTTTTTTGAGGTTGCGACCCGGGACACGGTGATAAAGGTGCTTTATGTTAAAGAAACGGGTATAATTATTGGGGCCCAGGTGGGGGGCAAAAGTATGCCTCTTGTACGTGAAGTGATCACCCTCTTAGCCGAGGCTATTCAAAATAAGGTGACTTACTGTGAGGTGGGCTTCGGTAAACTAGGGCTGGGTTCCAGCCTCACAGACGCGCCTTTGGAATTTATTCAGTGATAGCCCACTTTATCAGGTTTTCATACTTTTTAAGCGGACTCTTTTTTGTTTATCAGCATTACCCCAAGCTCCTCTCTTAACAGGGCGGCCTCAAGGGCTTGCCCTTGTTTTTCTTAGGCAAAGGATAATTTTATTGACATATGGCCATAATAGGAGTACAATATAAATGAACTAATGACCATAACCCGAATTGAGGGGGGATAAATCCACAGTGAAAGTGGCTATAACAGCCCAAGGGCCCAACTTGGACTCCGCCGTTGAACCGCGCTTTGGCCGCTGCCCTTATTTTATTCTCATGGACACCGAAAATAACGCTGTAGAAGCAATTGCCAATGAGGGCGCTGGATCTGGAGGAGGGGCAGGTATCGCTGCTTCCCAGGCGTTGATCAATCGGGGTGTGAAGGTGGTAATCACTGGCCAGGTAGGTCCCAAGGCCATGCGAGTTCTTCAGGAAGCGGGGATCAGGGTTTACCATGCGACCTCAATGACTGTCCGCGCGGCCCTGGAACAATGGCAGCAAGGGAAGTTAACGGAGATTTCTTAAACTACCGAAAGGTTGGCGTATGAATAGCCGAGGGGGAGGTAAAAGAATTTGAAGATAGCAGTAGCAACTGAGGGTAATATGGTGGCCGAGCATTTTGGGCACTGTTCCCAGTATACTTTATTTGAAGTTGAGGACCAGAGGGTAATCAGTAAAACAGTTATCGCTAATCCCGGACACCAACCGGGATTTTTACCGGGGTATTTAGCTAATTTGGGCGTAAATTGCGTGATTGCCGGCGGGATGGGTGCTCGGGCGGTAGAGTTGTTTGCTGAACGCGGAATCCAAACCATTACCGGCGCTAGCGGCCCTGTAGACGAAGTAGTACACGCTTACTTGAGCGGCAACCTGCAAACCCGCGGTGGCTTTTGCGACCACGGGCATCACGGGCATCATGGATGTTAACTTTAGGGCGGGAGGAGGATGGCCATGGCTGTACGGGTGGATGAAGAAAAGTGCACAGGGTGTGGGAGTTGTGTGGAAGTATGTCCCACGGCTGCCATAACGGTTAAAGACATAGCAGTTGTTAATGAAGATGAGTGCGTGGAATGCGGTTCCTGTGTAGACGAGTGCCCTAATGGAGCTTTAAGTCTGGCATAGAAGCGGTGGTGAATTGGCGGTGATTGTGGCGGTAGCCAGCGGCAAGGGCGGTACAGGGAAGACTACCATAGCGGTCAATTTGGCTCTAGCCTTGGAGAGAAAAGTGCCGGTTCAGTTTTTGGATTGCGATGTGGAGGAACCCAATGCCCACCTGTTTCTCCGACCTATCTTTGAAGGAGAACGGGAAGTAACTTTACCAGTGCCAGAAATAGACACTACTAAATGCAATGGCTGCGGAAAGTGTAGCGAAGTCTGTGCCTTTAACGCCATTGCCGTGGCAGGAGGCAAAGTCGTCACCTTTCCCGAATTATGCCATGGCTGTGGCGCTTGTGCCCGGTTTTGTCCCTCCCAGGCTATTAAGGAAAAGCCTCACCGTATCGGAGTCCTGGCTACTGGCCAGGCGGGCGCCATAGCTTTTGTTCACGGGAAAATAGATGTTGGTACGCCGCTGGCTCCGCCGCTGATTAAAGCTGTAAACAAGGAGAGGAGAAATCAAGGAGCGGTAATAATTGATGCTCCACCGGGAACTTCCTGCCCGGTAGTAACGGCGGTAACCGGTAGCGATTTCTGTTTGCTGGTTACAGAACCTACTCCTTTCGGCCTTAACGACTTGCAACTGGCTGTGGGGATGGTCCGGGAATTGGGCATTCCTTTTGCTGTTATTATTAACCGTTCTACTCTAGGGGATTTTCGCGTGGAACGTTATTGCTATGAGGAAAGAATTCCAGTACTTCTTAAAATCCCTTTTGACAAGCGCTATGCTGCCTGCTACTCCCAGGGACAATGCTTGGTAAAGGTGTATCCAGAATGGGTTCCGGTTTTTGCTGAGGTCTGGAAACAAATGGAAAGGATGGTGAAGCGGGGTGCAAGAGCTCTTAGTTATTAGTGGTAAGGGTGGTACGGGTAAGACGTCCCTGGTGGCAGCCTTTGCCGTCCTGGCCCGGGATAAAGTGCTGGTAGACTGTGACGTGGACGCTGCAGATCTGCACCTGCTTCTCCATCCCCAAGAACAAAGCGCCAATGAGTTTTGGGGGAATCCCAAGGCCTTTATCAATCCCGAAAGCTGTAACGGGTGTGGGCTATGCCAGGAAGCTTGCCGTTTTGAGGCTATCAAAGACTACCGCGTGAATCCCCTCTTATGCGAAGGCTGTGGTGTATGTAGCCGTTTGTGCCCGGCTGGTGCCATCGAGATGCGCAGCCATTTAGCAGGTTACTGGTATATTTCTCACACCAGTTACGGCCCTATGGTCCACGCCCAACTGGGAATTGCCGAGGATAATTCCGGCAAACTGGTTACAGTAGTACGCCAGGCGGCCCGCAAACTAGCCCGGGAATGCGGCTTAAATCTAGTTATTATTGACGGTCCACCAGGAATTGGTTGTCCGGTGATTGCTTCTTTAACAGGGGTATCTTTAGCCCTGGTGGTCACTGAGCCTACGGTGGCTGGCCATCATGACTTGGAAAGAATAATGCAATTGGCCCGTCATTTCCGGGTGCCGGTCGAGGTTTGTATTAATAAGTTCGATCTCGCTCCGAAAAAAAGCCAGGAAATAGAAGAGTATTGCCAGGCTCAGGGCGTTGAGGTGATAAGTAAAATCCCCTTTGATGAAGAAGTTACTCGGGCGATATCCAGGGGTGAGCCCCTGGTGCGTCGTTCGCGAACTGCCGCAGCCAGCGCTGTGAAGTCACTATGGGAAAAGCTAAGGGAACGGATGGATGTCCTCGCAAGCCAGCAGGAGCATTAAAAGGTATTCGGGGAGGGGAAAACATGGCAGTCGGGATAAGAGAAAATTTAGAACGCCTCCAGGAAAACGAACGGCGTCTCACTCCTCAGCGGAAGGCTGTTTTGCAGGCTTTTTTGGAGCTGTCCCAGAAACACCCGACTGCCGAAGAGGTATATAGGGCAGCCAAAAACTATTGTTCCAGTTTGGGCCTGGCTACGGTTTATCGTACATTGGACCTCTTCGTTCAGCTAGGTATTATTCAAAAAGTACCTTCGGTGGACGGGATTGCTCGTTACGAGATAAATAGTTTTTCTCATAGCCATTTTCTTTGCTTAAAGTGTGGCCGTACCTATGAGCTTAAGGAAGAACGGGTAAATTTACCTATTCCCCAGCACCTGTCTGCTTCCGGCTTTGAGATATTAAAATCCACGTTAGTTGTTATAGGCTTTTGCCCTTCTTGTCGTTGAAGAACCTGATAGTGGTGGAGAGGAGTATTGAAATGCGGCTTACCCGACCCCAAAATACATTGTTCCAATTTAGGTGCTGAAGCCCTTCATAAAGCAATCGAGGATTATTTGGTTAAAAGGGCTGTTAAAAAGAATTAGAAGAAGGAGTGGGTGAGGAACATTGGCTAAAGAGTCCTGCGAGACTTGCAACCCCGAAAGCTGCACTTCTACTACCTGCGAAGCCAAGAAACCCCAGAAAATACCGCCCAATGAGATGAACCACATCAAACATGTAATCGCTATTATGAGCGGCAAAGGCGGAGTCGGTAAATCTTCGGTGACCGCCTTGCTGGCAGTAGCCCTGGCCCGAGAAAACTACCAGGTTGGTATCCTGGATGCGGATATTACAGGTCCCAGTATCCCTAAAATGTTTAGTATTCGCCGGCCTCCCCAGGGGAGTGACATAGGAATTTTCCCGGCGGAAAGTCCGCTGGGCGTAAAGATTATGTCCTTAAATCTTTTGTTACCGCAGGAAGATGATCCTGTCATCTGGCGCGGCCCCTTGATCGCCAGTGCAGTAAAACAGTTCTGGACCGATGTATTTTGGGATAACCTGGATTACCTGTTAATTGACCTGCCTCCAGGCACCGGAGACGCGCCCCTTACAGTACTGCAGTCTTTACCCCTTGCTGGACTGGTGATTGTCACTTCTCCCCAGGAACTGGCTAACATGGTAGTTCGCAAGGCCATTAAGATGGCAGCCATGATGAAGGTTAAAATACTGGGCCTGGTAGAAAACATGAGCTACATCCTTTGCCCGGATTGCGGCAAGGAAATTTATGCCTTCGGCCCCAGCCGTGCCGAAGAGGCTGCGGCCAAAGCAGGCATTCCTCTTCTAGGAGTTTTGCCGCTGGACCCGGAGTTAACCGCCTTGTGCGACCGCGGGCAGGTAGAAAATTATCGCGGCATGTTATTGGAACGGACCCGGGACTTTATTGCTAGGATGGCATTGTAACCTTGCCAGAGGAGATGGTGTGGTTCATTATTGACATATGACCGCAAATCGGATATATTATAATTGAAAATAAACATATGTTCATAATAGGAGGGAATGTATATGCCGTGGGGCGATAGGACAGGTCCTTGGGGTTTGGGTCCTATGACGGGTAGAAGAGCTGGCTACTGTGCTGTCTTCCCGGTTCCTGGCTTTGTGAACCGGGCCTGGTGGGGTGCTTTCCGCAGATTTTGGGGAGGTTTTGGCCGGGGATGGCGGCATATGTATTATGCCACGGGATTGCCCGGCTGGCTTAGAGGTGGGTGGTGGGCCGCTCCCTTTCCCGGCGCGGTTCCTACCCTGGAGGAAGCGGTTCCCGGGGTGGAAGTACTGAAGCAGCAGGCCAGCCTTCTAGAGAAACACCTTCAAGCCATTAGGACCCAAATTGATGCCCTGCAACAGCAGAAAGGGAAAGAGCAGGAAGAAAAAGGCGAATAACACCTTCCACAACTTAAGGCCGGGTGAGACCCGGCCATTTTGCATTATTATACCTGGTTTATCGCCAAACAAGGGTTTGCCACCTTAATAGTAATTCTGTGCCCTGGCTGGTCAAGCTTGTTCCTTGTCTACCCCTGCCAATTTTTACAAGACCTTTTTGAGCCAGTTGTTTGAGTTTACTGCGCACTCTTTCTTCTGTAAGCTTAAAACCCTTTTTTTGTAATTCCAGGGCGATCTGCCTGCGCCCCAAGCACTTTTTTGTTATAGCAGATTGATGTAATACTTCAAGCAAAGCTATCTCTTCAGTGAGGTCCTGCGTTATACTTAAAGTTTTTGCCAACTGCGTAGGCGCATTACTATTTTCACGTATATCTTCGGGAAGGTCAGTTATACTTACTTTTTGACCCTGAAAGTTTAACATAAGATATTCCATAAGGTTTTTGAGCTCACGTACGTTTCCCGGCCAGGAGTAGGTTTGTAAAAAGATTAAAGTTTCGGGTGCAAAAAATTCTTCCGGCCGGAGATTGGCTTTGGCCAGAAAATGGGCGATCAAAACGTGAATATCTTCTGGCCGTTCTCTTAAAGGCGGTAAGTTAATGGTAAAAGTGTTTAGCCGGTAGTAGAGATCCGCGCGAAACCTTCCTTTTTTTACCGCTTCTTTCAAGTTGCGATTGGTGGCCGCAATGACCCGGATATCTATAGGAATCACCCTTTCGGCACCCAGGCGCATGATTTCCTTTTCTTCCAGGACTCGCAGAATTTTGGCCTGAAGGGAAAGAGGCAGCTCGCCTATTTCGTCTAAAAAGATAGTGCCCCCGTTGGCCTGCTCAAAAAGCCCGGCACGACCGCCGCGGCGTGCACCGGTAAATGCCCCCTCCTCATAGCCGAAGAGTTCGCTTTCCAACAATTCTTTGGGCAAAGCAGCGCAGTTTACGGCTAGGAAGGGGCCAGAGCTACGAGGAGAGTCGTTATGTATGGCGTGGGCAAACAGCTCTTTACCCGTACCGCTTTCTCCCGTAATCAGCACTGGGGCTTCTGCCTGCGCAAAGCGCTTGGCCTGTTCTATGCACTTTAAAATGGCACTACTTTGGCCTTGGATGTGGTGAAAGGTGTATTTGGCTAGATAGCCTGTTTTAGGAAATTGCTTTCTCAAAGTGCGCTCTATGCGTTCGATAGTTTTTAATTCACAAAAAGTAATAACTACCCCATACGGTTGTCCTTCTTCTTGAAGAAGGGTACGATTTATAAGGATGCGCTGCTCCCCCAAAGTCTCTACAGCATCTTCTTCCGATTGCAACCTGTGCAAAGGCCGGTTGACCGCAAGCGCTGGTAGTATTTCCTGCAAAGGTTTGCCCAGAACTTGCTGCTGTGGAAGTTTAAAAAATTTTTCCGCTGCCTGGTTAAAAATGAGTGCTTTGCCTTCCTCGTCTGTTACTATTACCCCATCATGTACTTTATCTATCACAATCCCCAAAAGTTGAGTTAGTTGCTCATTATCCTTTAAACTTTTTACTAATTGCTTGCTTGTTTCTATTACCTGATTTAAATAGCGGGCGGAAAGCAGGTGAGCTCTCTCATCTAGAAGGCGGAGGCGGAGTAAGATTTCTGTCAGGGTAGTAACATCGATTATGCGGCAACCGAGATCAATTACTCTTTTAACTGTAGGCGGTACAAGGTGGGGCTCGCCTGGAGTAATGGCTACTTCTACCTGAGGAACTTCATCTAAACCGGGATAGACGGGTATTAGCCAGAAATCGGTAAATCCCATGCCGTACAGCAGGGAAACTACTTCTTCCGCTGTTTCTTTGCGATCGTTTACCAGCATGGCTTTAGTGCGAGGTGGGAGTTGCAAAAGAAGGTGTAGTTTCCGCAGGTCAATGGTGCGCCGGGCAACGATGACGTTTTGACGGTTACGCAGGAGGTGCTGGATATCCCGCCGGATGGGCTCTGAAGCCACTACAATGAGGTCACCGTCAAGAAGATGGGAGGAGAAATCTTGATCCACGCATAACGATCGTATCTGTACTGTGCCCCGGAGAAGGTCGTTAAGCTGGCTGGCAAGTACCTGTCTGTTTTGTTCTCCTTTGGCCACCAGTACTACCGTTTGGCTGATGGGAAGTTACCTCCTTTTTGGTTTTTATACTGCAATTTCGATCAAAGATTTCTAATAATTATTCGATAATAGACTCATTGTTTCCTGCTTTTTGGGGGAAAATGCCCCCATTTATAGTTTGGGCTTAATATGGTTTGCATCGTGGTCCGGGGAGGACCGGGAGTAGAGCGCTGTCAAAATGCTGGAACATCAAAATATACTGTGTGCAACGAAAGGGACTAAACGAAATGGATGACTTCAGAAATAAGCTGGCACGGAATTTGCTTATAAAATAGCCATAAAGAGGTAAATAGTCTTAAGGAGGTAATTTAAAGTGAATACCGAAGAAAAAAATCCTGTAAACCGCAAGTATCGCCTTTTTGACCTGACGTGGGTAGAGGTTAAAGAGTGGCTGGCTAAAACCGACGTAGTCTTAGTGCCTATTGGCAGTACGGAACAACATGGACCTCATTTACCAACCGGCATTGATTCTTACGCGGCATATTACGTGAGTATAGAAGCGGCCAAAATGGCCGAGGTGCCGGTAGCCCCTTTGATCCCGGTGGGTTTCAGTCCCTTTCATATGCGTCCAAAGGAACCCGGTACCATAACCCTGCGTGACGAGACCTTGTTTAACCTTATGTATGATATAGGAAGAAGTCTCATTTACCACGGGTTTAAGAAAATTGTATATGTTACCGGACATACTTCGAATGCCCCTACATTGGATAAGGTTATCCGCGCTTTGAGATATGATACAGGTGCCCTGGCCATAAGTTATGCTGCTGATACGGAAGTTTTTGCGACCATGTGCGAGGATCTTATTGAAGGTAAAGATCAACTACCTGGCTGGCATGGCGGAGAAATAGAAACTTCGGGTGCCCTGCTTTTCTGCCCGGAACTGGTATGCCTGGAACGGGCTAAACTAGAACTCCCCCACAATCCTTCCTGGCTTCCAGAGGGAAGTAGCAAAGAGTCGGGTTCCGGTTTTCAGTTCCGGTTCCGCGACTATCCGGTGAGAGCTCCCTTTGACCAGTGGGAATACAGCGAGAGCGGTATCATGGGTAATCCCCTTCTGGCAAGCAAGGAAAAGGGGGAAAAAATTTATGGACGTATGATAAAGTTGTTCGCGGAATTTCTTAAGGAACTTAAGAAGGTGCCTGTAGAAATTTTAAGGCGGGATTTTCCCGAGCGTGTGTAAAGAGGTGGCGGATGTGAAACTAGATTCCATGTACGCAGATTTATCGCCGACCAACAGGTTCATGGCCGATAGATTCAAGCATATGCCAGTGACTGAACGGGGACAGATGATTGCTCTGGCCAAAGGAGTGCCTAACCTTATTAGCCTAGGGCGGGGAGATCCTGATCTGCCTACACCGCCTCACATCATAGCAGCAGCCAAAAAGGCTATGGAAGAAGGAAAGACCCATTATACGGACTGGGCTGGAACTCCCGAATTGCGGAAAGCTATTGCCGAAAAGCTTCGCCGCGATAACGGGTTAGATGTAGGCACCGACGAGGTGCTGGTGACCGTCGGTGCGCAAGAGGCGGTATTTTTGCTGATGTTAACGCTTATCAGCCCAGGTGATGAAGTGATTGTCCCCGAGCCAAGATATACTCCTTACGATACGGCTATTCAGGTGGCAGGGGGGAAGATTGTCCCCTTGGTAATGCGACCCGAAAATGAATTTCAAATTTTGGCCTCGGAAGTAGAAAAACTGATCACTCCCCGAACCAAAGCCCTGATAATAATCAGCCCCAATAACCCCACAGGTTCGGTAATACGTAAAGAGAACCTGGAAGAATTAGCCGACTTAGCGAAAAAATATGACCTTGTGGTGGTATCCGATGAAATTTACGAAAAGCTTATTTACGATGGATGGAAGCACTGGAGCATAGGATCTTTCCCTGGTATGAAGGAACGTACCTTTACTATCAATGGGGTTTCCAAAGCTTATTCCATGACGGGGTGGCGATTAGGATATGTTGCTGGCCCTAGAAATGTTATTGAAGCCATGATCCAGCTTAAATATACCGTTTCTATTTGCACCTCATCTATTTCGCAGGCGGCAGCTTTGGAGGCTATGACCGGGCCTCAAGACTGTGTGTACGAAACAGCGCGTATTTACAATCAGCGCCGACTGGTTGCCATGAAAAGACTGGATAAACTCGGAATTCCTTATGTAGTGCCAAGGGGGGCCTTTTATATCTTTCCCGACGTACGAAAATTTGGCTTGAATTCTTTTGATTTCTGCAAATTTATTTTGGAGAAAGCCCAGGTTCTTTTGTTTCCCGGCACGGCCTTTGGCGCGGCCGGTGAGGGCTTTGTGCGTATTTCTCTGCTAGCCCCGGAAGAGCAGATAGAACAGGCTTTTGACCGGATGGAAAAAGCTTTAGCTCTTCTTTAGTTTTCAAAGCAAGTATCTTGGGAGGTGTGAAGATAAATGGATTTGGAACACGGTCCCTGGAAAACGGACCGTTTCTGGGTAAGCCACTATCAATATTTGCCGGAAGTACGGCGGGAATTAGACCTGCCCGCTAAGGTAACTTTTCACGACTCTACTTTACGGGATGGAGAGCAGGCAGCCGGAGTAGTATTCTCTGTAGAACAGAAGGTTGAAATAGCCAAAATGCTGGATAAAGCTGGTGTTCAATTTATCGAGGCGGGGTTTCCCATAGTTTCTAAAGCAGACCGGGAGGCCGTAGAAAAAATCGTGGAACTTGGCCTTAAGGCCAAAATAACCTGTCTTTGCCGGGCGCGGAAGGAAGATGTGGAAACAGCGGCGGCCTGCGGTGTCTGGGGAGCTATTATCGAAATACCTGTAAGCCAGGTAAGGTTGAAATACCAATTTGGTTGGGAAGAACGAGAGGCAGTAGACAGGGCATTGAATGCCTGCATGCTGGCCAAAGGAAAAGGCCTAGCTGCTTATCTTTTTCTTATCGACGCTACTAGAGCTGATTTAGGGTTTCTGGAACACATGGTGACTACGGTGGCCAGTAAAGGTGGGGTAGATAGAGTTTCTATCGTAGACACTGCGGGCTGCATTACGCCGCGAGGAATATATTTTCTCGCCAGGCAGTTTCGTCAGTGGTCTCCGATACCGCTCGAAGTCCATTGCCACGACGACTTTGGCCTGGGTGTGGCTAATTCTCTGGCGGCTGTAGAAGCAGGTGTTACCAGTGTAGCTGCTACCCTGAATGGCTTGGGCCAGCGGGCAGGAAACGCCGCTTTGGAGGAAGTGGCCTGGGGCCTGGAAGCACTTTATGGTATTTCTACGGGACTTGATTTTGCTATGCTTTATGAGGTGGCAATAAAAGTGCAAGAAATGTCTGGCTGGAGCTACCCGCCCAATAAGGCAGTGGTAGGAAAAAATATTTTCACCTGGGAAGCAGGACTGCCGGTTGCTGCTTTACGGCGCAATCCTCATACAGTTGAGCCTTTCCAGCCGGAAATTTTTGGTCGAAAGCACGAAATCGAGCTGGGCAAGAAGTGTGGAAAGGCCAATGTCGAGTGGAAATTGGAAGAACTAGGGTTGAGGGTGGAAGAAGAGCATCGGGTTGAAAGATTAGTAGAGATGGTAAAAACGAGGGCTATAGAGTTGCAAAGGAGTTTAACCGATGAGGAATTTTATGCTTTATACCAGGAGGTGATTAAGGGGTGAGTAAATAGTAAACAAATTTATAGTCCTTGTTTTTTGTTTAAAAATCAAATTTTTACGGGAGGAAAGGGATAATGCGTTCTAAACTCGTAATGATGATTTTGGCCCTCTTAGTGGGGCTCTTCGTCGCCGGTTGCGGAGGCGGCAAGGCGACGCCTTCCAAGGAAGAGGGCAAACAAAGTGTTTCGGCAACAAAGTTTCCGGAAAAGCCTATAACTCTTATCGTGGCTTATGGAGCTGGCGGCGGTACTGACATTACGGCGCGCCTTTTGGCCGGACATTTGGAAAAAGAATTGAAGCAGCCGGTAACTGTAAGTAATATTACCGGGGGCGGTGGCTGGGTAGGGTGGGGCCAGCTTGCCCATTCCAAACCGGACGGCTATACCATAGGTTATATCAATATACCTAACATATTTGCCGGATACCTCGATCCTAAAGTCAAGCGACCGGAAAATCTGGAGAGTTTTGCTCCCATTACCAACCATGTCACTGATCCGTGCCTTTGGGCGGTTAAAGCTGACAGCCGCTTTAAGAGCCTGAAAGAAGTTATTGACTATGCTAAAGCCCACCCTAATGAACTCAGTATAGCTGCTCATGGTTATGGTAATGACGACCATTTGGCCATCCTTCAGGTAGAAAAACTCACAGGGGCTAAATTCAAAATCGTGCACAACGACAGCACCAACATCAGTATCTCTCAGCTTTTGGGCGGCCATATTGACTTGCTGGGCGCCAATGTGAGCGAGGTGGTTAATCCGGTTAAAAAAGGGGAAATGCGGGTTCTGGGTGTAATGTCCGAAAAGCGTTCGGAGTTTTTGCCTGACGTTCCTACGTTTAAAGAACAGGGTTTCGAGGTTATCATGTCCGTTTCTCGCGGCATAGCGGCACCGGCCGGTACTCCTCCTGAAATTGTTAACTTCTTGGCCGCAGCCATTGAAAGGGCTATGCAAAATCCCGAGCATAAAGCCAAAGCTAAGGAACTAGGATTAACATTGGATGTTATCAAAGGTGAAGAATATCGTAAGTTCCTAAAGAATGAAGAACAAAAGGTCAAACAGTTAATGGGATGGTAAAAATGCACCGGGAGGCGTTATACCTCCCGGTGACTCCCGGTGAAGGTGAGTGATTATGTCTCGAGATAGTATCATTGGCGTGATACTTATTGCCCTCAGCGGTTTGCTCTATAAAGTCAGCTTAGAATTTCCAGGTGATGCGAGAATTTTTCCTCAAGTGCTTTTAGGGGTTCTTGTTCTTCTCTCGCTGCTACTTATTCTTAACAGTTTTCGCAAGAAAGCACAGGAGAAAGCTATCCTATTTGCACGCTCTTTCTACGTAAGCGTCAAATACAACCCACCTTGGCACAGTGCTCGAGTTTAAGGGATAATCTTCCTCAGAAAACGAACTGAGG
>NZ_JBJHHE010000022.1:0-36773 GCF_056378755.1 Thermanaeromonas sp. DSM 22490
TGGAGGAACAAAATTTACATATGGTGACACTCAGTACTTCTTGCCAGGGAAAGGGAAGTGTGGGGTCATAGAAGATTTGCTACAACGGGCAGAGATAGAGGTGGTATTTTCCCGCAAGGAGGACGTAGACGTATCCCTGGCTGAGCGGACCTCCCTTTTTAACCGTGCCCAGGTGGATCTGGTAGTCAGCCTGCATGTCAACAGTTCCGAGGACTCCCAGGCCGCCTACGTAAGCACTTATATTTTGGGTCCCGGGGGGCAGGCGGAAGAGGCGGCTAAGATTATCCAGAGAGAGCTAGTCCAGGCCTTAAAATGGCCGGACGGTGGGGTGCGGCAGGCCAACTTCTATATCTTACGGGAAACCGATGCTCCGGCGGTGCTGGTGGAGATGGGGTTTTTGAGCCATCCGGAAGAGGCTGAGGCCTTAAAAACAGAAGAGACACGGCGAGTGCTGGCCTTAAGTTTGGCTCGGGGAATAGCCGTTCACCTGGGGCTTGATCCCGGAGTATTTTTGCCCGGTAGAGATATTACTGGACACTGGGCAGAAGGCGCCATTAGACGGTGCCTGGAACTGGGGCTTATGCACGGTTATCCCGACGGCACCTTTCGCCCGGATAATTTCGCTACCCGGGCAGAGCTCGCGGCCAGCCTGATAAATTTGCTGGACAAGGTCAAGGCAAAGGAATTATAATAGGTTTAAGGTGAAGTGCGTTCTCTTCGGGGTGGTATCTTTTAAATTGCGGGTGCGCTATAAGGTATGGCTGGAGGAAGGGGAGCATATTTTTGGTGAGGGCCTTTTTACGCTTCTCCGGGAAATTGACCAGCGGGGCTCTATTAATAAGGCGGCTCAAAATCTGCACATGTCTTACCGCCAGGCCTGGGGCCGGATTAAAAAAGCAGAGGAGCGGCTGGGCTTTCGCCTCCTGGTGACCAGGATTGGTGGCGAGGCTGGTGGGGGAGCAGAACTTACCACAGAAGGGCGAAAACTCCTGAGAAATTACCAACAGTTCCGAGAACAAGTGGACAAGGCCATTCAGGAGGCTTTTATAAGCAACTTCGGAGGAAAACAGGATTAGAAAATAGGACTGTTTTATGCTATCCTAAAAGGGAGGTTATTTATTTTTTTATGTTCGTTATGCTTGTAGAAGCATAAAGAAAGAGGGATACCATGAAATTGGGTAAAAGGTACTCGGGAGCGGCCATCGCGGGGGTGTTAGGGCTAATTTTATTACTTATACTTAGCGGCTGCGGCCAGGAGAAAAAACAGGAAGCACCGGCTGCAGCACCGGCCCGAAAGACAGTGATCCTGGCTACCACCACCAGTACCATGGATACCGGCTTGCTGGATGTGTTAATACCTTTGTTTGAAAAGCAGACGGGCTATACTATGAAGCCCCACGCCGTAGGTACCGGACAGGCCCTGGCCATGGGGGAGCAAGGCAATGCCGATGTCCTCTTGGTGCATGCTCCCGCAGATGAAAGGAAACTGGTGGAAAAAGGCGTGGCCATCAACAGGCAGTTAGTCATGCATAATGATTTTATTATTGTAGGCCCGCCGGAGGACCCGGCTGGAGTCCGCGGGGCTAGGACGGCCGCCCAGGCTTTCCGTAACATCGCGGCCAGGCAAGCCCTTTTTATCTCCCGGGGAGATGATTCGGGGACCCATAAGAAGGAAAAGGATATCTGGAAGGAGGCCGGGATCCAGCCCTCCGGCAAGTGGTACCAGGAAGCTGGAGCGGGCATGGGCCAGACACTGAATATCGCTTCGGAGAAGGGCGGTTATACCCTTACCGACAGGGGTACTTACCTGGCCCTGAAGAAAAACCTCAAGTTAAGCATCTTGCTAGAAGGGGAGAAGTCCCTCCTTAACATTTATCACGTCATGCAAGTCAATCCGGCCAAGTTTCCAGGCCTGGACATAAACAGCGAAGGGGCCAAGGCCTTTATAGATTTCCTCCTGTCACCGGAAGTCCAGAAGATAATCGGCGATTTCGGCAGGGAAAAGTACGGGGAACCCCTCTTTTTCCCTGATGCCGGCAAAGATGAAAATAGCTTAGGAAAGTGAAGTAACTATGGGAGCGGCCTGGCAGGGATTGGTCAAAGGGGTAGAGCTACTTATTCACCTGGACCCCGAGGTTATGGAGGTTGTAGGGCTAACTTTAAAAGTATGCGGCCTGGCAACCCTGATAAGCGTCCTGATAGGTTTACCCCTGGGGGCTCTGCTGGCCTTCCGCAATTTTCCTGGGAAGCGTTGGCTTATCAGCCTGGTCAACACCTTTATGGGTGTACCGCCTACGGTGGTGGGTCTCTGGGTGAGCTTTCTCCTGTGGCGCAGCGGGCCCTTGGGCCGGTTGGAGCTAATTTATACACCCGCGGCTATCGTTATAGCCCAGGCATTCATCGCTGCTCCTCTGGTAACGGCTCTGTCCCTGGCTGCTTTCCAGCAGTTACCCGCTAGGCTACCGGCTCAAATCCTGGCCCTAGGGGCTTCTCCGGGGCAGCTCTTCTGGACTTTGCTAAAGGAAGCGCGCCTGGGGCTTTTGGCCGCCGTGATTGCCGGTTTTGGAGGGGTGGTTTCTGAAGTAGGGGCCTCCATGATGGTGGGCGGGAATATCCTCCACCAGACCAGGGTCATGACCACAGCTATAGTCATGGAAGTCAGCAGGGGAAATTTTGATATGGCCTGGGCTTTAAGCTTTATTCTGCTGGGCCTGAGTTTTACTATAACGGCGGTTCTTACTTTCTTACAGCAGGGGAGGCGCAGCCATGGGGATCAGCGTTAAGGTGGCAGGTGTTAAAGTATTAAGGGGCGACCGCCAGATACTGGCGGTAGAAAAGTTGGATATAAAGGAAGGGGAGATTTGGGGAATAATCGGCCCTAACGGCGCGGGCAAGAGCACTTTGCTTCACGTACTGGCCCTATTGGAAAAACCTGCCGAGGGCGACCTTTATTTTGGGAGGGAGCGGGTGAATTGGCGGCGCCGGGAAATATTGAAACTCCGTCGGCAACTGGCGGTTGTCTTTCAGGAACCTCTTTTGCTCAATGCCACTGTCTATCAAAACGTGGCGTTAGGTCTGCGCTTCAGGGGCTTAAAACGGGCGGAAATCGACGAGCGGGTGGACCGGTGGCTTAAGCTATTAAATATAAGGCATCTGGCACTAAGGAAACCGTGGCAGCTCTCTGGCGGAGAAGCCAGGCGGGTTAGCCTGGCCCGGGCCCTGGTCTTGGAGCCGGAAGTTTTGCTCCTGGATGAGCCTTTTGTAGCTCTGGACGCACCTACTCGGGCCCTCCTCCTTGCGGAATTGCGCACACTTTTAAAATCCGCGGGTATTACTACTATCTTTGTAACCCATGATTTCACCGAGTTACCTTTACTGGCCGACCAAGTGGCTACCCTTCTGGAAGGCAGAATTCTTAAGACAGGCCACCCGCAAGAGTTTCTCTGGCTATACCCGCGGCCGGAACCATTTTATACCAACAGATGGGCCTGGACAAGGGTGGCGGAGTAAAGTAGAATAAATTTGGGAGAAAAGGGCCAAAATTTTGCCCTGAGGAAAGTCAGGGGGAAAAATGTCGGCAAAGATCTTAGTGGTAGATGATGAGCCTGCTATTTTAGAGCTGGTGACCTATAATTTAGAGCAAGCCGGTTTCACCACTATCACGGCCACCGACGGCGAAACTGCTTTAAAACTGGCAGAAACAGAAAAACCTGACCTGGTTATCCTAGACGTTATGCTGCCCAAAATTGATGGCTTTGAAATATGCCGAACTTTAAGGGCTCGCGGCAACACACCTATACTTATGCTCACGGCCCGGCGAGAGGAGGTAGACCGGGTGCTGGGGCTGGAGCTGGGTGCTGACGATTACTTGACCAAGCCCTTCAGCCCGCGGGAGTTGGTGGCCAGGGTGCGGGCTATCCTGCGACGGGTAGCCGAGAGCAATACCCGGGCGGAGGGGACAATAGTGGTGGGCGACCTGATAATTAAGCCGGATAGCCACGAGGTAAAAGTCCGGGGACAGACGGTGGATCTCACCTTGAAGGAATACCAGTTGTTAAAGTTCCTGGCCGAAAATCCAGGCCGAGTCTTTACTCGAGAAGCTTTGCTGGACAGGCTTTGGGAAGGCGAATATTTCGGTGATACCCGCACCATTGATGTGCATATCCGGCACCTGCGCGAAAAAATTGAGGAAGATCCTAGCAACCCACGCTATATTCTAACGGTTCGAGGAGTAGGATATAAATTCCGCGATAAATCGCTGTAAAGTGCGAAAGAAGAGAAACCCGCGCCCTAACTTTCGTGGCGCGGGTTTGCTTTTACCTGCATTAAAGCCCGCGTTAAGGCGGCATAAATATCGGCCCGGTACTGGGTTTCCAGCATGGATACTTTAGTATAAAGGGCACCCTTTTCCCTCACGGCGTAGCGGGGAGGAAGCTGGTTTAAGGCTAGGGCAGCTATGTCGTGGCGGCAGACTTCACACCGGCAGGCTTCGGGGTCCTTTTTCAGCACCTCATCCAGCAATTCCCAGACGCAATCTTCCATGTAATTTTTAAGGACTAATTCTTTATCCATATACTGATAATCACCTCTTCCGAGGATAATTCGCCTTCTCCTGGTAGCTTTCCTGCCTGAAGGTAAAAATAGTTATGGGAGGGAACAACCGCTAGTGCCAGGTAGAGGCTTTTTTAAGTTAAAAAAGAGGATTTTTTTCCGATTTGATGTATAATTAAGGGGCAGGGATAATTAAGTTATGTATAACATTTGGGAGCGAGGTTGTTTGCAGGAGATCATCCTTGCCGCCTATGGTAAAATTAATTTGACCTTAGAGGTTAAAGGGAAAAGGCCTGACGGCTATCATGAAATAAGCACTATCTTTCAGAGCATTGCGCTTCATGATACTGTTATTTTAACTCCAGGGGGAGATATTACACTAGAAGTTAAAGGCCTGGCAGCGCCAGAAGGTCCGGAGAACCTGGCCTGCCGGGCGGCTTTTTTGCTTAAGGAAAAGTATAATTTTCCCGGAGTTAAGATAAAGCTGGAAAAGAGGATACCACTGGCTGCGGGACTCGCTGGCGGCAGTGCTGATGCTGCTGCCGTCCTGTTAGGATTAAATTATCTTTTTGGCCTGGGTCTGACTCCGTCCGAGCTGGCCCGGCTAGGGTCCCGGTTGGGGGCCGATGTTCCCTTTTGTGTTTTGGGCGGCACAGCCCTGGGAAGAGGTAAAGGGGAAAGGCTTACCCTGTTACCCTCTCCCCCTTGTCTCTGGCTGGTCATGGTAAAGCCTCCCTTCGGGGTAAATACGGCGGAGGTCTACCGGGGATGGGATTGTGGCCTTTTTGCTACCACTGGTTTTGATCCCCCCCGGGAGAAAGAGGCTTTAGCTGCTTTAAACAGGCAGGACCGGAAAGGGCTGGTGAGATCCTTAGGCAATGATTTGGAAAGAATCACCTGCCGTATGTACCCGGAGGTGATTGCTATCAAAGAGCGCCTTGTGGCTTTAGGGGCAGAAAAGGCTGTAATGTGCGGCAGCGGGCCTACCGTCTTCGGGGTAGTGCCTACCAGAGAAGAGGCTTTTAGGATTGCTGAACGTTGTTTACTCGACTACCCGGAGACCTTTGTAACTCATACTCTTTAAGGCTGAGGAAGTTAACCATTGGCAGGAGGTGAAGAAGTGAAAAATTTACTGGCCGGCAAGCTGGAGAATTACAAACCCTTACGGGAAATTGTTTTTGAGACCTTACGTGAAGCCATTCTTAACGGGCAACTTAAGCCGGGAGAACGCTTGATGGAAGTCCAGCTGGCCGAAGAAATGGGCGTGAGCCGTACCCCTGTTCGGGAAGCCATCCGTAAACTGGAATTAGAAGGTCTGGTAGTGATGGTACCCCGGAAGGGAGCATATGTAGCGGACATCTCTACCAAGGATATCACTGAAGTCTTTGAAATACGGTCTGCCCTGGAAGCCCTGGCCGCTGCCCTGGCTTGTGAGCGTATTACGGAAGAGGAACTGGAAGAACTGGAAAGGCTTTTGGTCAAGGTGGCCGAGTGCGTGGAGAAAAACGATTTGCAAACCCTTATCCAGGTAGATACCCAGTTTCATAATGTCCTATACCGGGCCAGCCGTAACGAGCGCCTGGTGCAGATAATCAATAACCTGGCGGAGCAGATCCAGCGTTTCCGCACGACCTCCTTAGGCACCCCCGGCCGCATGAAAGAGGCGCTGGAGGAACACAAAGCTCTGGTAGAAGCCATTACGGCGCGCAATATAGAGCTGGCTCAACGCTTGGCCCAGGAGCATGTGGAGAACGCGGAGAACCGTATGATGGAAGCCATCTTAAAGGAAATGAAGTCCCGTCAGGAAGAGATCTCCTAAGATTATGGCCGAGGGGAGGCTGGCGGTTTGCTGGTAGATGGAGTGGTGCTGGCCGGGGGCAGCCAGGGGAAAGGAGAACAACTGGGAGGCGAGATAGAGGCTTTACTGCCCATCGGCGGTCGTCCCATGGTGGCCTGGGTGTTAAAAGCCCTAAAGGATTCGGGGTGTCTAAAAAATCTAGTCCTGGTAGGGTCTAAAGAACTGGCTGAATTAGCCGAGGCCGAAGGAATACTTCTGGTGCCGGCAGGCCCGACGGCGGTGGAAAGCGCCCTGAACGGCGCCAGGGCTTTGCCTGGAGCGGAATGGCTCCTTCTGGCAACGGCTGACATTCCCCTGCTTACACCGGGAGCGGTGCGGGATTTTCTGGAGCGATGCCAAAAAGTTGAAGCTGATCTCTATTATCCCATTGTCACTCGGGAGAGTAGCGAAGCCGCTTATCCGGGCGTAAAGAGGACTTATGTGCGCTTAAGGGAGGGCACCTTTACGGGTGGGAATATGGCTCTGATACGCAAAAGCGCCCTTAGCGTTTGCGCTGGGCGAGGGCAAAAGCTGGTAGCCCTCCGTAAGAGCCCCCTGGCTTTAGGTCGCCAGATCGGGATGGCCTTTATTATAAAATTTCTTTTAAACCGGTTAACCCTGGCGGAGGTAGAAAAACGTTTCTCGGAACTTTTAGGGGTGCGAGGAGTGGGGATAATAACACCTTATCCGGAGATAGGGGTGGATGTAGATAAGCCTAGCGATCTGGAGCTAGCCCGAAAGGTGTTGTCCCCCATGTCACCGTCATAAAAAGGCAAATTTGGCCCCATTACCAGCGAAATCCAGCGTACCGCATGGGCTAAGCTCGGGAGCTTCCGAATTCTGGGGGAGGGTTTAATTCGAGTGCAAGGAGTAGTGGCCATTATCCTGGCTGCCGGTGAAGGAAAAAGGATGCGATCTGACTTGCCCAAGGTGTTGCACCGGGTAGCGGGCAAAACTCTGGTGGGGCATGTTATAAGCGCCGTGGAGGAGGCCGGCATAGAGGAGATCATCCTTGTCGTTGGCCACGGTGGAGATAAGGTCCGGGCCGAGCTGGGCCCCAAGTTTAAGTATGCCTGGCAGGAGAAGCAACTGGGCACTGGCCATGCCCTGGCCCAGGCGAGGGATCTAGCCCAGGGGGCCGAAACCATTGTCGTCCTCTGCGGCGACACCCCCCTCTTGCGGCCGCAAACTCTGGCAGGTCTGGTGGCTGAACACCGGAAGCAAAAGGCAGCAGCTACCTTGTTAGTGGCGGAAGTCCAGGATCCCACCGGGTACGGCCGCGTTGTGCGCGATGCTCAAGGCCGGGTACAAAAAATCATCGAAGAGCGCGATGCCGATGAAAACATAAGGGCCATCAAGGAAATAAATAGCGGGACCTATTGTTTCGAGGCCTCTCGCCTATGGCCAGCCCTGGCAGAAATTAAGCCGGAAAATGCCCAAGGCGAATATTACCTGACGGATGTTATTGCGCTTTTCTGCCGTCAGGGGGAAGTGGTGCAGGCCGTCCTGTGTGCCGATCCGGAGGAGATTCTGGGTGTAAACGACCGGGTACAGTTGGCTCACGCGGGCAAAATTTTGCGCCGGAGGATAAATGAAGAGCTTATGCTAAAAGGAGTAACCCTGGTGGACCCGGATAATACTTATATCGACGCGGGGGTCGAGGTGGGGAGAGATACCCTCATTTTCCCCTTCACTTTTTTAGAAGGGAAAACCAGCATAGGTTCGGGATGTACCCTTGGTCCCTATGCCAGCATCAGGGATAGCCGGATTGGGGATGATACTGTTATCAACTACGCTGTAATCCAGGAGTGCACCGTAGGTGCCTGGTGCCAGGTGGGTCCCTTTGCTTACCTGCGCCCAGGAACCGTGCTGGCCGACCGGGTTAAGGTGGGAGACTTCGTAGAAATTAAAGCTTCCCGCATAGGCGAGGGGAGCAAAGTGCCTCATTTGACTTATCTAGGTGATGCTATTGTGGGCAAAGAGGTGAACATAGGAGCAGGTACTATTACCTGTAATTATGATGGTCATAAAAAATGGCCGACCATTATTGGTGACGGCGCTTTTATCGGCAGCAATACCAACCTGGTGGCCCCAGTGGAAGTAGGGGAGAAGGCTCTCATTGGTGCCGGGTCTACCATTACGGAAAATGTTCCGGCAGGGGCCCTGGCCCTGGGAAGGGCTCGCCAGGTTAATTTGGCCGGGAGAGGACTGGCTAAATTAAACGCGAAGGGTCGGGGTGAGGAATGACCAACGATAATGACATGTTAAAGATTTTTACCGGCAATGCCAATCCCAAGCTGGCTGAGGAAATTTCTGCCTATCTCAAAGTACCCCTGGGCGCGGCCAAAGTCGGGCGCTTTAGCGACGGAGAGATAAGCATAGCCATTGATGAGAGCGTGCGAGGAGCCGATGTCTTTGTCATTCAGCCCACCTGTAACCCTGTAAACGAGAATTTAATGGAACTACTAATTCTTATCGATGCTTTGCGCCGCGCCTCGGCCTGGCGCATAACGGCAGTGGTCCCTTACTACGGTTATGCCCGGCAAGAGCGCAAAACCCGTGCTCGGGACCCCATTTCGGCCAAGCTGGTAGCCAACCTTATTACTGCTGCCGGGGCCGACCGTGTCCTGACCATGGACCTCCATGCCGGGGCCATTCAAGGCTTCTTTGATATTCCGGTGGATCATCTGACGGCCGTACCCATCCTGGCGGATTACTTTAATGCCCTGAGGTTAAGTGAACTGGTTGTCGTTTCACCCGACGTGGGAGGCGTGGCCAGGGCCCGCAACTTTGCTGAAAGGTTAGGTGCCGAGATAGCCATCATTGACAAACGGCGGCCAGCTCCCAATGTAGCCGAAATCATGGATATTATCGGCGATGTGGAGGGCAAAACCGTTATCATGATTGATGATCTCATTGATACTGCGGGTACCATTTGCCTGGGCGCGGAAGCCTTAAGAGAACACGGAGCTCGGGCGATTTATGCCTGCTGTACCCATCCTGTGTTATCTGGACCGGCAGTAGAAAGGTTGAAAGAGGCTTATCTGGAGGAAATAGTGGTGTGTAACACTATTCCCGTCCCGCCGGAAAAGGATATACCCAAGCTGCGGCATCTTTCTGTGGCTCCCCTTTTGGGAGAAGCCATCATGCGCATTCACCGGGATGAATCTGTCAGCACCCTTTTTGATTAAGACTGGTCTTTTTTGCCTAACCAGGGGAGGTGCTGGAGATAGCGCCCCAAATTGTGGCTGATCTTTTGCCCGGCGGCAGCGGCGTTTTCCCAACCGGGGAATACCGTGAACCCCTTGGGGCGCCTGAGGGAATTTTCAGCTCCTGCCCGGGCTATTAAAGCATCGCGGCCGCAGGTGAGGATGGCATCGGCCGAAAGTGCGCTTTTGCCCTGCCACAGGTGTCCTTTAAGCTCTAAGTAATGAATTTTCCCATCCTGGGGATCGAAGGAAAAATCCTCTACTACGCCCAGCACTGTTCCTTCTTCGGTTATAATTTTTGCTCCTATAAGCGGTAGGGCATTCTTAGCTAGATTTTCCAATTCTGGCAGGGAGCTGAGTTTAACAACAGCCGAGGCCTGATCCACGGTTACAGCATGGTTACCGACATTTTTCACGTGGCTGTAAGGAATTACCGGCTGCTCTTTAAACCATCCCTTGCGGTCCAAGGTCAGGCCGGCGATGCATAGCTTCTGGTGGTCTATGAGCAAGCGCCTGATCCGCCCCAGCGCCTGCCCGTCAGCCAGGCTTATTACTGGCATACCGATAAGCTTCTTACTCCTGTGGAACAAGCTACTCACCTCCTGGATAGAAAATGACTATGCTTAAGCCAATAATTTTATGACTGGTCCTAAACACCTGGGGAAAAATTAATTAGCAGAAAGGAGATGGTAATCATGGAAGCCGCAAGTTTAACTATCCAGGTCCGGGAAAGGGTGGGTAAAGGAGCTGCGGGGCGCCTGCGCCGCCAGGGCCTGCTGCCGGGGGTGCTCTATGGCCGGGATGTGGGCAATGTGCCGGTAACAGTCAACCTTCGGGAGCTAAAAAAGATCCTGGAGAAGGAAGGGGAAAGGGCACTTGTCAAAGTAGAACTGGAAAAAGAGGGCAGCAAAAAGGAATATATGGCCCTCATCCGAGAAGTACAGCACCATCCTATACGCCGTGACTTAATCCATATTGATTTTTATCAGGTGCCGGCGGGTGAAAAAATTACCACTACTGTACCGGTAGTATTGGAGGGAGAACCGCGGGGGACTAAGGCCGGCGGTGTACTCCAGCACGGCGTACTCGAGGTGGAAGTGGAATGCTTGCCGGCTGATCTGCCGGAGGCTATTATCGCAGATGTAAGCCATTTGGATATAGGGGATCACCTGACGGTCGCCGATCTAAAGCCGCCTAAAGGGGTAGAGATCCTTTCCGAGCCTACTACCCTAATTGCCACTGTAGTAGGCACCAGAGCGGCTGAGGAGGAAGAACAAGCCGAAGGCGAGGCTGAGGGACCGACAACTGAAGCCTCTTAGGGGGTAAAAGGCGTATAAAATTTTGACGTTACGGAGAGGATATCCGGTGAAGATGGTTGTGGGCCTAGGTAACCCGGGGCCTAATTACGAAACAACCCGCCATAACGCTGGTTTTATGGCCTTAGATCTATTGGCCGATGATTTAGGTATTGAGCTTACCCGGGAAAAGTACCGAGCCCTTATCGGCAGCGGACAAGTAGCAGGGGAGCGGGTGCTTCTGGTCAAACCCCTTACCCTTATGAATTTAAGCGGCCAGGCAGTCGCCCCCCTCGCCCGCTGGTACGGTATTGTCCCCCAAAATATTATGGTCATCCTCGACGATCTGGACCTGGAACCGGGGCGCCTGAGAATTAGACCCAGGGGCAGTTCTGGCGGCCATAAGGGCCTGGCTTCGGTCCTGGAAGCCCTGGGGACCGAAGCCGTGCCGCGGGCAAGAATAGGCATCGGCCGTCCTCCGGCCGGTAAAGAAGCTGTGGATTATGTCCTGGAACCTTTTACGGAAGAAGAATGGGCACTGGTAAGCCCTGTTCTGCTTAAGGCAGCCCAGGCTGTTCGCCTTTGGCTGGAGACGGCAAATATTGAGGAGGTCATGAATGGCTTTAATTGTTAAAAGGCATCTATCTTTGGGCAGGTTTATTGGCGGCTGCTCTGGCGTGGCTCGCCAACAGGTTTTTGCTATCTTTTCTGAAATTAAACACTGTGCTGTGGGGCCCTCTCCTGGAGGAGACTCTCAAAACCGGGCTGGCTCTAGCCTGGGGGGCTCCGCTAGTTTTAGTACATATTACCTTTGGCCTGGTGGAGGGATTTTTTGAGCTCGAGCTCAATAAGGCAGGAGCTGCACTCGCTGCTGTGGCAGGCCACAGCCTCTTCGGCGCGGTGGCCTCCCTCATCTGGCAGAACTCGGGCCACGCTATTTTAGCCTGGGCCGGGGGGTTCATCCTCCACCTGGTGTGGAATTTAATTATTTGGCTGTTACACCGCAAGCCCTCTTAGAGGGTTTCCGGAGCGAGCTGAAGTCAAGTAGGCCTAGCCTAAAAACTGAGGATAACTCGGCTTTCACTTACCTTGACTCCACGAGTTCAGGTAGCTATAATGAAATAAAACCGGGCCCCTGTAGACAGCGGGCCTTTTATGGTCTGGGAAGAGAGAGGCTTATGTATAACCACGGATTATTACAAATCGTTAGAGATAGTGCACAATTTCACACACTGGCAGAAGGATTACGACGGGGCCTGGCCGAACAACAGCTGTACGATTTGCCGGATGGCCTGAAGAGCCTGTGGGTAACCGCCATGGTGGCGGAGTTTCAGCCCCTGCTGGTGATCACCGCCAGCTCGGAGGAGGCCCAGCGCCTGGCGGCGGACGTGGATGCCTTCTGGCCAGGGGAAGGTATTGGTTTTTTTCCGGCAGGGGAGATTTTGCCCCTGGGCTTTTATGCCCATAGCCCGGAGATACCTTCCCAGCGGATCCGGGTTTTGAGCGACCTGGTGCGCGGCAGGGCTAAAGTAGTGGTGATGGCCATGGATGCCCTGGCAGGAAAGCTCCCGCCTCCTGAAGTTTTCCGCCAGGCTTTAATGACCTTACGGGTGGGCCAGACTATAGAGCGAGAGGAACTCATAAACCGTTTAGTACGCCTGGGTTATCACCGGGAGGAAATGGTGGAAGCTCCCGGGCACCTGGCGGTCCGAGGCGGTATTATTGATATCTATCCCCTGGGGGCTGAACAGCCTGTAAGGGTAGAATTTTTTGGTGATGAAATCGAGTCCTTGCGCCCCTTCGATCCCGGTACGCAGCGTTCGGTAGGGGAAGCGGAGGAAATAGTTATTACCCCGGCTGAAGAAGTAGTGGCGCCGGAAGACTTACAGCCGGGCCTAGCCAACCTCAAAAACGAGTTCAACCAAACTTTGACCAAACTAAAAAGGACCCGGCCGCAAGCTGCCCGGGAACTGGAAGAGCGTTTAAATGGGCTGTTACAGAAATTGGAATCCGGGGACTGGCCGGAAGGAGCCGGTCAGCTTCAGAATTTTTTTTACTCCCAGCAGGTTAGCATCCTGGATTATTTCTTACGCCCACCCCTGGTGATCCTGGATGACCCTGCAAGGCTCATGGAAGAGGCCAAGCGCCTAGAAAAGCACCGCATGGACATTTTTACCCAGATGCTGGAGAGCGGCCTGGCCTTGCCTTCCCAGGGGATGGCCTACGCTACTATGACGGAAATAGAAATGTGGCTTAAAAAATACCAGCGCCTTTATTTCACCCTTTTGCCCCGGCGGGCGAGCCCCCAGGTGCGGCAAACAATAGGTGTGGGAGCTCAGACCATCCCCGCTTTTCAGGGCAAAGTGAGCTTGCTGGTGCAGGAATTGGGCAGGTGGCGACGGGACAATTATCGTATAGTGCTAATGGTGGCGGACCCTGGACGGATTGAGGCCCTGCGCCAGAGCCTTATGTCCGAAGGTCTGGAGACAGTAGCCTTAAAGGATGTATCCACCCCGCCCCAGCCCGGCCAAATAGTAGTAGTACCGGGTAGCCTGCGCCAGGGATTTATTTGGCCCCAGGCCAAACTGGTTATCCTGGGAGATACCGAGCTCTACGGCCCTGTGCGCCGGCCCCGGCGCCAGAAGATAGCTAGGGAAGGGGCCAGGATAAGTTCCTTTACCGACCTGAAGGAAGGGGACTATGTTGTCCATGTCCACCACGGCATCGGGCGATACCTGGGCATCCAGCAGCTGGAGGTAGGAGGCGTAAAAAAGGATTATCTGCTTATCCAGTATGCGGGAAACGACCGCCTGTATGTACCCATTGACCAGATTTCTTTAGTGCAGAAATATATAGGGGCTGAAGGGCATGTCCCCCGCCTCTACCGCCTGGGCGGTAATGAATGGGCCAAGGTCAAGGGCCGGGTACAGGAAGCTGTACGGGCCATGGCCGAGGAGCTCCTCACCCTGTATGCCACCAGAGAGACCATTCAGGGCCATGCCTTTTCTAAGGATACGCCCTGGCAGAGGGAATTTGAAGAAGCCTTTCCTTATACCGAAACGCCGGACCAGCTAAGGGCCATAGCTGAGGTTAAAGCTGACATGGAAAGGCCCAAGCCCATGGACCGGCTTTTATGTGGCGATGTGGGCTACGGTAAGACAGAGGTGGCCTTAAGGGCTGCTTTTAAAGCTGTAATGGATGGTAAGCAGGTGGCTGTGTTAGTGCCTACCACCATCTTGGCTCAGCAGCACTACAATACCTTTAAGCAGCGTTTAGCTCCCTACCCCATCAAAGTAGCTGTCTTAAGCCGCTTCTGCTCTCCCAAAGAGCAGGCGGAAACCATAGCGGCCCTGGCTCGGGGAGAGATAGACATCGTCATTGGTACTCACCGGCTCCTATCCAATGATGTCGCCTTTAAAGATCTGGGCCTGGTAATAATTGACGAAGAACAGCGCTTTGGGGTAGCCCATAAAGAAAAGTTAAAGCAGTTACGCTATACAGTGGATGTGCTCACCATGACGGCCACCCCCATACCCCGGACCCTGCACATGGCTTTAGCCGGGGTAAGGGATATGAGCCTGATTGAGACTCCGCCCGAGGATCGGTTTCCGGTCCAGACCTATGTGGTGGAATACAGCCCGGAACTGGTGCGGGAGGCCATCAAGCGGGAACTGGATCGCGGCGGGCAAGTTTATTACGTCCACAACCGGGTGGCGGACATTGACCAGGTGGCCTTTAAGCTCCAGCAGCTGGTGCCGGAGGCCAGGATCGCTGTGGCCCACGGCCAGATGGCGGAAGAAGAGCTGGAGCAAATAATGCTGGATTTTATTGAGGGCTGCTACGATGTTCTAGTCTGCACTACCATCATTGAAAACGGGCTGGACATCCAAAATGTCAATACCCTCATTGTAGATGAAGCCGATACTTTTGGCTTGGCCCAGCTTTATCAGCTAAGGGGTCGGGTCGGGCGTACTAACCGCCTGGCTTACGCCTATTTCACCTACCGGCCGGACAAAGTTTTAGGCGAGGTAGCCGAAAAGCGGCTGGCGGCTATCCGTGAATTTACCGCCCTGGGTTCGGGCTATAAGATCGCCTTGCGGGATCTGCAGCTTAGAGGTGCCGGCAACCTTCTGGGACCGGAACAGCACGGCCATATGCTGGCAGTGGGCTTCGACCTCTACTGCCAGCTATTAGAAGAAGCAGTTAGAAATCTTAAGGGGCAAAAGTTGCCTCCTAAGGCGGAAGAAGTCCGGGGCGCTGCTGTAGAGTTAAATGTGGATAGCTATTTAAGCGACGATTTTATCCCGGATGCTGCTTTAAAAATGGAGTTTTACCAGCGCTTAATGACAGCCAAAAAGGTATCCGAAGTAGACGACATCGCTGCCGAAATGATAGATCGCTTCGGAACACCTCCCACGGCAGCGGAAAACCTGCTTCTTATGACGAGGATCAGGCTTCTGGCTGGGGAATTAGGTATCATAAGTGTACAGCAACGCGGCGGGGAAGTGGAACTTAAATTTGGCGACAAGTATTACTTGAGGGGCGAAAAACTGTTGCAGTTATCCCAATTTTTCCCGAGAAAGCTATCTTTTTCCTCGGCGGGTGGCTTAAGTATAAGAGTGCGCATTAAAGACCTGGATCAGCACAGTATTTTAAAACTTTTGGAACAGCTCTTAAGCCGCATCAAGGAACTCAGCCGGGCCGAGGCGGGTTAAGGAAAAACATGAATAAACCCCTGGTAGGGGTTATATACTAACAGTAAAAGTTAACATTATAAGCCACCCAGGGGAGGAAAAGGGGGGATAAACAGCAGTGAAAGCTACGGGCATCGTTCGACGCATTGACGATCTAGGGCGCGTTGTAATACCCAAGGAAATTCGTCGCACCTTACGGATCCGCGAGGGCGATCCGCTAGAGATTTTTGTGGACCGGGAAGGAGAAGTAATATTAAAGAAGTACTCTCCCATCGGTGAACTAGGCGACTTTGCCAAGGAATATGCTGATTCCCTACATGAGGCTATTGGCCACATTGCCTGTATTGCCGACCGGGACAACATTATAGCGGTGGCTGGTGCTCCGAAAAAGGAATTTTTGGATAAACCCATTGGCCCGGCGGTAGAAAGGGTGATGGAAGAGCGAAAACCAGTGCTTATTAACAACCCTGGCGAGCATCTCTTGTGCAAGGATTGCCCGGTGCATAGCGAAGGCGAAGGCTGCAAATTTTCAGCTGAAGTCATAGCTCCCATCATAGCTGAAGGGGACCCCATTGGAGCTGTTATCCTCTGCTCAAAGGACCCCAACGTTAAGATGGGGGAAATGGAGTTGAAGCTGGCTGAGACAGCCGCAAGCTTTCTGGCCAAGCAGATGGAACAGTAACTAAATTCGTATCCTGGCACGACCACGAACAGCCCCTGAAAAAAGGGGCTTGTTTTTTTAGTGGGGGCGCGGGTAAAATAAAGGCGGCTGAAAGGTAGGAGAAAAGTATGCGCGGCAAATGCTACATTGCAGGACTGGGCCCCGGCAACCCGGAGCAAATACCGGCAGCTTTGTGGCCCTTAATCGAAGATGAGAATAAAATCCTCTACTTGCGAACAGCCCGCCACACGGCAGTTGAGGAACTTAAGCGCCGGGGCATAAGCTTTACAACCTTTGATTACCTCTATGAAGAAGCTCACTCCTTCGAAGAGGTTTATAATCGGATAGTCCAGACTGTCTTGCAGGCGGCCCGGGAAAGGGAAGTAATTTACGCTGTACCGGGACATCCCCTGGTGGCTGAAACCTCAGTAACTTTGCTCTTGCAAGAGGCCGGAATACAGGGGATAGAAACCTCCCTTATACCGGCCATGAGTTGCTTGGATGCCATCTTTGTAGCCCTCTCTTTAGACCCCACCCAAGGAATGGTTATCCTCGACGCCTTGGATTTAAAACTTCGCCGCTGGGACCGGAGCAAAGGAGCCATTATTACCCAAGTTTACAATCGCCAGGTGGCGGGAGAGGTTAAACTGGCTCTAATGGAATTCTTTCCCGATGAATACCCGGTTACCGTAGTACGGGCGGCAGGGGTGCCGGGAGAAGAGAGAATAGAAGTGATACCCCTTTATGAATTGGACAGGCTTCCCTGGATCGATTATTTGACCAGCCTTTATATAGCTCCGTGTCCTGATGCCGATAAATATACTTGGGAGGGCTTAGTGGATATAATGGCGCGCTTAAGGGGTCCAAACGGTTGCCCGTGGGACAAAGAGCAGACCCATGACTCTCTTAAGCGCTACCTCCTAGAAGAGACCTATGAGGTGCTGGAAGCCCTGGAAGAGGGCGATATGCATAAACTTTGCGAGGAATTGGGAGACTTACTGCTACAAATAGTTTTCCAAGCTCGGCTGGCTGAAGAAGAGGGATACTTTAACCTAGCCGACGTAGTAACCGGCATTGTCCAAAAAATGATCCGCCGCCATCCCCATGTTTTTGGTACCAGCCAGCTTAAAACACCGGAACAGGTACTGGAGCGCTGGGATAAGATTAAAGCGGCCGAGCAAAAGGCCAAGGGCGAGAAAGTTTCTTTACTCAAGGTATCCCGGGGCTTGCCGGCCTTGCTCAAGGCCTTAAAGGTCCAGGAACAAGCTGCCCGGATCGGTTTCGATTGGAAGGGAGTGGAGGAGGTGTGGGCCAAAGTAGAGGAAGAGCTGGTAGAGCTTAGGGAGGCCTCCAGCAGCGAGGGAAGGGAAAAAATAGTGGAAGAGGTAGGTGATGTTCTCTTCGCCCTGGTAAATCTGGCCCGCTGGCTTAAAGTAGAACCCGAAAGCGCCCTAGCGCGGGCAGTCGACAAGTTTTGTCATCGTTTTGGCTATTTAGAAGAGGCGGCGCGCCATCAAGGGCGGGACTTGGAAACCTTGAGCTTAAAGGAAATGGATCTTTTGTGGGAAGAAGCAAAAAAAATTCAAAGAGATTAGCTGGCAATGAAGGAGAATGTTGGATTTTGACGAATATGGTACTTGATTAAATACTTTTAGTTAACCTAGAGGAGGGACAAATCTTGAATAAAGCTGAACTGGTGGCTAGCGTAGCTGAAAAAGCGGAGATGACTAAAAAGGATGCTGAAAAAGCAGTCAATGCCCTTTTTGCGGCCATTGAGGAAGCCCTGGCTAAAGGGGATAAGGTGCAGCTCGTGGGATTTGGCACTTTTGAAGTAAGAGAGCGGGCTGCCCGGGTTGGCCGCAATCCCCGCACAGGCGAAGAGATTACTATTGCTGCCACCAAGGTGCCTATCTTTAAACCCGGAAAAGCTTTAAAGGATGCCGTAATCAAATAGTAATGCGTCTGGACAAGTTTTTAAAAGTTTCCCGGTTAATTAAGAGGAGAACCCTGGCCAAGGAAGTTTGTGAGGGAGGTGCAGTCCAGGTAAACGGCCGCCCGGCCAAGGCGAGTACAGAGGTGAAGGCAGGAGACATCCTCACCTTGACCCTGGGCAACCGCTGCCTGACAGTAGAAGTACTCGCTACACCGGAACACGTGACGGCGGACGGGGCCAGAGAACTTTACCGCGTGTTAGCCGAGGGGAAATCCCCCTCTAATTTCCAGGCATAGCCCTTTTCCTTACCGCTGATACTATTTCCAAAAAGGATAAGGGTGGAAAAGCTATGCCTAAAGTGACGCTCCGCTGGACAGGTCTCTTGTTGCTGGCGGCTCTGGCTGTAATAATCGCAGTAGGAAGCTTCATAAAGGGAGGCCGGATAGCCCGGCGACCTCCTGGCGTAGGCCAGGAACCTACCATCTCCCTCTATATGCATGAAACCGGGCAGACCAAAAGTATTAAAATGGAAGATTATATCCAGGGTGTAGTAGCCGCCGAGATGGACCCCAACTGGCCCTTGAATGCTCTGGGAGCCCAAGCAATTCTAGCCCGCACCTTTACCATGAAAAAAATCCAGGAAGGCGGCGTAAAGGCGCGGGGGACGGATGCTTCCACCAGCGTAGAAGAATTTCAAGCCTATGACGCCCGGAAAATCAATGAAAACGTGCGCCGGGCCGTAGAAATGACCAGGGGTGTGGTAGTTAAATCCGGCGGCCAATTCATTAATGCTTGGTTTCACGCTGCAGGCGGGCCGCAGACGGCTGCTTCGGCGGTGGAAGGGCTGGATTACTACCGGGAGGCAGCTCCTTACATCCAGAGTGTTAAAGATCCCGGTTTTGCCATTACCACCCCCGAAAACAAAAGCTGGGCGAGCTCTTTCAGCGCCAGCGAAATAAGGGCGGCAGTGCGCAAAATAACAGGAGAGGATCCTGGGACTATCAGGAACATCAAAATCCTGGAAAAGGGTCCTTCGGGCCGGGCGACGAAAATACAAATAAACAATATTACGGTGAGCGGCCCGGCCCTGCGCTTAACCCTCGGGAATGAACGCCTGCGCTCCACTTTGCTTACCGGGATTGAAATGAAAGGGGACAGGATAACCTTTAGAGGGCAAGGCTACGGACACGGGGTAGGTATGAGCCAGTGGGGAGCTCGAGCCCTGGCCGAACAGGGGAAATCGCCCGAAGAAATAATAAAATACTTCTTTCGCGGTGTAACCTTAGAAAAAGCCTGGTAAATCCCAATCCGGGCTTTTTTCATTTTTTGTTTCCCCCCATCATAGGATTTTAAGAGGGGGGAAACAAATGGCCGAGGGGAAGCACCAGTTGACCGTTACCGACCGGCAGAGGTTGTTCATTACCGGCGTAGTCCAAGTTCTGGGCTATGACGAGGCAGAGATTGTGCTGGAAACAACCATGGGCATTTTAACCCTAAAAGGGAAAAATTTTAATATCACCAGCCTCAGCCTGGAAAACGGTAGCCTGGAGGCTGGCGGATATCTACATTCCCTGGACTATCGCGAGGAAAAAGGTACCCGGGGGCAAGGTTTCCTCCGGCGGATTTTAAAATGAACTACTTTTACCTGCAATGGCAGACCTTTTTGGCCCTCGCAGGCTGGGGGATACTCATGGGCTTTTTTTTCGATCTTTATAGAGTTTTCCGCTACTTTGGGCGTCCTTCATACTGGATAACCCAGATAACCGATTTTATCCTCTGGGCCGTTTTTCTGGCCACCACCTTCGCTTTGCTTATGCTGACTAACTATGGCGAAGTACGAGGCTACGTCTTTGTAGCCTTAAGCCTAGGATGGGGAATTTATACTGCCGTGGCCGGCCAGGCCGCCCGCCGCAACCTTTATAGAGTTGGCCGGCTCCTCCTTTATGTCTGGGGATTATTGGGACGGTCCCAAAAAAATTAGGCCGGTCCCTAAATAATAAATTCAAGCTAAGTCAGCAGGAATTTCTTGGGGGAAAGGCGAATAAGAGCGAATAAGAAAAATGTCCATAAGATGTACACAATATGTGGATAAATTGTGGATAAATCCTTGAGGAAGGCTTGGCCCCTGTGCAAATCGAAATCCGCGGCGTGGAAAAGTTAAGTTTCCGGGAGAGGCAGGTAGTGGCTTTGAAAGAGATGGGGTTGAGCAATGAGGAAGTAGCTAAACGACTGGGTTTGAGCGCCAGCAGCGTAGCCACTCTGTATCACCGTGCCCGGACTAAAGGGTACCAGGTGGTTATCGTTTTGCCGGGAGAAATTTTGAACTTGACGGCACAAGTGCCTGAAGGAGAGGATTAGTATGACCGCCCGTCCACGGCGGGGCGACCTAGCTTTTGTCACTACCACCGGTTTGCCCGGCGCGATTCCAGAAGTCCCGGCAGCGAGATGCCGCAAAACGCGCCGTTCACGCTTCCCGGTATTGCTGGTTTGCTTTTGCGCGGCTTACATTCTCTATTCATTTATTCACCTGGGCTTAAAGATTTACCGGGTGGAACAGGAGCTGGCGGCTTACCGCCAGCAAAAGATAGCCCTTTTAGAGGAACAGGCCCGCCTTGAGGAGGAGATCCGCAAACTTAACAGCGATGCTTACATTGAAAAGGTAGCCAGAGAACAGTTAGGCTTAATAAAACGCGGCGAGACAATTATTTTAACAGCCCGTCCGGCGGACGATGTGCCCCCCTATGTTCCTCCCCCGCCCGGCCACGAGTTCAGGGACTAAGACGGTAAAGACGGGCAGACTAAAGGCCCTTTACCCAGGGTAGGTAAAGGGCCTTATTTTCTGAGTCATTCCCACTTTTCCCAGGGGAGGCCTGCCGGGGCTTGAAAGCGAGGATCTTTCCCCGAGTGGTAGCCAAACTTAACTGCGTTACTTCTTGGCCAGACTTTCCTGGTAATCATACATTATTTTAGTAATGGTGGCGATGCTGGCAAAGCCCTGGTCGGGGTCCTCTACGCCCTGGGAGAGGACGGCGACGATGAAGGGGCGGGAGCCGAAGACGATACCCACATCTGCTGGGCTTCCCCAGACAAAACCTTCCTTGTGGGCCACGGTAATACTACCGGGGATTTTAGCGGGTATACCTTCATTGTAGATGCCGTTGGCCATATCATCCAGCAAGCGACGGCCATCAGGGTTATTTCGGGAGAAGTCCAGGGCAGCCTGGACGTAAAGGCCCATATCCCGGGCGGTGCTTAAATTTTGGCCGTTGGGAAAGACGGTCTGGCCTCCCAGCTGGCGCATATACTGGGCGATGCTCTCTTTACCGACAAAGTCGCGCAACATATTGTAGGCGATGTTGTCGCTTAGGGTAATGGCGAGAGTGGTCAAAGTTCTCAAGGTAAGCTTGTCCCCATCTTTGACACTAAATTGCAGGATGCCGCTGCCGCCCTGATAATGGGTAGCGCTGTTATAGGTTAATTTCTCCTGCCAGTCCAACTTGCCCTGGGCAACTAGGTGATTAATAAAGAGAACGGCAGGCAGCTTGGCCGTGCTGGCGGCGGGCAAAGGCAGATCGGCATTTATGCCAAAGGACTGGCCGGAAATTAAATCTTTAAAATAAACACCATAAGTTCCCGGCTGCCCGTCCAGGTAATTCTTTATTCTCTCTTGCAGGGCGCTATAATCGGGGACCTCAGTTGTTTCGGGAAGGGTCAAAGTTTGACCCGGGTAAATAACATCGCCCTTTAAATTGTTGAGAGACTTTAGGATAGCCACATTGGTGTTGAAACGCCTGGCTATCAGCCACAAGGAATCCCCCGGCTGAACTTGATAATAGTTCACGGCCCAGGCCACCAAGGGGAAAGCCAGGAAGGAAATGAAAAAAGCCAGAAGCAAGATTGGGAATTTGGGACCCTTGGACATAAAAGCACCTCCAGTAACCATTTAAACATGAAAACAGCAAAAGAATTTTTAGAAAAAAGCATAATTAGCGATGTAATTTTTACCTCACTAGGCAGATTTTTGAGATTTTACCGAAGGTATTCCTCGGGGTTCTTTCGCTGCGCGGCGCTACATATATATGGTGTAGGACAAACCGCGATCTAGGGGGTATTGGGTTTTGCGCAAGTTTTTGGGGATTTTTTTGATACTGCTTTTTGCCGCGGTAATTATTTTGCCTTCTTTGATAATCAAGGGGATAAGTTTCTGGCGATCCCCAGTAGAGGTTAAAACTCAAGAGCGGGTGGTGCGCGTCTACGATCATACCCGGGGAGAGATCCTGGTACTTCCCCTGGAAGAATATGTGGCAGGTGTAGTGTCCGCTGAAATGCCGGCAGAGTTTGAGTTGGAAGCCCTTAAAGCCCAGGCCGTAGCTGCCAGGACTTATACCTTGAAGAAAATCGAAGAGGCGCGAACCAAACCGGACGAAAAACACCCTAATGCCGATCTCTGTACCGATGCCAACCACTGCCAGGCCTGGGCTCCGGAACAGGCCTTAAGGCAGAGATATGGTTTCTGGTGGGGCCTAAGGTACCAGAAGAAAATCCGGCAGGCGGTGGAAGCCACCAGCGGGCTGGTATTGACTTACCAGGGCCAGCTTATTGTACCCGTGTACCACTCCAATAGCGGGGGTCGCACTGAGAGCGCAGCAGCCGTCTGGGGGTATGATATACCTTATCTACAGAGCGTGCTTTCTCCTTGGGACCGAGAAGCGCCGCGTTTCCGCAATACCGTGACCTGGACCCTGGCAGAGATAGACCAGAAATTAGGTGTCAACTTGTCGGCCGTTCCGGTGGCCGCCCTCACTCCTCCCAAGGGACAGGCCATAAAGGTGGAAGAATATACTCCTACGGGCCGCATTAAGACCATTAAAATAGGCAATAAGACTTTCAAAGCCACAGACCTCCGCAAACTCCTTAATATCAGTTCGACAGACTTCACCTGGCAGGTTCAGGGCGATCGCATCACTTTTATCAGCGTGGGCAACGGCCACGCTGTAGGCATGAGCCAGTACGGGGCCAACGGCATGGCCAAAGAAGGGAAAAACTTCATGGATATCCTTTACCATTACTACCGGGGAGTAAAGCTGGAAAAGAGGTAAAGTGGTATAAAAAACCTAAAATTGGGGCAGAATCTGGCCGAGGTGATGTATATGCAAAAAATTTGGGAACTGCTGCGAAGTACAGGCAGTCACCTGGGCCGGATAGGGCGGATGTTAAGGCGAAGGGGGTTGTATCTCGCTTTTCTGGCAGCCCTTTTGGCCGGCACTTATTACCTGGTTACCAATGATGTCGTCTTCCAGGGCGGCAAAGTAACTTCCCCGCACCTGCCCATAGAGGGACCGGCCAGCCCGACGGCCAAACCTTTGCCCCGGGAACCTTTGAGCGGCGCTGAAACAGTGCCTCCGGATCTAAAAGATAAGAGCGGTGCCTACCCGGCAGCAGCAACAGAAGAAGATTCCGCCCCTGCTGCTAGGGAAAGGGCCCTGGTACTGGTGCGGCCCGTAACAGGGAAAACCGTCGCTTCCTTCGGCTTTGCCTGGGCACCTATCTTTGGGGATTATCGCTTCCACCAGGGCCTGGACCTGGAAGGCCAGCCGGGAGAGGAAGTGAAAGCAGGAACTGCAGGCACTGTTTCGCTGGTAGAGTATAGTGAAGACTGGCGTTATCGCGTGGTGGTGGATGCGGGTAACGGGTACCAGGTAGTTTACGCCAATTTGGATTCCGTTAAGGCTCTTAAAGGTACCAAAATCAAAGCCGGTGACGTAGTGGGTACCCTAGGTAACCCCGGCCGGCTGGAAACCGGTAAGTCCGTTCACCTGCACCTCGAAGTTCTAAGAGACGGTAAGCCTGTAGATCCGACCCCTTACCTGCAATAACCTGGTCTTTTTTAAGCAGCCTCCCAATAAAATTATAGCGGAGTTGGATAAGGGAGGCTGTCCCATGCAAGACCATATCCGCGAGCGGGTGCTGGAAATAGCCGCCTACATTGTACAGCACAATTGCACGGTGCGACAGGCGGCTATTATTTTTCGAGTTAGCAAGAGTACAGTGCATAAAGATGTAACCGAGCGCCTGCCGCGGTTAAATGGGGCTTTGGCTCTTCAGGTGCGGCAAGTGCTAAACCAAAATAAAGCTGAGAGGCATCTCCGGGGAGGAGAAGCCACGCGAAAAAAATACCGAGAAAAAAGGATTTCTACTCCGGCTGCAGAATAAATACCTGTAAAAGTACGTCCATAATTTTCCTCACCGGGATGGGGGAAGAGAAGAGGGGGAGAAAGTACAAGCCATGTTTGGCTTGAGCCAGGATTTGGGTATTGACCTAGGTACGGCTACCGTTCTGGTTTATATCCAGGGCAGGGGGATTGTTTTAAACGAGCCCTCAGTGGTAGCCCTAGAACGCGACAGCGGGCGAATCATTGCCGTGGGGGAAGAAGCCCGGCGGATGCTCGGGCGCACGCCGGGCAATATTGTCGCTTTGCGGCCCTTAAGGGAAGGTGTCATTGCTGATTATGATTCCACGGAGCGCATGCTCCGCTATTTTATTGCTAAGGCTTGCGGGGGTAATAAGAGCTGGGCGAAGCCGCGGGTCATGATCTGTATACCTTCTGGTGTCACGGGAGTAGAAGAGAGGGCTGTGCGCCAGGCTGCCCTGCAGGCAGGGGCCAAGGAAGCGCATCTTATTGAAGAGCCCTTAGCGGCTGCCCTGGGGGCCGGGCTGGAGATTGCGGAGCCCAGCGGTTCCATGGTAGTGGATATAGGAGGAGGCACCACCGACATAGCGGTCCTCTCCTTGGGAGGTATTGTTTGTAGCAAATCTTTAAGGGTGGCCGGGGACAAATTTGACGACGCCATTGTTCGCTATCTCCGGCGGGAAAAAAGCCTTATGATAGGGGAGAGAAGCGCCGAAGAGCTGAAAATACATATTGGCACGGCCCATCTTTCCAGTAAGACGGATCGCAGGGAGATGGATGTACGCGGCCGGGACCTGGTGACGGGCCTGCCCAAGACGATTACCGTCACCTCTGAGGAAATATTCGAGGCCATTCAGGAGCCCCTCTGGCAGGTAGTGGGAGCTGTTAAGGAGGTTCTGGAGCACACCCCTCCGGAACTGGCCGCCGATCTGGTGGACAAAGGCATTGTCATGACCGGGGGAGGAAGTCTCCTCCACGGCCTGGACCGCCTTTTAAGTGAAGAAACCGGATTGCCTGTATACGTAGCCGATGACCCCATCTCCTGTGTAGCCCGGGGCACAGGTAAAGCCCTTTCCATGCTAGATGCGTTGAAGGCGAATTTCCCTCGTCCGGGGTACCGCTCCTTTGATTAATTGACAAATTTTATGCGGTGTACGATAATGTTTTTGTCTCAAGTTTCGACCGACTGGTCGGTCGGAACACTTAATTTAACAAGGGCCGAGGGGAAATGCGAGGGGGAAAGGTTGCATGAGGTTAAAGAGGGGGACTATTTCTGCCATATGGAGATTATCTCTTTTAATATTTTTAGCTGCGCTACTCCTGGCGGGGTGTGGCAAAAGGCCTGCTCCTGAAGTCCAGGAGGCTAAAGTGGCGGTGGAACTGGGCCGGGCTGAGCGCGGCACCGTGGTAAGGGAGGCCAGCAGCACCGGCATAATCCAGGGGGCCGAAGAGATAAATGTAGTGGCCACCATGCCGGGGCGCTTATCTGCGATACGCGTGCGGGTGGGGGACAGGGTGCGCAAAGGAGATATCATTGCCGAGCTGGAAAACAATGATGTAAAGGCCAGGGTGGACCAGGCGCGGGCCGGGCTGGAACAAGCGAGGGCTGCGCAGGAGCAGCTTAAAGCGGCCCGCGAGCAGGCCGAGGCCAACCTTCGCCAGGCGGAGGCCAATGCGGCCAACAGTAAGGCTAACCTGGAAAGAATAAAGGCCCTCTTTGAGGCGGGTGCGGCTTCCCGGCAGCAACTAGAACAGGCCCAGACGGCCTGGGAAGTAAGCCAGGCCCATGTGGAGGCGGCGCGGGCCGGCCTTAAGGCCATAGAAGCGCAGCAGGCAGGCTCTACCGCTCAAAGCCACAATGCAGAGGCTCTCCTGCGCCAGGCCGAAGTGGCCCTGGACAACACTTATATTAAAGCTCCTGTGGATGGTATTGTAGCCGCGCGCCTCCTGGACCCGGGGGAAATAGCCCAGGGGCCCATCGTGGTTTTGGTAGCAGACGCAAATCTGGAGGTCAGTTTCCAAGTAACGGAGCAGGACATTATTTATTTAAAACAGGGACAAGAAGTTAGAGTGCAGGTTACCGCAGCCGGGGCCGAACTTAAAGGCAAAATAAGCGCCGTAAGCCCGGCAGCCGACCAGCGCACGAAGACCTATACGGTCAAGGCCGCCTTGCAGCTCGGGCAAACAAATATTAAGCCGGGCATGACGGCCACTGTTTATTATCCCACCCTCAAGGCAGAAAACGCCATCGTGGTACCCAAGAATGCCGTGGTCAACCGCGGCGGGCAGGAAATCGTATTTATCGTAGAAAACGGACGGGCCGTGGGTCGCCGGGTCACCACGGGCCTGGCCGACAGCCAGAAAGTGGAGATCAAAGAAGGCCTTTCTGAGGGAGCGGCCATTGTTATTAAAGGCCAGGAATTCTTAAACGAAGGGCAACCGGTCGAAATAGTAAACGGGGGAGCGCAAGGATGAACTGGGCACAACTCGCCGTCAAACGCCCTGTGGCGGTTATCATGGCTGTTCTGGTGGCTATCCTTCTGGGTGCAGTGGCCTTGACCCGCCTGCCGGTGGACCTTTTGCCTGAGCTAAATTTACCCTATGCAGCCGTGGTAACTAACTACTCGGGAGCTGGTCCGGAAGAAGTAGAAAAGACCATATCTAAACCCCTGGAAGATATTTTGGGAACGGTCCAGGGAGTAAAAAACATACGATCCATGAGCATGTTGGGCGCCTCTGTATTGGTCCTCGAGTTCGAATGGGGTACCAATATGGACCTGGCCACCCTGGACATGCGCGAAAAGATCGACCGCATCCAGGGCTTTCTACCCGATGCTGCCGATAAACCTATGGTATTAAAAATGGACCCCAACATGATGCCGGTTATGACCCTGGCCCTGCGGGGTGAGATGGATGAGCAGCGCCTTAAAGAACTGGCGGAAAATGTAGTTAAAAGGCGCCTGGAACGGCTGGAGGGTGTGGCCTCAGTCAACATCACCGGCGGACTGGTGCGGGAAATCCAGGTATTGGTTTTCCCCGAGCGCCTGCAGGCGTATGGTCTCTCCCTTAATCAAATTGTTCAGTCTCTCCAGTTAGAGAATACCACTTTTTCTGCGGGGAAAGTGGAAGATGCGGGCAAAAACATTTTAATCCGCGTTACCGGAGAATTTGACAGCCTAGACCAGATACGGCAGGTCACCCTTACCACCCAGGCCGGTTCAGCGGTGCGCCTGGGAGATGTAGCCGAGGTTCGTGACGCCCAGGCGGAGCGTACCAGCCTGGCCTTGCTGGACGGCAAACCCTCTATAGGGTTATCCATTCAAAAACAGACTTCAGGCAATACCGTAGCCATCTCCCGCGCGGTGAAAAAAGCTATAAAAGAAATGTCTTCTGAGTTGCCTCCCGGCGTAGTAGTGGAACCGGTAATAGACAACGCCAGGTACATCGAGGCTTCTATCAGCGGCATTTACCGGGATATGCTCTTGGGGAGCATCCTGGCCATGGCTTTAATCCTTATTTTCTTGCGCAATTTCAGGTCCACCTTAGTCATAGGGTTGACCATACCGGTGTCGGTAATTACCACCTTTGTGCTCCTGTACTTTGACCGCATGACTTTGAATCTCATCACCCTGGGAGGGCTCTCCCTGGGCATAGGCCGTATGGTGGACGATGCTATCGTGGTCTTCGACAACATCTACCGCCACCGCCAGCTGGGCGAAGAACCCGAAACCGCGGCCATAAACGGCACCCGGGAAGTCACCAATGCTGTAGTGGCTGCCACTTTAACTACAGTAGCGGTTTTCCTGCCGGTGGCCTTTATTAAGGGCCTGGCTTCCCAGCTTTTTACCCCCATGGCCTTGACCGTGGCCTTTTCCCTCTTGGCCTCCCTGGCCGTGGCCCTAACTGTGACCCCCATGCTGGCGGCCCGTATCCTGGCGGGCCCCCTGCCCCAGGACGAAGAGGTCGCCCACAACTGGTGGCATTCTCTCTTGTCGGGCGCCTGGATGGTGCGCTTAAGCGCTTTCTACCACCGGGTCCTGGGTTGGTGCTTGAAGCACCGGGCGGCGGTGCTCATAATCACGGCCGCTATCTTTCTGGGCAGCCTGGCTCTGGTCCCGGCTGTCGGGGTGGAATTCTTCCCCCCTTCCGATGAAGGCACCCTCAGCATTACCGTAGAACTCCCCAAGGGCACCCTTTTATCGGCAACGAAGGCAGTGGCGGACCGGGTAGTCGCCCTGGTGCAAGAAGAGCCGGAAGTTAAGAGCATCTATGAAGTGGTGGGGGGTTCCGGCGGGCGGTTAAGTTTTTTGGGCGGTGAGACGCCGGAAATGGCCAGCATCAACGTAAGCCTGGTGGACCTGAAGGACCGTAGACGTAGTTCCGAAGAGGTGGCCACAGCCATCCGTCAGAAGGTCCAAAAAATCCCGGGTGCTAAAATCACAGTAACCGCTACCTCAGGCTTAACCAGCGGCGGCATGAGCCAGGCGCCGGTGCAGGTGGACATCCACGGCGACGACCTCGATACCTTAAAAGAACTGGCCGAACAGGTGCGCAACATGGTAGCCGGAGTGCCAGGGACTACGGCAGTGGAGAGTTCCTTTACCCAGGGCCGGCCCCAGGTAGAGGTGGTGATCAATCGGGAAAGAGCAGCCCTCTTTAACTTGAGTACTGCCCAAATAGGCAACACCGTGGCCACCGCCGTAGGGGGGAAAGTGGCTACCCGTTACCGCCTAGGTGGCGAGGAGTACGATGTCCGCGTCCAGCTCCCGATATCTTCCCGGCAAACCCTGGCGGATCTCGAGAATTTAACCATTTCTTCGCCTTTAGGCGTGCAGGTGCCTTTAAAAGAAGTAGCCGAGCTCAAAATAGATACTACTCCTACGGCTATAAACCGCTATAACCAGGACCGGGTGGCCAGTGTTACGGCCAACATAACCGGCCGCCCCTTAGGCGATGTTATGCGGGATATAAGGGCTAAAATAGCGGAGATTAAATTGCCGCCCGGGTACGAGATAGAGTATATGGGCCAGACCCAGATGATGATGGAGGCTTTCGGCCAGCTAGGTGTGGCCCTGGTGATGGCCATCATCCTGGTTTATATGATTATGGCCGCCCAGTTTGAGTCCCTCTTTCACCCCTTTATAATCATGTTTTCCATCCCGGTCTCTTTAACGGGAGTGGTTTTGGCCTTACTGTTGACCGGCCGGACCTTTAGCGTGACCGCCTTCTTGGGGGTTATCATGCTTGCGGGTATAGTGCTATCCAACGCCATCGTGCTGGTGGATTACATCAATATCCTGCGCCAGCGAGGGATGCCGCGAGAAGAAGCCATTTTGACGGCCGGGGCTACCCGCTTAAGACCCATTCTCTTGACCGCTCTTACCACTATCCTGGCTATGGTCCCCCTGGCTTTGGGACTGGGCGAGGGGTCGGAAATGGAGGCTCCTTTGGCCACAGCCGTGAGCGGCGGCCTGCTGGCCTCTACCGTATTAACCCTGGTATTGGTACCGGTGCTCTATACCGTGCTCGAGGACCTGTGGCAAAGGTTCCCATTCCGCCGCCGGCACCAGGCAGGGGTGGGGATTTAACCGCTTTTTAAAACTTGCTAATAAGTTAAGGGGGTCCGGGGAGATTGTTAAGTGAACCGGAAACTGATAAACGCCAGCAGATTTTAATGGCAGCGGCTCGGGTCTTCGCGGCCCGGGGTTTTCAACGGGCTAAAATGGCCGATATTGCCCTGGAGGCCGGGGTAGGTAAAGGGACTATATATGAATACTTTCCTAGCAAGAAGGAGCTTTTCCGGCAGATGGTGATACACCTCTTCACCACCCATGTCGGTTATCTTAAAGGGATGTGCCAGCAAGACCTGTCTTTGCCCAGGTTTTTAGAAAAGCTCCTAAGGGACAGCATACATTTTCTGCAGCAGCACCGCCATTTTGCCCAGATACTTTTAACCGATCATCCTTTGCTGGGTGAAGACATGCTGCGCTTTTTCTGGGAAATCAAGAAGCAAAATATACGGCATTTGAGCGAGTATATCAGCAGGAAAATAGAAGGTAAAGAGATGCGGCCTATTAATCCCTGGCTGGCAGCCACCATAATCCTACATGTATTAGGGGCCGTGGGGTACCACTTTATCCATGAAAGAGGTTCAGGAGGAGTAGAAGCGGCAGGGGAAGTAGAAGGCATGGTAAGCGCAGTTAAAGACATTCTATTGTACGGCTTCAGCAGGGCCTAAGCCGGCCGATTATGCCGGCACCCAGGCATATTATGTAAACAACAGAGGCCGGGACCTGCTGGTCTTCCGTCCTCCAGGCTGGGGCAAAAATAAAGAGCAGCCCTGGGTAAAACCAGGAAGCTGCTCTTGTGTCCGCGCTGTCCCTCTAGACCACTTTCTTTTTCGGCAACCGGGGCTGCTTGATCTTTCCGACTTCAATCTGTTCATCAATATCCATAATGCGGACAAGGATCTCGGCCCGGTCGCGAGGCGAAGCATGTACCCATTGATCTAATAGCGCTCTTCTTTCACGGAGGAGACTGCGCTGGATGTCCTTCATTTAAAGGCCTCCTTTCACCAATTGTTTAATATTAAGTATGTCTTTTTTCTTTCCCCCTTATTATAACATAACCGCCTAGACTTTGTGAATTATTTCTTGATAAAAAAGTGTGAATAATTTGCTTTCCACGTTTGTTCTATTTACTTGCTACCATTTTAAGGCAGGAGGAATATGGGCTTTTATGTCGAAGTGAGAATTAGTTTGCGGAGAAAGGAGGGAGCAGCGCGTCTGCTGCGCAACTGGTGCGAGACAAAGCTAAGCTCAGACGCTTAACCTTAGTCCTTGCGGCGGCCTTGGTTTTATGCCTTGGGGGTTATCTATTGGCCGGTTATTTTAGCGGCCGCGAAGTACAAGCCGGTGGTCCGCTTCCCGGCAGCAGCGAGGACCCCCTGGTGACTAAATCTTATGTAGACCAGTATGTAAATGAAAAGGTACAGAAATTGCAAGAGGCTCTGGACCAGGCCCAGGCCCGCCTCAACAGCCTGGAGCAGGAACTGGCCGCCCTTAAGAAAAAGATTTCGGAACTTCCCAGCGCCAGGATGAAGCAGGTGATATTGACCATCGGGAGCAAAACGGCCTTTGTCAACGGTATACCAGTTCAGCTACCGGTGGCACCGTACCAGGATGCAGCCACCGGCACTTCCATGGTACCCTTTCGTTTTGTGGGAGAAGCTTTAGGAGCTACAGTTAACTATGATGGACAGGCCCAGGGTGTAAGCTATATACTGGGTTCCCGGACCGTCATATTAAAAATTGGCTCCCTTAAGGCCACTATCAACGGCTCGGTGCAGGACCTGCCTGCAGCACCGCGACTGGTAAACGGGACTACCATGGTGCCTCTGCGAGTAGTTAGCCAGGGACTAGGGGCCGAGGTCCGGTGGGATGAAACTGCCAGGGCCATCACTATTACTTTATTCAATTAATCACCAGACGGCTCCCAGTACCTTTTTTTAACTCAGCTCTAGGACCGATTGATACGAGTTGCCAGCAAGGCCCTGAGCCTACCGTAGGAGGCTTTTAGAATGGGTGAGACACAGTATAGCGAGAGAGAATTCTGGGGAGAGGCTCAAGCCCGGGTACGTCCGGCTAAAAGGGGAAACCTCTTTTTTAAGGTGGTTCTTTTTCTTTTTTTAAGCCTTATAACTTTTACCGGCTTCGGCTTGGCCGGCTATCAGTTGGCTGCTTACTGGCTGGGCCAGCCGGTAGCCATGGGCGAGACCGGTACCAACCCCGAAGAGGCCCGGACGGCTCTGCCCCCGGCTGTTCTCCTTATAGGTATAGACGCCAGGAAAGATAACGAGCCCTCCCGTTCAGATACTATTATGCTGGCCTTTTTGGATGAGGCCAGCCGCCGAGTGGATATTTTATCCGTACCCAGGGATACCTATGTGCGTATTCCCGGCTATGGGTCTGACAAGATCAACGCCGCCCACGCCTTAGGAGGGCCGGAACTCCTCATGGAAACCATCAATACCTTTCTAGGCAGCAGGGTCAGCAAGTACGTGGAAGTAGATTTTCAGGGTTTTGAGAAGATAGTGGACACCCTGGGAGGAGTCTATATCGATGTTGACAAGCGCATGTATTATCCCGAGGAAGGCATCAACCTTAAACCCGGGTACCAGCATTTAAACGGGCACGATGCTCTGAGTTATGTCCGCTTCCGCAACGACCCGGAAGGAGACATCACCCGCATTGGACGTCAGCAGAAATTCTTAAAAGCTATGCTGGACCAGGTTTTGAAGCTGAGCACCATCCCCAAAATTCCTCGCCTGGTGAGCGACCTCAGCAAATATGTGAAGACCAATCTCACTACCAAAGAGATGCTCGCCCTGGCGCTGTTTTTAAAAGATATAGATAGCAGTATGATAGTGGGCCATCTCGTTCCGGGCGAAGGCCAATACATTAAGGGCATCAGCTACTGGGTGGCCGACCAGCAGAAGCTGGCGACCGTATTGGCTGAGATCCCTTCTTTAAAAAAGAAGAGCAGATAGCTCTCTGGCTTGCCAGCCCGAGAAGTCCACCTGCGGGGAGGCTTGCACGAGCAACATGTCAAAGACCATCACCCGGCAAGGGCCGGGGAAACGAGAGCGCCGGGTACTGGGATGCCGGGTTGACGGTCCCACCCTGGCCGAGGCCGTAGAGCTTATAGAAGAATTCATCGCCTCCGGTACTCCCCACCATATCGTCACTCTAAATGCCGAAATGGCTTACCGGGCTTCCCGCGACCCGGAGCTTTTGGAGATCATCAACCGGGCCAGCCTGGTCACCCCCGATGGCGCCGGCATTGTCTGGGCTGCCCGCTTTTTAGGAGCACCCGTGGCAGAAAGGGTGACGGGTGTCGATCTGGTGGAGGCCCTGGCGGCCAGGGCGGCGGAAAAGGGCTGGCGCCTGTTTTTTTATGGCGCTGCGCCTGGGGTAGCGGAAGAGGCCAGAGCCAGGCTGCTAAGTCGCTACCCGGGTTTAAAAATTTCCGGCACGGCCCATGGATACCTCACTCCTGCGGAAGAAAAGGATTTGCTCGCCCGGCTGAAGACCATGCGGCCGGATATTCTTTTAGTGGCTCTGGGAGCTCCCAAGCAGGAGTACTGGATTGCCCGGCACCTGGAAGAATTAGGGATTCCGGTGGCCATGGGTGTGGGCGGCACTCTGGATGTCCTGGCCGGCGAAGTCAGGCGCGCTCCTCTATGGATGCAGCGCAAAGGAATGGAATGGCTGTATCGCGTGCTAAAGGACCCTAAAAGGGCCAAAAGAATAATGGCCCTTCCGAAATTTATATGGGGTGTATGGCGACAGGCTTTAAAGGAGCGCTGACTTATCCCCAGTTTTTGCTAGGGAGGCCTGCTTAGGCTTGGAAGCGAGCGACTAAACCCGAGCAAAAGTCCTGCCCGCGAGGGAGGCCTTGGCGAGCGTAAGCCGAGCAGGCCTGGGAGCAAAACTAGGGATACGCCAGAAAAGAGCGAGCTCGAAACCCGCAAGGCCCAGTCTAAAGTGGGGATAACTCAGGAGTTGCTGGCGTGGTCCGGCAGGAACCACAAGGAGGCGTACGAACCATAAGGAGGCGTACCATGAAGTCACGGCTGCGTCCGGGCCGGGGGACAAGACCAGCCCTTATCCTGGCGGCCCTTTTTCTTTTAACTTTGCTTTTGCGCCTACATACCTCTTCTTCCGATACATCCTTTTTAAGCGACCGTGCCGCGAGGGTCATCGGTTCCCAAGCCCTGGCAGCGCCCGGATTTGTGGTGCCCGGGGGGCTGACCGGCCGGGGACAGATTATAGGTCTGGCCGATAGCGGCCTGGATACAGGTAGGACCGATGATATCCATCCCGATCTTAAGAGCAGCCCGGGCCAGTTGCCCAAAGTGGTCATGCTCAAGAGCTGGGCCGGCCGTAGTGTACCCGACGACCCTCTGGGCCATGGTACTCACCTGGCCGGCATACTGGTGGGGACGGGCGCGGCCTCCGGGGGCAAATATCGCGGTATTGCTCCGGAAGCCAGCCTCTACTTTCAGGCCCTTCTGGATAGCGGAGGGAATCTGACAGTGCCTTCCGAGCTGGAAAACCTCTTCCGTCCGGCCTACGCTGCTGGGGTGCGCATTCACGTGGACGGCTGGGGCGGGGGTGCCAACGCCTACACCACCACCAGCCGCCAGATAGATGCTTTTGTGCGCTCCCATCCAGATTTTCTTCCCGTCTTCGGCGCGGGCAACAGCGGTCCCCTACAGGGCACTTTAACCGCCGAGGCCAACAGCAAAAACGCCCTGGTGGTAGGAGCGTCTCAATCGGTCCGGCCGGCCTTAAGCCCCGATGCCCAGGACGTCCGGGAGACCGCCTCCTTTTCCAGCCGGGGTCCGGCCGGCGATGGCCGCCTTAAGCCCGACCTTCTGGCCCCGGGTACGGGCCTGGTTGGTCCTCGCTCGCGCCTGGTGGAGGGCAATTTTCCCGTCTACCCCGATTACAGCCTCCAGAGCGGCACCAGCCAGGCTGCAGCGGTGGCCGGGGGAGCGGCTACCCTCCTGCGCCAGTACCTGCAAGAGAAAGGGTACCGGGAGCCTTCTGCTGCCCTCCTCAAAGCAGCCCTTATAAACGGCGCCCGGCCGGCTACCACTTCAACTTCCCAGGCGCCCGGGAGCGCCTGGGGCATCCTGGACCTGGCGGGCACCGTCTTATCCCTGGAAGAGGGCGCCATGAGGTTGGCCGAAGAAACCCCGGGCCTGGCCTCCGGGGAGGCGGTCATCTTCTCTTGGGAAGTAAACAATCCGGAAGTGCCCCTTAAAGTTACCCTGGTCTGGACCGACCCTCCTGCCCCACCGGATGCCAGCCCCGCCCTGGTGAATGACCTGGACCTGATGGTGGTGGCCCCAGATGGCCGGGAATATCTGGGCAATGACCCGGCTGCCAGCGGTAAGCCCGACCGCCTTAATAATGTGGAACAGGTTTACATAAAACAACCGCTACCCGGGCGCTACACTATAAAAGTGACGGCGGCGACTATCAGGGAAGGGGCTGTATCCGGTTCTCGCCTCATGCGTCAGGATTTCGCCCTGGCCTATGGCCAGCCTCTGCCCCGCGCTATACTGGCCGGCTTCTCTCCAAGCGGGAGAATAGTCTTAAGCGGCGGCCGGGAAATAGAATGGCCGGCCGCGGGGATTAAGAACGTGGTGGACGGGGAGGTAGTACCGGCGGACAAAGAGCACCTCCTCCCGGGGGCTGACCTGTATCTGGGCACCCGGACCCTTTATGTAGTCGGGGCTACCTGGGAAGCAGCCGGCCTGCAACCCTTGACCACTTCCCGCGGGGGTATGTTGGTGGAGATCAGCCGGGCAGCCCGGGAGGGGGGCTTTTATTTAAATCCGGAAGCCCATGATAATGTTTTCCTGGACGGCCGGCCCTCACTGCTGGAGAACTTACCTCCCGGTATAGATGTTGCGGCTACCTTAAATCCCTCCACAGGTACCCTCTGGTATCTGTCGGCCAAGGCCCTGGTAAAAGAAGGGTTTGTGTGGAAAGTGGACCTGCTGGAGAAAAAGATGTGGCTTTGGGGAGAAAGCCAGCCCTACCAGCTGGACCCTAGAGCGGCCGTCTCCTTTGCCGACAGCTTACAACACTCTTGCCTGGCCGACCTTCCCTTCGGAGCGGCGGACAAGGCGGAAATGGACCAAATATGGCCGGGGCTGGCGGTGCGTTTGGCTATATCCTCGCGCAGCGGGCAAGTGGTTTACCTGGCGGTCAAGAGAGACCTGGCGGTGGGGCGTATAACGGCGGTTTACCCTGCCGTTGGACGCCTTACCTTAGAAACAGGCGCGGTGCTGGAACTCTTTCCCGGCGCCCCCCTTTACCGGGACGGCCAAAAAGCAGATTTGAGCAACCTTAAACCGGGGGACTGGGTGCAAGCCTTAACCCTGCCCGGGGGAGACAAGGTTATAGCTCTTAAAGCTTACAGCCGCGTCCTCTATGGCCGGATAATTTACTTGAGCCGGGAGCGCAACCTTTTCTATTTTATTGATAGCCAGAACCGGTTTTACCTCCTTAACCTGACCAAGGCCACTGAAGTCTACCGGTGGGGCCTGGCCGCGGGCCCGGAAAATCTTAGCCCTGGCGATTGGGTCCGGGTGGTGCTGGACCCCGGCGGCAATATTGCCTGGCGGGTGGATGTGGCTCCGGCGGTGGAAGAAAAAAGCGGGGTGCTGGCCGGTTGGGATGGGGAGCGGGGTTCAGTCAAACTCTCCGATGGTAGCTCTTACCTGGTCTCCGGCGCCACCCTGGTCACGCTAGGAGACTGTTGACCAATACCCATTTATTTAGGGATAAGAACTTCTATGCCCAAAAACTGTTTAACAGAAATTAG
>NZ_JBJHHE010000023.1:0-34805 GCF_056378755.1 Thermanaeromonas sp. DSM 22490
CTGGCGAGACCAAGGGCTGACGAGCTTAGTCGAACGGTACTTAGAACTTCGTAGTGCCTTATGAACCGCCGTATACCCAACGGTACGTACGGTGGTGTGGGGGGGCGGGGGTTAGCCGCCCCCTCCTACCCGATTTGAAATGCCATTTTGATTGACCGGAGGCGAGGGTTGATGCAAAAAACCCTTATAATCGATAGCCCTTCTCTGAAGCAGGGTTTTACTGCCGCCCCCAATGCCGTATTATACGATGCACGGCTTTCTGTACAGGCACGGTGGCTTTATTGTATTCTTTTATCCTTTGCCTGGCAAGAAAATGAGTGCTGGCCCGGGCAGGAACGTATAGCGAAGGTCGCGGGGTGGCATGTCAATACGGTAGAAAAATATCTTAAAGAGTTGCGTGATTTTGGGCTGATTTCCTGGAAACGGCAGGGGCTTAACCGCCCCAATATATACTATATCCATGATCCCTCCAAAGCCTTGGAACTCAAGGATTCACAAGCTAGTGTGAATCCGGATTCACAAGGGAGTGTGAATCCGGATTCACAAGCTAGTGTGATTCTTGATTCACACGCACGTGTGAAAGAAGAAGACTCAGATGAAGAAGACTCAGTTAATAATGTTGTTGTTGTATATAGCCCCGCCACCGGCAAAACCACGGGAATAGTCCCCGGCGAAGCTGGGCAGGAACCAGTTTCCCCTCCAGGGAATAGTAATGAAGAACAACCATGTGAACAGATTTCCCTGACCGAAGAAATCCAGAAAGCATTCCTACAGGCTACAGGTCAGTTTTTGCCAGAAAAGGTATTGGAAGAGCTGGCTAGCTATCCCCTCGATTATGTCTTGAGCAAGATTGCAATGGTTACGCAGGGGAACGATAAAACGAATGTCCCTGGCTGGATTATTGAAGCCTGCCGGGAGGATTACCAACACCTGGCGGCGCCTAAACAAAAAAGAGTACCTACTCGCTCGAAGCCCCCTAAGATTGATTCAGCTAAAGATGACAAGTACAGGGATCTGTACAGGCTGGTCTAGCCAGCAAGCTTTATGCCGCCGCCACGCCTTGGCCTTTACAGGCCAGCGTCGCGGCGGCCTTTTCATGCAGTGGTAAGCAGCAGGAAGGCTTTCGCCCTCCTGCTGCTTTTATTAAAAGCCCCTGGTCTTCCGGTTGCCTCTTTATTACGACGCCTTTGGGCTGATTTAGGAGGTGAGATCATGAGAGTCGAAACAGACTGGTCGGGCCAGATGTGCTTTTGTAACTCTAATCCGCGCCCGCCTTCAGCTCGAGCTCTGCACATCCGACCAATACCATGGCGCACTGCCAAACATTTTATAGAGCTACACCATTATTTGGGCTATGCGCCACCGGGGAGCAAGATATGCCTCGGTGTATTCAATCAAGAACATCTCTTGGGGGTGCTCATCTTCGGCCGTCCAATTGCCAGGTTAGAAGACCAGGTAGGAACCCTAGAATTAACCAGGGTGGCACTATTAGATACTTGCCCCAAGAACAGTGAGAGCCGTTCACTGGGCCTGGCGGCAAGGTGGATAAAACAAAACATGCCATGGGTTAGACGATTAATTGCCTATGCTGACCCTGGCCAGGGCCATACAGGAACTATATACCGTGCTGCCGGCTGGAATTTCGTAGGAAAAACTTCAAAGGGAAAGTGGACTAGAAGGGGACGGCCACGCCGGGATGCAGCTATAGGAGCAAAGTTAAAATTCGAAAAGTTACTGTGAGATGAAGGCAGGTAATCTCCTTCATTTTGAGATCTCTGGCCTTCCGGCTGCCTCTCTATTTTACTGCCGCCCTGGGCCGGGGCCGGCAAGGGCAAGGGCCTACGGCATATGCTCCCTCGCTTCGCTCGGTCCGCTATTCCTCGGCCCGGCCCTGCGGGCCGCCCTTGCCGCCCGCCCGGGCGGCTGTATTTTCCCCTCAAGGCCGGAAGGCCAAAGGCCGAAGGCCAAAAAAGAAGGAGGCTGTGAAGATGCTGGTGGCCAGGCGGGATTACGAGCGGTTCATAAAGGCCTCGAGATATCACCCTTGCCCTGTCTGTGGCAAGCCGGACTGGTGTGGTTTCAACAACTATATCTGCAGCTGCATGAGAATTAGCGAAGGAGCGTTTAAGCATGTTATCCTAAGCAATGGCCAGATAGCCCACCTCCACTGGCTGGAACCGGGCAGGGTTACTCTTGAGAGAAATGGGGAAGAGATAATACCCGTAGCAAGCGCAGAGCTGGCTCCCATAGAGGTACGGGACCGGGTATACCGGAGTTTCTTACGCCTTTTATACCTTTATCCCCGCCACCAGGAGGACCTGCACAGGCGGGGCCTAGACGATAAGGAGATCAAAAGAATTGGTTACAAATCCATACCGGAACATGAACCTCCCTGGGTAATATGTAGGAGGCTTATAAATAATGGCCATAACCTGGAAGGAATCCCTGGGTTCTACTTGGCTAAGAGTCAACATGGCGGGTATTACTGGACCTTTGACCCTTGTCCAGGATATTTCATCCCCATCCGGGACAGCCAGGGCCGGATCCAGGCTCTACAACGCAGGATGGACGAGACCTCTGACGGCAAATACAAGTTTTTCAGTGGCCACGTAAACAAGGGCGGTTGCTCCTGTGGTACTCCCGCCCATGTGGCTCGTCCAACGGAATTAACGGACAGGCGGGTATGGATCACTGAGGGACCCCTTAAAGCCGATATTGCCGCGGTCTATCTAGGAGCTATAGTCGTAGGAGTCCCTGGTGCTACCTCTTGGAAGCCGGCGGTTCACGTGGTCCGGGAGCTGGCAGTAAAAGAGGTGGTCATAGCCTACGATATGGACCAGAAGAGCAACAAGGCGGTGGCCACCGCCAAAAGAATGCTGGCAGCAGAATTGAGCAAAATGGACATAACAGTCCGTGAGGCGGTTTGGGAAGCCAGGTCTAAGGAGGAAAAAGGCATAGACGATGCTTTGGTGGCCAAGCTGGAATTAAAAATAATTTAACGACATGACGTTAAATTTGAAAATACTGGTTGCAGTTGTGGCCATAGTGTATAATAGTGGCAGGGGTGATTACTAACGTGGCCGTTGAGGACAAGAGCAACCCGACAAGCTACCGAGTCATTCGCCAGTACCCAGGCGATGAGGAACAACGCTTATTAGAACGCTGCCGTGATCTTATTTGCGAAGTTGTTCCAGGTGCGACAGTAATACTATATGGCTCCAGGGCTCGTGGTGATGCCGAACCAGATTCGGACTATAATGTACTAATCCTAACGAAAGAACCCGCTAATTGGCATCTGGAAGATGCGATTCGCGAGAAACTTTATCCGCTGGAGTTAGAGACAGGAGCAGCTTTATCTATAGCGGTTTTTAGCGAACAGGAGTGGAATTCCCCTCTATACCAGGCCATGCCTTTCACCCAGAACGTAAAACGTGAGGGGATAGTTCTGTGAAAGAAGAAATTAAACACTTAATCCTATACAGGATGGAACGCGCTAAAGAAGCTATAACTGTGGAGGAGTTATATTGCCAACGATTTGCGAATTTCTCGGCTGCAAAGTCTATATGTTTTACCACGACCATGCTCCGCCGCATGTTCATATCATAGGTAAAGGTTTTCGGGCAGCACTTGCAATACCAGATGGGAGGCTGCTGGCCGGAACCATTCCCCGGCGTGTCCAGAGGGTAGCAAAAATGTGGGTAAGGCAGGAGTCCGCGGCTTTGATGCAAAATTGGCAAAGGGCAGAAGTTGGTGAGGTATTACAGCAAGTAAAACCTCCAGAAGGGTGGTGAACAGTAGTGCTACGGGAAATTAGAAGTGCTTATCCAGTTAAAGACTACTACCTTATCATTGAGTTTGATACTGGCGAATATAAAATTATTGACATACGCCAGTTCCTGAAAGGACCAGTATTTGAACCTTTAAAAGACCCAAGTTATTTTAAGCAGGTAAAGGTGGACCATGAGGCTGGGACAGTAACGTGGCCCAATGGTGCAGATCTAGACCCGAACGTGTTATATAGCCGAAGCATCCCTTTAAGGTTACCAGGGGAAGAAAAGGCACAAGGATAGCAACAAGGAAACGCCTGGCGGAAACAGCAGCCGGGCGTTTTTGTATTCAGTTGTCAAAGGAAGGCCTGCCAGCGCAGGCCTTCCTGATTCCAGGGACCAGGCAAACTGGACGGAAGGAGCGCGCCAGCATCGGCCGTAGCGTGGCGCTCCTTTCTGAAGGCAGGTTAAGCGCCCCGGGGGGCGCCCTCCCACATGCCAGGCAGAGCCTGGCAGTCTCTATAATTTCCGCGGTAGGGCATTATGTAGGGCTTGTTGCTGACTTTTTGGGCAAGTGGTAGGGCATTATTATTTTTCACTTACCAATGTCTATCTTTTTTCATGTAGGGGGTGTAGTAGGGGTGCCTAAGACAGGACGTTTTCCCAAATATCTCCATTTAGGTATAGACAATGACCTCGATGCAAAGTTAAGGGCAGAAGCTAGCCGAAAAGGAATTTCTGTCGCCGTACTGGTAAGGGATATCTTAAAGCAAGCCCTCGCCGAAGGAGCAGCCATCGAAGGCCGTGATGCCTTGGACCGGGCGATAAGGCGGGCTATCAAGCCCGACGTGGACCGGCTGGCCAAACTGCTGGTCAAATCCACCATGGCCGGGGCAACTGCTATGTATCTTAATGTCCAGGTACTTTCCGACCTGGGAAAGCATGATGCCGTCAATCTCTATCACTTGGCCAGGAAGAAGGCAGTTGAATACTTACGCTTGCCCGAGGAAGGCGGAGGAGCGGAATAATTAATGGCCAGCAGCGTGGTTATTGTCAATGTGGCGTACTACCAGCCTGGTACCGGGAAAATGGCCCACAACTACAATCACATAAGGTATATTGCCACCAAGCCCGAAGCCGACCGGGGCGATGCCGGGTCCCTGCGGGTCGGGGATGATGATTACCCCATTGCAGGTGGTACTGCTGCCGGCCATGTTAAATATGCGGCAGAACGCCCAGGCAGTTCCGGCCTTTTCGGGCCCCAAGGAGAGCCGGTTCCCAACTGGCAGGAGGTGGGAAGGAAACTGGCCAGGCATAACCTTCCCGTCTGGCGGGTGATAGTTTCCTTGCGGCAGGACGACGCGGAACGCCTGGGCCTGGTGGAGCGGGAAAAGTGGCAGGCTGCCATTGAGAACGGGGTTAATAACGCCATCAAGGAAATGCACCTTGATCCGGACCATGCCCGGTGGGTGGCTGCCTTCCACCGTAAAGAGGGCCATCCCCACTGCCATGTGGTTATCTGGGAGGAAGAACATGGTTCCGCCAGGAGGCAGGGCTACCTTGAACCTGGGGAAAGAAAAGGAGTTTTCCGATCTTTTGCCAGGGAGGCTTTCCGCGAGGAAAAGGACCGCTTGACTGCCGAAAAGACGGCCATCAGGGACGCACTTAGGGAACTGGTGGGTAGCGACATAACCAAGGTAACAGAGTTCATGCGCGAGGTAAAAACGGCCCGGCTGGAGGCCCAAGCTTTGTCCGGTTCGGTCCCCAAAATGCTGCCCGTCTTGCAGACCGCGAAGGAGGAAGAACTGGCAGAAAAACTGCAAGACCTGGCTTCTCGAATGCCCGGCCGCGGCAGGATAGCCCTGGCCTACATGCCCCAGGAAGTTAAAACCCAGGCCCGGGAAGTAGCCGACTGGATACTCCGGCAGCCCGGTTTCCTCCAGTCCGCAATGCGTTACCAGGACTTAGCTAGGCAGATCGCCAGCCACTATACTATGAAGCCAGAGGCCTTAGAAGAGGCCGCCCGTAAGGCCTACGAAGACCTCCGCGACCGCATAGCCCAGGAAGTGCTAAAGGGAGCAGCCGTTATAAACCACCTGCAACGCGAGGAAAAGCTTGAGCCCGGGCAGGCCCACCACGGGCAGGTGAGGGTAGCCCACACCGTCTGGAAGGCCGCCTGGAGAGCATTGGAGCGGGAACGCACCCGGGCTGAGGCCCAGGCCTTACTCCTAGCGGAAATGGAGCTGGAAAGACGTAGGCGCAGGGGAAGAGAGGAGGCTAGAGAAAGGGCATGAAGATTAGACCCCGCCATATAATACTATTGTTCCTCCTGCTGGTGGACCTACTGCTGGTACCCCGGCTTCTTACTCTACCCCTGAACCTCAAGGTCTACGGTCTCAAGCCCGGCTTGGAGGCCTGGAAAAAGGAGTTATTGGCCCGTCCCTTGGCAGGTCCCACAATACTCATAGGGGATACCCAGACCCGGACCGCCTGGCTCTGGCTCCAGCCGGCAGTGGGGGCCGCGGTACTTGCCATCCTGTGGCCACCGAGGGGATTAAGGGGCAAGCCGAAAGACCTGGGAGGCCCCGAGGCGGCTGGCCGGGGACAGTTCGGCACGGCCAGGTGGAGGACGAAGAGAGAGATTGCCAAGACCCTTACTGAATGGCGGTATCCCGACAGGCCCCCGGTTGGGGGCTTTGTTGTTGGCGCCGGAAACGACAGATCCTTCACCGCCTGGCTGGACGGCGGCGATACCCACTGCCTGGTGATAGGGGCTACCCGCAGTGGTAAGTCCAGGCGCATAATCTTGCCTACCATCTGGGTCCTCGGCCAGACCGGAGAGAGCATGATAATTACCGACCCCAAGGGAGAGCTCTACCACATGGCCAGCGGATACTTGAAGCGCCAGGGCTACCAGGTAATCTTAATCGACCTCCGCCAGCCCCTTAGGGGGAACAGGTGGAACCCGCTCCTGCCTGTAGTGGAGGCCTTCGAGTGCCGCGACATGGTATGGGCCAGCCAGGCCGCCTGGGACATAGCGCACATAATAACCCACCAGTACCCCCATTATGGAGACCCCATCTGGCCCCAGGCCCAGGAGAGCCTGACTGCGGCCCTAGCCCTGGCGGTGGCGGACCAGGCCCCCCAAGGGGCCAAACACCTGGCCAGCGCCTACAGGATGCTTTCGGAGCTCGGCGCAGGCGGTGGCGACGAGCTCGACGGGTACTTCCGGCGCCTGCTCCAGGACCACCCCGCGCGGGCAGCCTACGGGGTGGCCGCTCTTTCCGAAGACAGGCTCAGGAGTTCTATATTCACCGGAACGGCGGCCCAGCTGAGACTCTGGGCGGACCCGGAAGTAATTTACCTCACCGCAGTCCAGGACCACGATATGGCTCTGGCGGGAAAAACAAAAGCAGCAGTGTTTATCGTCATCCCCGACGAAAGGGAGACCCGCGACGTGCTGGCGGCCCTGTACCTTTCCCAGGCCTACCTGGCCCTGACCGGGGAAGCCAAGGGGAACGGCGGCCGGCTGCCGGCAAGGGTGAACTTCCTCCTGGACGAGTTCGGCAACCTCCCGGCCATACCGGCCTTCGACCGGAAGCTTACCGTGGCGGCCGGCCGGGGGATGCGTTTTCTCCTGGCCGTCCAGGATTTGGCCCAGATTAAGGCCAGGTACAAAGAGGCCTCCCAGACTATAACAGCCAACTGCGCCACCTGGGTATATCTCTCCACTGCCGACGAGAAAACGGCCGAAGTTATAAGTGCCAAAACCGGACGGTATACGGTGGCCACCGAGAGCTACTCTTCCCAGGTGAGATATGCGGACCACAGCCAGGGGACAACCGAAGCTTTAACCGGCAGGCCGCTGCTGTTGCCGGATGAAATCTTCCGGTGGCCGCGGGGTGAGGCTTTAGTATTGCAGACGGGCCAGAACCCGGCCAGGCTGCCGCTGGTGGACTTATCCTCCTGGCCAGGGGCAGGCGACTTCACACCTGATCCGGATGCCCAACCGAGGGAGGGGGTGAGGGAGACCCCGCCTGTGTGGGTGCCCGGGAAGGCGGGCGGCGAGAAAGAAGCCGGAAAACCCGGGCGAACATCAACACCTGTTTTATCCGACCTCTGATACCTGAGGCTCAAAAGGAGGAATGCAAGTTATGCTGAAAATGATTACCGCCCTTTTGAAAAAGGCCACGCCTTATGTGCCTGTTATTCTACTCACCTTCGCCCGGGCCGCCCTGGCGGCGCCTGAAGGCCAGCCCCAGTTCGTGCAGGGGGCTTTGAACCTCCTCAATGATGCTACTACCTGGCTCTTGGGTATTATCCCCGCGGCGTCGGGGGCAGCCATCGGGTATCACGCCCTCATGAAGCAGATGAGCGACAGCGACCCGGCCACGGCCGCCGCCCATAACCGGGCTATGAGGAATGTCTTGATCGGCGGTGCCATCGGGGAAAGCGCCGTGGGCATCACCAAGGCCTTCCTCTCCTACTTTCAATAATCCTTTGGGAATATCCTTTTACGGCAGGCCCGGCTCTTCCGGGCCTGCCCCCTTTAGGAGGGAGGGGGAAACCTGTGGAGATAATAGCTAACCTGATAATCGAAGCTATAAACAAATTCCTGTCCACGATTTTTGAAAATGCCCTTACCACCTTTGCCCAGTTCGCCGGAAACGAGATGGCCCTGGCCACGCAGATCCTCGATTCGGTTTACGTGCAGAACGCCATAAGGCTGGTTCAGGCCTTGGCCGGGAGCCTCTTGGCCCTGAAGGTGGGTGTGGAGGCCACGCGCTCCTATGTGCTCTACCTCGGCGGCGACCCCGGGGCCGACCCCGGAGGCCTCCTAAAGCGTACCGCCTTTGCCGCGGCGGCCATAGGGACCGGTCCCTGGACGGTGAAAAACGTTTATCTCTGGGGCTCCGCCCTGGCCGACGGTGTGGCGCACCTGGGTTCTGTAGGGCAGCCATCGTCGCCCCTGGATACCATCATAACTTTTACTGCCACGGCGCCCTTCCTGATAATAATTACCTCCCTGATCGCCATCCTTATCTGGGCTTTGATCCTTATCCAGATGGGCATACGCTCGGTGGAGGTGGCCCTCCTGGCGGCTGTCGGCCCGGTCATGGCCGTGGGCCTGACCCGCGCCGATGAGGGAGTGGCGGCGGTATGGTGGAGGGAACTCGTGGTGCTCTCAGCCTCCCAGGCCGTGCAAGTCTTTCTAATCAAGGGGTTCCTGGCCACGGTGATGACCATAACCTTCGGCGCAGATATTTTAAAGCTTTTCCTTCTTATCGGCTGGCTCTGGGTGGCCTTCAAGACCCCGGCGGTCCTGCGCCAGTTTGCCTATCATTCCGGCCTTGGCGCTGCTATCGGGCACACGGCCCAGACCGCGGGCACCTGGTACATTATGCGAAGGATGTTTACGAGAGTTTAAGGGGGCAGGAGAAGGGTGTACCTCATACCCAGGAACGTCAAGGCCAGGTTTGAGTTCTTCCCTGGCTTCGGCTGGTTCGAGCTCATGAGCGTGGTGGGAGGAGCTATAGTAGGGTTTCTGCTGTACCTTTTAGCAGGCCTCTTTACCCATTCTTTTTTCCGCATTGTGCTCTTCGCTGTCCCTCCCGGCCTGGCCTACTTTGTCACCAGGCCGGGACCCGACGGCCAGAGCCTCTACACCCTCATAAAGCTCTGGCGCGGCTGGATAAAGAGCCAGAAGCGATACCTCTACATTACCAGGGGAGGTTGATACTGTGCTGCTCAAATTTCCAGGTAAAAAGGAGGCCTCCAAGAAAAAGCAGGCAAGCCAGGAAGAGGCCAGGAAGGCCGTCCAGGACTGGCTGCCCTTCAGGGACATTGCCGGGGGAGTCCTGGTGAGGAAGGACGGCCAGGTGGCGGCAGTGCTAAAGGTGGAGCCATTCAACCTTTCGCTAAAAAGTAAAACCGAGAAGAAGCGCATCATCACTGCCGTCTTCGAGGCCATAAACGGCCTGAAGGAGCCCTTCCAGATTTTCTCCCTGGGCAGGCCGGTGGACCTCGACGCCTACTTAAGGGAGTTACAGGAGAAAGCGAGGGAAACGGTTAGTCCCGCCAGGAAGAGGCTCCTCCAGGAGTACATCCGGTATGTGGGGACTCTGGTAGCCAGCGGGGAGGCCATGGAGAGGAGGTACTACATCCTGCTTCCCGGGAAGGACCGGGAGGAAATTGTGCAGAAGGCCCACGAACTGGCTTCCAACCTTGAACGCTCAGGATTAAAGGTAAAGATATGCGAGGAGCAGGAGATCATCGATTTGCTCTTTGTCTTTTTGCACCCGGTCCAGGCGGCCTTCGAGCGGCCCCCTGCATTGGCGGGGCTCCACCTGCCACCCCTGTTGGGAGCGGTGTAAGAAGGAATTTGTCTCCTGGAAGCGAATATTTTGCTAGAGGCTAACCCGGGAGGTGATAACCGGTGTTAGATCAATCTTCTTCATTATCGCTTCAGGCACTAAGGCCCAAGCCTCCTGTAAAGTGGGCAGGGGGTAAGGCTCAACTTATACCTCAACTTGAGCCACTGTTTCCTAAGAAGGAATACAACCTTTACATAGAACCCTTCGTGGGGGGCGGGGCGGTATTTTTCCACCTGCTGCCCCACCAGGCTATCCTTATCGATAGCAACGAGGAGCTTATCAACTTTTACCTGGTGGTGCGAGACAACCTGGAGGAACTGCTAAGGGACCTCAGAAAGCACAAGAACACGCGGGAATATTACTACTCCGTCCGCGCCTTAGATCCCGAGGAGCTTTCGCCCGTGGAGAGGGCCTCCCGGTTCCTTTATCTCAACAAGACGGCTTATAATGGGCTGTGGAGGGTAAACAGCCAGGGTAAGCATAACGTGCCCTTTGGGAGATATAAGAATCCCAAGATTGTAGACGAGCCCAACCTCCGGGCGGTAGCCGAGGCTTTGAAACATGCCCAGATAATCTGCGACGACTTTAGCCGCGTGCTGGAGTTCGCCCGGCCTGGTGCCTTTGTATATTTCGACCCTCCCTATTACCCCTTATCCGATACGGCCAACTTTACGGGCTACACTCCGGACGCTTTCGGGCCGGAGGACCAGAAGAGATTGGCGGTCGTATTCCGGGAACTGGACAGAAGTGGCTGTCTGGTGATGCTGAGCAATTCGGATACGCCCTTCATACGTGAGCTTTATTCGGGATACGATATCCGGGTGGTCTACGCCAGGCGGGCCATAAACTGCAGGCCTGACCGGAGAGGACCAATAACAGAACTAGTTATTAGAAATTACCGGTGAGGACGGCTGACGTTAATGCCACCTAGAGATGCTCGTTTTCGGGATGCCATCATTAGGTATATAAACTCTTGGGGCGAGGACATTGAGGTTTTGAAGGAAAAACCTGTGGGCTACAGGTTTGTAGGTACGCCACGGGTACTGGATATTGTGTTACGTCACGGCGGCAGGTACATGGGCATAGAAGCCAAGCTTCAGGAGAGTTCGGGGACCGCATATCAAAAGTTGAGTTATGCCCTGGAAGATTGCCTGGCCTGCCCTATACCTACAATAATTGTTTTTGCCGGAGGCGGCATAAGAGAAGACATGAAGACTAAGCTTATATTGAGCGGCCGCGGCATAGAGGTTAGTTTCTTATCATCTGATGAGCAGGACCCAGAAAAAGATAGAATTGAGGACCCTCACTTGCTTTTGAGACAGAGAGTGTATATAGAACTGGGGCTGGACTGGTTTAAGCTGTTTAAGTAGCTGGGTTGCGTTTCATGTGTTGACTTTCTAAGGTTATACCCGATGTAGTAAGGGAGTCCACTTTAGATATAACAACACTATTGTTAAGAAAGGTGATAAAATGAGGCATAATAATGCTTTACTATATCAAGAAGAAGCCTTTTTTGCGCAGGAAACTATAAATATGGATTACAAACCTATAAGAAGTCCCCTCAAATGGGTAGGAGGGAAGTCTAAAATTTGCCGGAAGATTGCGTCCCTTATGCCACCCCATGACTGCTATGTTGAAGTATTTGGCGGCGCTGGTTGGGTGTTATTTGCCAAACCTCCAAGTAGTATTGAGGTTTTTAATGATATAGACGGAGAACTTGTTAACTTCTTCCGGGTCGTTAAATATCGTCCCCAAGAGCTAATAGATGCTTTCAAATGGGACCTGGTCAGCAGAGAAGAATTTTATCGTCTTCTTAGTTGTCATCCCGACAATATGGGAGAGGTTGAAAGGGCGCATCGTTTCTTCTACCTACTTATGGCTTCATGGGGAGGGGAGCTACACTTACCGCGATTCCAGGTTAGTGTCGATGATGGAGGGAAAGGAAATCGCTTAATCGGTGCCTTACGGAACCTTGAAGAGCGTATTATGCCGGCATACCGAAGGCTACAAGGCGTTATTATTGAAAACCTGGACTGGCGTGAGTTGGTGGCAAGATACGATAAGGAAGGCAAGAGTAGAGTTCTTATGTACTTTGATCCTCCATACCCCAACAATCCATGCAACTATCGTTACAATATGCGGGCTCTTGCTGAACACAAGGAACTAGTTGAGGTTCTCAGAAATTTAAAGGCGAAATTTATTCTTTCTAGCTATGATTTGCCAGAAATCAGGGAGATGTATAAGGAATTTAATGTAATTTCTCTTTCATTCCCCGCTGGAATGCCAGATGCTTCGCATAAAAAGCGTACCCGCAATAGGGAGATATTGGTAGCTAATTATGATATCAAAAAAATTGCAGAGGAGGCTGGTATCCTTGGCAAGTAACTTTGGACAACTGCTGTCTTCAGACCCTCTCGTAAAGTTAGTGTCCGACGCTACTTTTGTTGGGTGGGTCTATCGTATTGACTACACAGAGGCCTACGTAATGACTAATGATATGTGGAAAGCGCAGGCTTTGGGAGTACCACATAATTGCTTTTTGGTTGCGGCGGCCTTCGACCCCGATAATTTCCACCTTGCACCACCGGAAGATCAGGAAGTTATTCTTTTGCGCGTGGTGGGTTCTTGTGCTTTACCCCATGATGATGAAATGGTAAGAGCCAAAATCGATCATTTCCAGCGCCAGCAAAGTTCAAATCCCATTAACGTTGTGGAAGGGTATGATTATATTACTCAGAATCAGCTCCAGTTTGGAGGCCTTAAATGTAAAATTCTTGGTACCTTTTTCAACCAGAATGGCATGTTGAGGTTGGGCAGCGATATTGAGTCTTTTTATTCTTCAGCGCGGCTTAGTGTATACCGTCCACGCCGGGAAGCCTTATCTACTATAGTAAATTATATCGATCCTATTCAGAAGGCCCGGCAACAAGAAGAATTTCAGACCCTTGGTCTTCCTGCTGATGCAACAGTAGAACCCATTAAGATTGGAACCGTTAGGTACACTTCCACAGATCGCCTTCACCGAGCGGATGATGACGAGAAAGTACCAGTTTATATATACCCGGCCGACTTTCTGGCCAGGAGAACTGCTGTACTTGGTATGACTCGTACAGGGAAATCGAATACAGTGAAGCATCTGGTCTCCATGGTTAAACGTGTGGCAGACCGTAATAATATAAAAATCGGCCAAATTATTTATGATCTTAATGGTGAATATGCTAATGCCAATAGACAGGACAGGGGAGCCATAGCCGACGTTTATCCGTCGGAGACGGTTCGTTACCGTTTAATCCCCACTTCTGGGTTCGAGATTATGCTCACCAACTTTTATTCTCAGCTTACTGAAGGCTACGAGATTATACGGCGACTCATTTACGAAACCATTCCCAATGCTGATGACCTAGGATATCTATCCAATTTTTTACGTATGAACCTAGAAGAGCCTGATCCCAATGATTATAGTGAACATAATCGTTGGCAAGTTAGAGTGGCCTGTTACCGAGCGCTTCTATACAAAGCCGGATTTACTCCGCCACGGAACTTCCGGGTTAACTTTACTAGGAGTCAAGAGGTGCATGAAAAGGTTATGGAAGTCTTAAAAAAATTAAACCCTCACAGTCCTGTTCCTTCTTCTAACCAAGCCCCTATGACTCTTGAACAGGCTGTATTGTGGTTTCAAGGCGCCATGTTAGCAGATCAGGAAGAGTCTTTAAAGAGTCGTAGCGGTAAGCCCTGGTTAGACCCTGAAGTTAAGGATATGATAAATCTTATAAACCAACGAAATGAGAAAGGTCAATATATTAAAGGTTACCGGGTGATACAACCAGCTCTTGAGTACCATTCCCCTCAACGTACCCAGGAGCTACCACAGGAGATATATGATCATCTTGTTCAAGGGAAGATCGTAATTCTGGACCTATCTGTAGGTGACCCAGTCCTGAAGGAACGAATGGGCGAGCGTATAGCTCGATACATTTTCGAGGCGTCTATGAAAGAATTCATTTCAGGAAACCAGCCCCCAAATATCGTCTTTTATATCGAAGAGGCGCATAATCTCATCGGCAAAGATGTAGACCTTGATACTACATGGCCACGTATTGCGAAAGAAGGCGCTAAATATAAAATCGCTCTGGTTTATGCAACCCAGGAGGTTTCAAGTGTTCATCCAAACATTTTATCTAACACCGAAAACTGGTTCGTTTCCCATCTCAATAATATGGACGAGATAAAAAAGCTGGGGAGGTTCTACGATTTCGAGGATTTTTCTCTATCCATACTCCGTGCTCAGGATGTTGGCTTTGCTCGGGTGAAGACTTTATCTAGCCCCTATGTAGTCCCAGTACAGATTGATAAGTTTGAGCCTTCAAGGGGGGGTAATGATAATGCCTTACGTAAATGAGCGGGCCAATAAAACTACGCATTATGATTTTATAAACAATCCCGACGTAAGAGAATTTCTTGCTGAGTGTAAACCGCTTACACCTCCCTCACCTACAGAAGGTAAAATGATAACCCAAAGGTTTAAAACAATTGAAGAAGCTGAAAGCCTTCCGACTCAAGTTATTGCTGTCGATGGTAGTTATTATGAATCACATATAGAGGATAAATTCCCGAGTATTAGAGTGGGATATGTAAAAATTGGGTGTACTTTGATAAAGCTTGCTCACTACAATGACCTAATTGAAGGTAAATTTGTAAATCCCTTCAAGGTAGCAAAACTACAAAATGAAGCAGAATCGTTGGCTTATACATTTCCTAGTTCTAACGTGAAATATAAAGGGAAGAACGTCAGAGATGGTTTCCGCGCGGCGTTGGATACACAACTCTACACTAAATATAGGCTAAATCCGAATGATCCTTCTACAAGTATACGGGCAACTCTATTCAAGCTGGCAGCCTATAGGCCAAATCAAGAGCCTGGAGAAATAAAGCTTCATAAATGCCCAACTTGTGAGGCACCTGATATCTCCGTGTACGACATTCCAAATAGCCAGCACTGCCCTAACTGCAACGAAGAAGTATATCCTTCAGACGTACTTCGTATATGGGAGACAGTAACCGATTATCAACCTAACGGAACTGCCCTTTCGCGTTTCATGCAAGTTATAGAGCACCTGCTCGTTATGCATTACATTTATAATGTTTTTAGGCATTCCCCCCGCGCTCTTTCTGAAACTGTATTTTTTGTTGATGGTCCTCTAGCCATTTTCGGTCCCTCAGCTTGGCTAAGCCGTGTTATTATGCAGTTCTTAGCCGAAATAAATGAACGTCTATCCGAATTTGGTCTTCCTCCGGTACTAATTATAGGACTACAAAAGAGTGGAATAATAGCCGACCACATTAAACTGATTGAAAAGTTTATTCCTCAAGGATGTATATTTGCGATAGATGATGATTACCGTTATACCCATATAGTGCCAGAGCGGAATCCGGCTCATCAGGGTTTCGGTTATGAAACATATTACGGCCAGGATTTTATCTACCGGACACCTTCGGGGCGTACATTTGTCTTTTCTCTTCCCTATCCATTTAGCTCAAAAGATAGTAATGATTTCGTTAAACGCAAAACAGATATTTCCCTTTATGTCCGCTTACCACTGGCTATAAAACTTATTCATGAGTTTGAGTGCGATCTTTACGAAAATGCTATCGTTCCCATAGCCCTTGCGCACAAGTACACCGCGATAAGCCTAGTCCCAGGAGCCCGAGTTCTTGATTTATTAACACGATCCTTTCTCGAGTAATTTCGATCTAGGGACGTTCTCTTTCATTTTCGTTTCTGGGCTACCAGAAAATAGTGCCATAGAGTGGAGCCTTTTATTTGCCGTCACGGCGACCACTCCGTTTTAGACGGCTACGTCTGCTATGAGAAGCCAGTATAGAGGGGAATTCTCTCGCGGGCATAAGTATACTATCAGTGGTTTCACTGTGCTCTAGATAAAATTCAAGCGCAGAACAAAAACCACTCTGCACTGCAGGCACGCCTTTTTCCCTGGTCGTTAAAAATACGCCTGCTCCAGTTATATGGCCAGCGGCTAAGGAAGTCTTATCTGTAAGAACTCTAACAGTACGATATTTTGCTTATTTCTCCATAAAAAATAAATCAGAGCGGTAATATCCAGGAAAACCCCCCTGAAAGAAGGCTTACCTTTAAGCTTTCGAGAACCTAGCCAGCCTTTCCTCTGCTTCCCGGCGCAGATTTCTTACCCAAGAAATGATGCTTTCACGGTCCCGAAATTCAGGGTATTTGTCAATGGTAAATATCCCTTGACACTCCTTGAGGACTTTTGCCTGCTTTAACCGAAGCAGTGTTTTCCCAGAAGTTTTAAGGTTCTTTTGGCCATATCAGGGCCCTCTAACACTTTGTTACGCAGTCAATTGAGGATTTATTGTGACCCATCATGAGGCTGCAGATCCAAGCGGACGCTAGCCCCCAAAGCCTTAGCCAACCTGCTTATGGTGCGCAGACTTAAATTATGGCTGCCATTCTCTATACGCGCTATGGTGGATTGAGTGGTCCCCACGCGCCGGGCCAGTTCCTTTTGAGAGAGCCCCCTCTTAAGGCGTAGGGCTACTATTTGCCGGGCCACCTGGTACTCAAGTTCTGTTTCTTGCCAGGCGGAGCGGAATTCAGGGTCGGCCAGGCTTTCTTCAATGTGCCGCCGGAGATCGTCCATCTATTTTCCTCCTTCCCGAGACTGCAAATAGCGCTTGAGGCGCTTGCGGGCGATTTCCAGTTCCCGTTCAGGGAGTCTGGCGCTCTTTTTCTGAAACCCATGAAGCACCAGGAAGGTCTTTTCGGGCACCAGGCTGAAAAGCAGGCGGTACTGGTTGCCCTGGTGAACCGTCCTGAGTTCCCAGATGTTGCGGTCCACATTGCTTATAAGCGGCCAGCCGAGGTCAAGGCCAAATTCAGACAAGAGGAGCAGGTTGCGCAACACTTTGGCTTTGGTCTTGGCTGGCAGGCTGTCTATAAAATCCTTTGCCGGGTTACGGTTTCCTTCCTGGTAATAAAGGACTGCCCATTCCATGCTTCCAGTATAGCATATATGCGATACCAAGGCAATTTTTTAGGACAATCCCAAAGGAGGTTTGCCAGCTTGAACACCAAGACAGCGGCTAAAGCTCCTGCCCTTTCCGGCCTGCTCGATATTTTATCCCCCCAGGCCCTGGAGTTCGGGGCCAGGCAGTTTACCTTCGGCGACCAGCTTGCCAGGGTCCTGGTGGTCACGAATTATCCTCCCAGGGTGGGCCCTGCCTGGTTGGCCCGCGCGGCCGCCATACCTGGAGTGCTCTGCTCGGTGCATGTAACACCCACCGACCCTACCGAGTTAATCCTGAGCATAAACAAGGCCATAGGCGAGTACGCGTCCAGGCTGGAATTAGGCGGCAACGCCCTGGTCATGCAGAGGACGGAGCAGGCTTTAAAGGACGCCCAGGAGCTCCTCAGGAAGATAGACCAGGAGCAGCAGCAGGTGTTCTACGTTACAGTAGTGCTCCTGGTGCTGGCTCCTGACCAGGAGACTCTGGAGCGCAGGACCCGGCAGGTAGAGGCCACTCTGGCCGCAGCAGGGATGCGGGCCAGGACCGCCACCTTCCGCCAGGAAGAAGGCCTTAAAGCCGCAGGGCCCTGGGCAATCCTTCCCAAGGATACCGAAGAAGCCGGGGCCAGGAACATGCCTGCCGAGACGGTGGCCGCCTCCTTCCCCTTCACGGCCAGCGGCATAAACGACGGCAGCGGAGTGGTACTAGGGAGAGACAGGGACGGCGGCCTCGTCCTGGTGGACATATGGAGAAGGGGAGGCGACCGCACAAACTCCAACTGGACGGTCCTGGCCAAACCCGGCGCAGGCAAGTCCTTCGCTGTGAAGCTCTTAGCCCTGCGTAACCTGGCCCAGGGTTCCAAAGTGATAATAATCGACCCCGAGCGGGAGTACCGGGAGATGTGCCGCCTCTTGGGCGGGGGCTGGATAAACTGCGCCGGCGGCACGGGAAGGATTAACCCCCTGCAGGTGAGGCCCGTTCCCCTGGATGAGGAGCAAGAAGGCGACGCGAGGTCCGGCCAGGGGCCCCTGGCTTTGCACCTCCAGACCCTCCGCACCTTCTTCTCCCTTTACCTCCGGGACCTTACCGACCTGGAGAAGGCGGTCCTGGAGGATGCCTTGGTGGAGGTGTACCGCCAAGCAGGTATCACCTGGGAGACGGACCCTGATTCTATACCGGCAGAGAAATGGCCCACCGTGAGGGAGCTCCACGCTTATATAGCCGAGCAGGCGGATAAGCAACCCGAGACCTATTCCAGGCTGGCGGTGCTACTTAAACGGGCAGCCCTGGGCGCGGACGCTTCCTTATGGGCCGGGCCAACCACAGCCAGCGCCGATAATGATTTAATCGTGCTCGATGTGCACGATTTGCAAAATGCCGACGACTCCGTACGCCGGGCGCAATACTTTAATGTGCTCTCTTTCGCCTGGGACCTCATAGAGAGGGATAGGCAGGAGAGGACCCTGTTGGTGGTGGATGAGGCCTGGCTACTGGTGGACCCCCAGACGCCCCAGGCTTTGGCTTTCTTGAGAGATACCAGCAAGAGGATCCGCAAATACATGGGCGGCTTGGTGGTCATAACCCAGAACGTGATAGACTTCCTCGCCCCAGAAGTGCAGCGCCACGGCCAGGCCCTCCTCGATAACCCCACCTACAAGCTCCTTTTGGCCCAGGGCGAGAAGGACCTGGAAGCCATCTCGCACTTGATGAACCTTAGTGAAGCTGAGCGAGATCTGCTCGCTACAGCCAAGCGTGGCGAAGGCCTCCTCGTTGCCGGGACCCAGAGGGTGCATGTAAAGATTGAAGCTGCGCCTTATGAGATGCCCTATTTAACCGGAGGTGGCCAGTAGTGGCTACCCCAATAGCTAAAATAGCTGGGGCCCTTCTGCCGGAGCCGGAGAAAGTGCTCCTCTGGGCCGTGATAATACTCATTCTCCCTGTTGCTCTTCTAGCCCTGCTCTTTGCAGGGCCAATTGTCATCTGGGAGCGAGTCCCTATAGTTACCCCCTCCCAGGCCAAGATATACGTTGACGCGGCCAAAGAGGTGAGCGAGAGCACGAAATCGCCCTGCGACCCCGGCGTTACCGTGGACTGGCAGCCTTTACTTGCTATTGAGGCCGTAAGACTAAACCAGGACTTCCGGAAGGCCACCCCGGCCAGGGCCAGGGAGCTCGCCAGGATGTTCATAGAGAGAAAGGGCACCTGCACCCACTGCACCGGCGGCGACCCGCCCACCTGAGAGACCTACCCAACCTACAGGTTGAGGGACCTCGGTGAGGTCCTTAATGATTTAGGATTTACCGAAGTGCAGAAGGAAAAGGTGAGGAACATCCTCACTGTAGACCTGTCCTTCCTCCTGGATGTGGGCCCTGGAGTGCCGCCAGATTGGACGCCAGTGGAGAAGAGCCTGAAGTGGCCCGTGCCGGGTGTCTACAGCGTAACATCTGGCTTCGGCCCCCGTATTGACCCCGTGGAGGACATTGACGGCTTCCATACGGGAATAGATATCGGCGCTCCCCAGGGCACGCCGGTGGTGGCTGCTGCCCCCGGTATTGTGGCCCACGCAGGCAGGGCGGGTAACTACGGCCTGGCCGTATTCATCCAGCACGAGGGAGGGATGGAGACCATCTATGCCCACCTCTCGCGAATTGCAGTTAAAAGGGGCCAGGTGGTCCAGGCCGGTGAGGTTATCGGCTACGTCGGGTCTACAGGGAAGTCCACCGGGCCGCACCTGCACTTTGAGGTCAGAGTCCACCAGCAGCCCGTCAACCCCACTGACTACTTCAAGTGAGGGGAGGAGAATGAAGTGCTCATCCAGGCCTGCCCTTACTATACTATGTTTCCCATAGACTTTCCCTTGGAGCACCTGAAGAACGCCCGACCCGGGGAGTGGGTCCTGGACCCTTTCTGCGGGCGGGGGACGACCCTGTACGCAGCGAGGCTTTTAGGTCTCCCCGCCTCGGGGGTGGATGTAAGCCCCGTAGCGGCAGCCATTTCCGACGCCGTGCTGGCCGGAGCTTCCCCCGAACAGGTGGTGAAAGCCTGCGGGCAGATCCTCAGCTCCCGGTCTGCTCCTGTGGACGTGCCGGAAGGAGAGTTCTGGGAACTGGCCTACCACCGTGAGACCCTGGAAGAGGTATGCCGACTGAGAGAGGCCCTCATATACGGCGAGGACAGCGACACCCGCCGCCTCTTGCGCCTCATCATCCTCGGCCGCCTCCACGGCCCTTTGAGGAAGGGTGCTCCTTCTTACCTGTCCAACCAGATGCCCCGCACTTTTGCCCCCAAGCCGGGGTATGCTGTGCGGTTCTGGAGGAAGAAGGGGCTGTGTAGCCCGCCGAGGGTGAGCGTCTTGGACCTAGTGGCCCGCAAAGCGCCCTGCTATCTGGAAGGCCTGCCACCGCCAACGCAAGGCCGCGTGGCCCTGGCCGACAGCAGGCAGTTCGACCTCCTTGAGCTCGGCGGGCCCTACACCTGGGTAGTGACTTCGCCTCCCTATTTTGGCATGAGGACTTATGTGCCCGACCAGTGGCTGCGGCACTGGTTCACCGGCGGTAATCCAGAAGTCCAGTACGGCTATCAGGGACAGTTAGCTACCGCCGCGCTCGACAGTTTCGTCCAGGGGTTAAGGCAGGTATGGACCAATGTGGCTAAGGCCTGCGCGCCGGGTGCACGGCTGGTGGTCCGTTTCGGGGTCCTCCCGTCTGCTCCGATAAAATGTAGGCCGGAAGACTTGTTTCGTGAAACCCTGCGGGGTACGCCCTGGCAACTGCAGGAGGTCCGGCCGGCTGGAACGGCGGCGTGGGGGAGACGCCAGGCACTCCAGTTTTTGGGAGAAAAGGCAAAAAGCCCTGTGGTAGAGGTGGATCTAGTGGCAACGCTCGAGAGTTGACCGCTGATAGGTGAGGAGAATTCCTTGGTGGCTGTGTACTTGACGTAGGATAAGAAATTGGTGGAAAAACCTTGGGAAGAGGTGGGCGCTTATGATTTACGCCCTATTGGTTACCCCGGCCAGGGCGGAGCAGGTGAGAAAAGCCGCCATAGGACACGGCGAAGTGGTATTTGATCAGGCCGGGACTATGGATTCTTTTAGTATTCATAATGCCTTCCAGTCTGCCGCTAGGGTGGCGGCCGACGTCTTGGTTCTTGATATAGATGCCGCTCCGGGCCCGGACCTGGTGGCCGCCGCCCGGTGCTACTGTATAGCCAGGCCGCATGTCAGAATAATCGTCTTGGCTCCCGCCCGTGAGCCAGGCGACCCCACGCCGGGCGAGCAGGCAACTACGGCCTGGCGGTGTTCCTCCAGCACGAGGGAGGGGTGGAGACAATATACGCCCACCTCGCCGGGATTGCAGTCAAAAGGGGCCAGGTGGTCCAGGCCGGTGAGGTTATCGGGTATGTAGGCTCAACAGGAAAATCCACTGGGCCACACTTGCACTTTGAGGTTAGGGTCCACCACCAGCCGGTGAACCCTGTAATCTATTTTCAATGAAAGGCGGTGTGAAAATTCATGAACGACGCACGCCAGTATGAAGAGGCAGTACAGCTTTACGCCGGCTACAGCCAGGCGGCGGAAATCGCCTTAAAGCAGGCCAACGCTGCCAGGCAGGCCCTGGCCCTGTCCGATCCCGGTAACCCCGCCCTGAAGCTCCCCATAAGGGAGTATGCGGCCCTGAAGGCACACCCCATTCTCCTCGTGGTGGAAATACTTTTCGGCGGGAAACACAGCCAGCACCAGAGGGTAAGCCCGCAGCTCGCCCTGCTGGCCGGATCTGTGGCCCTGGGCCAAGGGTATAGTGTTGAGAAGGTTTTAAGTGTGCTCCGGAGATTCTTAGAGCATGAGAGGAGGGCATTATAAATGCTTTGCGCAGTTATATGTACTTCTGAAACACTGGAGGCTGTAAGAAAAGCTGTAGCCTCCGCTGGGTACCAGCTAGTCCTTGAGCGCACTGCTACAGCCCAGGATGATGTTGCCCATGCACTAAATGCTGCTGCTAGGGTCGCGGCCGATGTGCTGGTTCTGGAACTACCCGCAGGCCAGTGAATTTATTATAATGGAGGTGCGAAAGTGAACGAGAAACTTTATTCTATCTTAAAGCCTTATGACAACTGGTGGTGTGCTGGAGAAGAAGAAAACCTGAAGGCCAGGAAAGCGTTATCCGATTTTTACCGGGAATTAAAAAAATACAGGCCTGCTAAAGAATATACGAGAAGAGACATCCTGCATATATCATATATTCCTTACCTTGTCAGAGCCAAAAAGGCCCTTATGGAGCAAAATTATTTAAGAGCATGTAACGAATTGGTTTCCTTACTATATTATGAGCCGCTTCTTCAAGGGAGGATTTATTTTAACGTGCTCAAATTGCTAGAAACGGAGGTGGCGGAAAATCAGATTTACTAAATTTTTGAAAAGGGAAGGATTAAAAAAGTGGCTTATAAGTAAAATAAACGCGGTTCATGAATTTAGATATGCCATGGAATTTGCCAGACAGGTAATGGAAGAGGAAACCCAAAAAGAAGAACAGATAATTATTCTGGATTTCATGCTGGACGTTATCAAGGAGGATCTCAAAAACGACTTGCTGAGCACTATTTTTTATAGTCAGGAAAACTTTGAAAAGAGCATGAAGCTTCCGTTCCCATTTTGTTTTTACGATGAATTCGCTCGTGAACACAAATTGTTCCCGCCTGGGGAAAAGAGATTAATAAGGGTTGATTTGGCAAGAGATTGCGTTTTAGTCCTCCCGTGGAATAGGAGAAGAATGAGGGACAATATTAAAAACATTTTTATGCGTAAATTTGAATTCGACGAGTCGAACCATAAGGCATATTATTTTTCTCCTGTAAACATATGTTACATATATAATGGAAACCATTCTATTGCCTCCGGGGTTGTATATAAAAAAGGATATATTATCGCTGAAGAATGCAATGTGAGTAGGCTTTTTGATCATGTATATACGGATGGCTTATATTGGTATAACAGCCATAATAACCAGGTGTTGGATACTTTGTTTGATTTTCGTATCGGAATTATTTACGAGATATCAAAACTGAAATACGAAATCCAAGGCAAAGAGAGTTGAGGTCGCCGCAACGTTTTAACGGTAAACGGCCTGACGCAACGGCGGCCTTTTCAAGGTAACAACGGTGGGCAGCAGGAGCGCTAAAGCGTACCTGCTGCCTTGATTTTACCCCCTGGCATTCCGGCTGCCGCTTTATTGTACTGCCGCCCCGGGCCGGGGCTGGCAAGGGCAAGGGCCTGCGGCATATGCTCCCTCGCTTCGCTCGGTCCGCTATTCCTCGGCCCGGCCCTGCGGGCCGCCCTTGCCGCCCGCCCGGGCGGCTGTGTTTTGCCCTCAAGGCCGGAAGGCCAAAGGCCGGAGGCCAAGAAAGGAAGGGGGTATCCACAATGGCTATGTACGAGGTGCGGGACCTGGCGGCCAGGAAGTTGTGGTAGAGGCCAAGAGCTCCACCCAGGCAAAGCGGCTGGCCTGCAGGAAATGGGGCATCAAACCGTCGGACTACTGGTGCGGCATAACCTCTCTAAGGGCGAAGAAACTGAAAGAAGCTTGATAACCTGGCAACCTTTGGTTAGAATGGAGGTGAAGGCAGGTGAGCGCCGTGCCGGAGGAAGTATTGAAGGAAACTGCGGCTACTGGTGACCCGCCGAACAGGCTGGCATCTCCTGAGTTTTTCTTCCTGCTCCAGAGGATAGATAGATTGGACGAGAAGTTGTCGAGAGAGATCAAAGAAGTAGACCTCAAATTGTCTGAGCGGATTGAAAGACTTGACCAGAAATTTACCGGAGAGATAGACCGGTTAGATGTAAAGTTAGATACCATCAGATTCTGGGCTATAGGCTCCGTAATCACCTTAATCGTCGGGTTTGCCGGTGTAATCCTCACCCTGATGCAAAGATAAACCGAACCTCAAGGCGGGTGCTGCCCGCTATTTTTATACCCATCTTCAGGAGGGATTCTCATGCTCAAAAAACTCATCTCTGTTCTTCTAGCCACCGTCATGCTTCTCATGGTGCCATTTGTAGCCTGCGGTGCATCCGACACCCAGGTGGATGTGTATGAGGACGGTGAGCTGGTCAAGAGTGTAGTTTTTGTGATCGGTGTAAAGCAATACTTTATTAACGGCCAGACCCCTGGAGTAAGTATGGACGTAGCTCCTTACATTGACGACGGCCGGACCTTTGTGCCGGTGAGGTACCTAGGCTACGCGCTGGGGGTCAAAGAAGATGACGTAGACTGGGACGGCGCGACCCAGAAGGCCTCCCTTAAGAAAGGAGACCGCACGGTAGAGCTGGTGGTGGGCCGTAAGCAAGTGGTAGTGAACGGCACGGCGAAGGCCATAGACGTGGCTCCGCAATTGAAGTCCGGCCGGACCTTCCTGCCTGCCCGTTACGTGGCCGAGGGCTTAGGCTACCAGGTGAAGTGGGACGCCGAAACCCAGGCGGTAATTTGTTGGCCGGAAGGCGAGCCGGAGCCCGATATTACCGCAGTTTTGGAGGCAATGAGTAAAGTAGGGGACGGGGTCCTGGACGAGGCCGATATTAAGCGGCTGCAAAGCTATGCGGTGTTTGACCGGATTAACCCTGAGCAATCTACCGAACCAGATGAGTTGTATAAATCTTTCCAGCAAATGTGGACTGATGAACGTTTGCGAAGGAACGCTGAACTGGTAGTAAAGAATTTTACGCTGGAGAAAGTCTTTAGCGGCGAGATCCGGGAGAGAACTGTAACGCCGGACGGTCACGTGGTAAACATTGGGGCCACCAGGTATGGATTCAATGTGCTGTCTTCCCTTAAGGAATACCGGGATGCCGACCTGCAATGGCTTACTGACCCGCGGCTGGTTTATGAAACAGCACTTGGCCACTACGGAATTCGTGGAATCCTGTTAATAACTTTCCCGGGCTCGAATAAATTTGGCCTCACTCCCGGCCAGACTTACGAGCAGGACGTGGAATTCCGAGTAAAAAACACGTTAGACTGGGATACCGGAGAGATTACAAAGAAATTGGACCAGATAGTGCTATTATCGGACTTCCGGCCGGTTAGGAGGTAGGGGCCATGCGGAAGGTTGCAACAACTCTACTGCTGGCAGTAGTGTTCTTGTTGATCGGTGCTTTTCCGGCAATGGCCTTAACGGTTAAAGACTATAGCGCAACTGAATATTTTTATACAGAGACTGTTGAAATTGATTGGGATGAAGACGGCCTTCTAAAAGAGATAACCTACAACGTCACCAACACCGGTGCCACTACTGGGATTCGATACCGCACTGCGAAGATAACTTTTAATGTTGGGGGGCATTATTCCGGCGAGATAGACGCTTCCGTACTTAGACGCTCCAAGCCCGAACCCGGGAAGAGGACGGTCAGTGTGATTACCATTACCATAGAAGACCTGGCCAAAGTTATGGGAGTTCCGTCTGACCAGATGGATTTCTTCAAGGAATTGGCCAGCAGGCCCGGGGTGCTCCGGGTAGGCGCGGTTATAGAAATATACAATGCCGCCACGGGCCAGGTGCTGGACACCATCACCAGCCGGGACCAGATTGATGAGATCACCCGCAAGTGGGGCTTTGACCCGGGCTCCATAGAGGATATGTACAGCCGCTTTAAGGGCGGCGAGCACCAGTGGGAATACCCTGGTGACGGCGGTGGTGGTGGGGGCAGCGGACCGGGTGGAGGCTCCGGTCCCGGCGAGGATGAGGACGGTAGGAGCGTAAGCACCAGCGCCGAGCTGGTCTTCTACGCCCGGAGCCAGGGCGGCCAGGACGTATACGGCAATTACGTGCCTCCCGAGGACCGGCCGGTGAACACGGCCAAGTACGCGGATATAGTAAAGGCCGTCCTTAAGCCCGAGGCTCCGGATCCTCCCAGGGGCAGCCTCGTATCCTGGAGGATAACATCGGCGACCCTGAGCTACCCCAAGAAGCACCCTAATTTCACCTTTGCTAACTGCACTCTGGACCCCGTGGGCACGGTAACTGTGAACATGAACACGGCCGGCCATGAGGCGTGGGTGGAGTTCGAGGAGGATTGGAGCCTGGCGGGAGCGCCTATATATAACCTGCTCACCAACGAGATGGCTCCTCCCCCGACCAAGTATACGATAACCGCGAGCTATACAATTGAGTACATCTACGAATACACCGTTTGCTACGAAGACGAAGACGGAGAAGAGGTGTGCTATACTGTGCAAAAGACAGGCCAGACTTCGGGCACGGCTTCCGGACAGCTCCTCGTAAACGGCACGGGCATAAATATACTCTAACCGGCGCAGTAGAAGGCCGCTCCCTTTTTGGGGGCGGCTTTTTTGTTTTTTATTTAGGGCGGGAACCTTTTTGGGAAAGGATGCTCGACTTGTCCCACCCAATAGGGGCAGTTTTTCTTTATGAGAGCAGTTTTTTATTGCGCGCGAGCCGGCGATGCCCTTTCAAGTTTTGACTATAAGAATAATTTAGGGCATCAGTTTTAGTAACTGTTAATCGGAACCAGGTATGCATATGTGGCTTTTTCCACTTACGGGTTATTAAAAAGCGTAATATCGTAGTTATCCAGGCTATGCTTTGGCTTATACAGACTTGCAAAAAGCGTGGTTCCATTGGTTCAATGCTGGGTATCACTGGTAACTGCATGGCAAGACCTGGACGAAATAAATGTGTTTCAACCACTATCCGGTCTCCTGCTGGTATTTTTTTTAAAGCTGCTGGTATCGCCCTTTTGATCATATCCCGATAAAGCCTCCACAGAGCTGCTTCCGGATCGGTGGTACTTAGCACCCAAAAAGAACGGAAAGTGCCTTTAAGGAGGGACCATTCATGTCTTCCTTTTTTGGTCAAGCGAAAGTAGAGGCTGACCCTGGGTGCAAAAATCAACAGAAAAAACCAGATAATGAGTATAAAGCCGACCCAGAAAAGCACAATGGATATCTTCCAGTACAGGCAAAGGAAAAGCCATGCACCCCAAAACACTACCAGAAGAAAAATAGATTTAACCTCCGGCACTATATTCGCCCCCGGTTATTTAATTTTTCTGATATTTGGCTTGTTTGGGTTGTGGGAATAACCTTGGTTCTTACCAGTTATTTCTTCTATTCAACACGAACGCAGTCCCTCCCTTCTCCGAAAGAATTCCTTTTTCTTTTAGCCGGTCGGACGCCTTGGGATGAAAAAAGCAGCTCGGCTCTAGAGGCGTTTATGTTCTGGCTGGGCATATCGTTTATTGTGATCCAAGGGGGCTTGAACCGGAAGGTTACCAGGCGGGGACTGCAAATGCTATTGCTTTTTGCGGCCGCAGTAATCACAGGACTTCCCGTGGCATTCGCTGTTTTCTTATGGCCCCTTGGTATCATAGACAAACTGGCGTGGGTTTCTTGCTACGTTTTAGCGATAGTGATGCTGGCTATTTTATAGGGGCGCCTGCACTGGCCAAGAGTTGACTTTATTTATTATTTTCGGGAGGTGGTATCTATTTCTCTCGAATTTGCTACCCACAACTGGTTGGAAGAAATCGAGAGGCAGAAGGAAGCCATAATCGAGGAAGTAGCCCGCCAGCTCATGCACGATCATCCCGAGCTGTTTTCGGGCTCTCTCACCGGAGGAGCGCGGCTGGACGCTGAGGCCCTGGTCCGGAGCGCCGTCTTCGCCCGGAAGGATCTCTCGCCTGATGAAAAAGAGGATGGGGTCCGGACAATCATGGGGCAGCTCACCGGGTACGGCCCCTTGCAGGACTTTTTCACCGCACCCGGCGCCGAGGAGATAACCGAAGTGATGGTGAACCCGACGCCGACCGGCCCCAGGGTGTTCTACGGCATGAGGGGCAGACAGTATGCGGCTACCGGCACTTACTTCAAAGACGACGAAGAAGTGAAACGGTTCGCCCAGAAAATATGCGAGGACGCGGGCCGGCCCTTTACGGCCGACGCGCCTATAGTTGACGCCTGGCTACGGGACGGCTCCCGCCTTTCGGTTATAGGGTTTAAGGCCAGCCCCCTGGGCACGGCCCTGACCATCCGGAAGTCCCCGTTGGTGAGGCCTCCACTGCCCCTGCCCGCCTTGGTGCAAAACGGCATGATGCCGGCCTTTATCGCAGACTTCCTGGTGGACCTCATAGTCAAGGGCCATGCCAACTTAGGGGTGTTTGGCCGGACGGACTCCGGCAAGACTACGGTTTTGCGGAGCCTGGGCGAGCAGATAGATCCGGATGAGAGGGTGATCATAGGCGAGACCAGCTTCGAGCTCTCCCTACCGAGCCTCCCAAACTGTGTCAACATGGTGGAGGTTACTTACGGAGGACAGAAGCTTGTGGACCTGGCGCGGATATGCGACGTGATAAACCGTTCCAACCCGGACCGGGCCATCGTCGGCGAGATCCGCGGCGGGGAGGTGGTAGCAGCATCGGAGATTGCCGAGTCCACCAGCGGCGGCTTCTGGACCACCGGCCATGCCGGGGGAGTGGACGAGCTGAGGTCCAGGCTGCCCAAGATGTTCCAGCGAGGCGGCATGGCCCTGCCCAAGGAATATGTCGACGAGCAACTCCGGGCCATGTTCCACTTCCTGGTCTTCCTGGACAAGAGCTTTGACGGCAAGCGCACCTTGATGAGCGTGGTGGAACTGACTAAAACCGGCTACCGGACAATATTCCGGCTAGACGAGGAGGAGTTTGCCCGGACCGGGGGGAAGGTCCGCCGGTGGATATACGAAGCGCCTGTAACTCCGGAAAGGCTGGGCCGCCTGGCCTTCAGGGGCGCTACCGTGAAGCCTGAGTACCAGCAAGTACACGAGAAGTACCTGTATGCCGAAGGAGGAGGGGAGTGAGTAGGGTTGTGGGTGCTGGCTCTCTGCCTATCGCTATTCCTCTTGTTTTACTTTCTTACAGGAGGTGAGCTGCCGGAAAAAGAACGTGCCGCGTCTTTAGTTCGCAATAAACTCATACCTGCGGCTTCGGCGGCGGCCTTTTTCGTGGTTGGCTCTGCCCTGTGCCGGACCGTCCTCGGCGGTATCCCCTGGGCCGTCCTGGGGTGGTACGTGCCCGGCTGGATAGTGGGCTTTGCCGAAGAGAGGCGCCGGTCCAGGCTCAGGGAGATGGCCAAAAGCTTTGTGGTTTCGGCGGCGGGTATGTTTTCCGCCGGCCAGACGGCGGCTGAGGTTATGAGGGTTATGGCCGACAGGATGATGGAACCCTTAGCCGGAGAATTCCGCGACATGCTGGCCCAGCGTGAGGCTTACGGCAAGCCCTTTTCCAGGTCCTTCGGCGATCTCGCCCGCAAGTACGGGCTGGAAGAGTTCGACGCCGTGGCGGCCATACTCGCCGCTGCCGACCGGGCCGGGGGGCCTGCTGCAGCTGCCAGGGGCCTGAAGCGCCTGGGTGCGGCCCTCCAGCAGAGAGATAGACTTTTGGCCCAAAGGCGCAAAGAGACCTTTGAGCCTAAAGTGGCCGCCCTTGTAGTCATAGCCCTCCTTCTAATGGGGTTCCTTGTCGACGTTCTGTTCCTGCCCTCTTACTTTACCGGCGGCGGGAAGCTGGTCCTGGTGGTCGCCTCGGCGGTGATAGTCGGGACCGTATTCCTGGCCGCAGAAGCCGGGAGCGCGGAATAAAAAGGGGGTGATCTTCTGCTTGCGCTTGCTGGCCTCTTCGTAACGTCGTTCGTCTTTTTCTATCTGGTCTTCTGCCCGACGGCCGATGAGCCTTCCGCGGCGGCGGTCGTGGCAGACGCGGTAAGGACGAGGATACAGCAAAAAATCCTTTCGCCGAAGAAAACCATGTACTTGCAAACGGTAGGCAGGACGGCGCAGGAGCTATTCCGGAGTGGTGCGATTATAGGCGGGGCCGCAGCCTTTTTCGTCTTCGTGCTGACCGTGAAGTTTTTGGGGGTGTTGGCCCTGGTGCCTGCCGCGGCGGTTTGCCTGCTCGGCCCGTTGCTGGCGTCCGTCTCGATAGACTACGAGTTCCGGCGCTGGCAGGGCAGGGTCCTGGAGGGGGTGCCGAACCTCTTTAAAATTCATGAACCAGGTACGCCAGTATGAAGAAGCAGTGCAGCTTTATGCCGGCTACACCCAGGCGGCGGAAATGGCCCTCAAGCAGGCCAGTGCTGCCAGGCAGGCCCTGGCCCTGGCCGACCCCGGTAACCCCGCCCTGAAGCTGCCTATAAGGGAGTATGCGGTACTAAAGGGACACCCCATACTCCTCCTGGTGGAAATACTCTTCGGCGGTAAGCATAGCCAACACCAGAGGGTAAGCCCGCAGCTCGCACTGCTGGCCGGGTCCGTGGCCCTGGGCCAAGGGTACAGTGTTGAGAAGGTTTTAAGTGTGCTTCGGAGATTCTTAGAGCACGAGAGGAGGGCATTATAAATGCTTTGCACGGTCATATGTACTTCTGAAAGACTGGAGGCTCTAAGAAAAGCTGTAGCCTCTGCCGGGTACCAACTGGTTCTTGAGCGTATTATTGCAGCCCAGGATGATCTTGCCCAGGCGCTAAATGCTGCTGCTAGAGTGGCAGCCGATGTGCTGGTTCTGGAACTGCCCCAAGACCTGGGAGAAGAAAACATAAGGTCTGTAGACGGGTACCGGATGCTCCGCCCTACTACCAGGATAATCGTCCTCGCTACAGGCCGCACCCCGGGAGACCCCGCCGTGGCCGCAATGGTCCACATGGGGATCTACGACATTATAGCCGGGCTACCCGAGGCAGACTGGGAGAAGCTAGTTCATGAGGCCCTCGCTGCTCCCCCTGCCGATTACTCCAGGGCCGCCCCGTGGCTCAGGGCCTCCCCTCCCCGGAAGGAATGGCTGAAAGAGGCTCTGGTCGCCGTATGGTCGCCTTCTGGCTGTATGGTGAGTTTCACCGCCCTTAATCTTGCCGTGGCGGCCGCCCGGATGGGCTACGACGTGGCCCTGCTCAACTTCAACCTAGCCAACCCGGAGACGGACTTTTGGTTCGGGGTGAGGCAGACGGAGCCTGCGAAGTGCCGTATGGAGGACGCGGGCATAATGACCTTTGGGACCACTATGACCGCGGAGCTGGCTGTAAAGATACTGAAGAAGCGCAAGAAAATCTCGGGTGTGCGGTATTTACCGGCAGGCAACAAGCTCCGCAACATAGGTACACCGGACTTTTCTTTGGAGCACGTAGAGCTCTTCAAGGAGATGATTGCCGTTTCCCACGGACGGGAAGCGGAGGGACCAAAGCTGACCGTTGTCGAGGCCGGGTCGTGGTTTGAGCAGCCTCCGGTCATAGCCGCGCTGGCCACCTGCCCTGTGCTGGTGGTCCCCTTGGCGGGGGGAGAGTACGAGAAGGCGGTCCTGGAGATGCACCTGGAAGATTTAAGGCGGCTGGAGGTAAAACCGGAAGTCATAGAGTTTTATCCTCTGGACGCCGTCGGTACCTGCAGGGACTCCGGGAAAAAGCCGCCCGCCCTGGAAGGGGACCCCGCACCGTGGCAGGACCTGCTTATGGCTATTGCCAGGCAGCCGCAGCCCGAGAGACCGGCTCCGAAGCTATTCAAATCCGTATCAAAATGCCTTTTCTGGAACAGGACATAGCTTATATTTCCAGGGCTGGACCAGCCTCCTTCTCCATCCCCGAAAAAAGGAAGTAGGCAACATATGGCGAATAAGTTATTGATTGTTTAATCACCTTCTTCTTGTTTTATGTTTCTACGCTCTTCCCACAATATCCTCGCTATCTGGAGCAGCTTCTCCTTATCTTGTGTCGCTAATCGTTCACCCATGAAACGGATATTGGCTTCCTTGAGGAGTTCCTCCAAATCTACTTCGGTCGGTTCGTAAGTCGGGTCAAAAACTTTGTCCTTCAGGGAACGAGGGTCATCCGTTCGACCGAGAAGGTAGTCCACGCTGCAACCGAAAAAATCCGCAAGCCTTTGTAGGGTTTCGGGGTCGGGGGTGCGTTCGCCAGTTTCGTATTTTGCTATAGCCCAGTATGATAACTTAAGAGCTTTAGCTAATTCATCCCGGCCAATCTGTTTTTCTTCTCGTAATTTTTTCAGCCGTTCTTTAAAGTCAGCCACAGACTTCACCTACTATAAATTTCCTACTTCATTAGATTATTTTAGCACATAATGTCCAAGCCAAAAATAATTTGGACTAAATGGGAAATTTGATGTTGACGTTGGACAAGTTGTCCATTATAATATGTTTAGTGATAGGACGAATCGTCCAGGTTGGAGGTTATCAAAGATGCGAGTGGTGCTTAGAGATGCTCGTATAGCTAAGAAAATTCCAGTTTCAGAAATGGCACGTCGGCTTAATATTTCAACCTCATTCTACTACAAAATTGAACAAGGTATTCGTAATCCTACAATAGATCTTGCCAAAGCAATAGCAGATATTCTTCAAAGTACCATTGATGAGCTTTTTTGTACCCATGAGTTGGACGATTCGTACAAAAAACCTAAAGACCCTGCCCCAGCGGAGGCAGTAAACCACTGAGGGTACCACTGGTAATATACTGACCGGCATAAGGGGTGCTGATCAATGGCCAGCCGACAATCGCAAGATTGGCCGCGCGATATAGAGTACATCCCCATATTTGAACCGGACATGGACCGCATGGTCAAGGCCCTGCGAATCCTGCTAGAGTACAATCCGGAGAAAAAGACTGATGCCATACATATACCGCAACCTTCCGGAGAAGAAAAGGCGAGATGATCTAATTTAAAGCTATAATTCGACGTTCGCTTTCCAAGCCCTTCCAAAAAGAAGATAGAGTCTCCGGGGAGAGGATAAAAAGTGCCGGGCGAGTCATATATAGTATGCTCATCACCTTTAAGCCCGCAGCAGCAACAGATATGGGAGCTGTATGAGCAGGGATATGGGGCTAAAAGGATAGCCAGGGCTTTGGAGATAAGCGTTGACCAAGTAAAAGTCCAGCTAAGGCGCATAAAAGCAAAGATAGAGGGGGGTAACAAAAATTGTGGGCAAAAACCCCTCGGGGTTAGTCGCGCCCATGAGGGGCTGGAGGAAATACTCGAAAGCCTCCGGGATACTTCCTCCCAAATTGATTTCTTGCGGGAAAACGGTTATAAGCCCAGCGCTATAGCCAACACGCTGGGCGTAAATATTAGAAAGGTATACAATCGCAACCGCGAGAGCAAGCGCAGCAGTTTTAAGCGCACCTTTATGTCCAAAGAAGAATTGAGGTCCCTGCCCTCACAAAAAGAAGCCCTGGATCTCGACATTGCCAGGGTTATTTATGAGGTGTTTGTGAATAACGATAACCCCGGCCATGATACCCTGGCCATGCTGGGCACTCAAGGTTTTGGTGGCTGGCGGGCCAAGAGGGTGGTCCTCACCAGGCGGGCGGGGGTTTTGAAGGCTTTGGCCGTCGCCGGGCGGGAAAACGGCAGGGTGATCAAAATAACCGACAAAGAGAGCCCCTGGTGGGAAATGGTGAAGGACCTGGTGGAAAAGTATAAGCCGGTGGGAGCAGATACATATGTACCTAATTCCTTTGGAGCGTTTGTAACTGAATTACGACACCGCATAGAAGCAGCCCTCGACGGGGTGCGTATAGAAGTCAAGGAGAACAGAGAAGGGACTAAAGTGTACGAAGTCGTCGGCGGCTTTACCGCCGCGGTAATAAGGCCCCTCGTTGACCGGGCTGCAATAGTTATCTCGGCAAACTTATACGACGTTGAGCTAAGGGCGAAACAATACGAAGGGACCGTAAGTTTTGACGAAGCGGGCCTGAAGGTTTCAGGCCGGACTGTAGAAAACCTCGGGGGTATAATATTCAGGGACCGGGAAAAACGATGGTTCACTATAGAAACGAAACTGCTCCAGGCGGGGGACAAAGTGCGGGTCAGGTTGGACCCTTACGGTTTCCAAGTTGTGGAGGTCTTGTCCTGGAAGGAGGATACTCCTTTGCCGACGGTGATATGCCTGGAGGGAGAGGATTTAGCCCTGGCCGTGGCGGCTTTCAGGATAAAGGAAGACTGTTTCATAGAGATAGCGGGGAGGCTATTTGATTGCCGTAAGGCGGAGAAAACAAAAATGGTAAATGGTAATATGAAACCAAACTACCCGTTGGTAAGCGGGTAGTTTTTTTGTGGACTTTAGAAAAAAGAATACGTTAAGGCTTTCTTCGGCTTCACCCTGACCAGACCTCTAGAAGACAGCGAGCAGGGATAGTGAATGCGGAAAAGATGGCTCCTATTCATAAACTTTCTTTTGTTGCAGCTTTTCTTGTTCCTTCTATTCGCCTATAATTATGTTTTTGCTGGTTTTCGAATACCTGCTTTCGTTGTTCTGGTTTCCGCCTTAGCTGTGATGATTACGAGCCTCTGGACAGTGCGGGAAATGGTCAGGCTGGCCGATAAGGAAAAAGAAGCCGAGAAGGCAATGATAAGATTGGAAGAAGCTCAAAAGCTTATCACCGCCTTAAGGTCTAGACACCATGATTTTGTGAACCATTTGCAAGTAGTATTGGGGCTTATCCAAATGGGGCTGGATGATGACGCGGCAGATTATATTAAGCGACTATCTAAAGACCTTATTGAAATAGAAGCGTTGTGAAAAACTCATTTTAATTAGCAGGTATTAGCATATCGACATCGAAAATAGTAATGACATCTACTT
>NZ_JBJHHE010000024.1:0-31860 GCF_056378755.1 Thermanaeromonas sp. DSM 22490
CGATAAGCTTAAAGACCCTATCAACCGCATCCTGGCTTCTACTCTGCAAAACATAAGACACCTGCAAAAGCAGATTAAAGAAATCGAAAAAGCTATCGAGCAGGAAATGGCAGGCCTTAATAACCCCCTCTTGACCATACCAGGTATGGGCCTGGTCTTTACCGCCGGCATCATCGCTGAAATCGGCAATATCTATAACTTCCCTGATGATGACGCTGTGGCTAGTTTCGCCGGCCTTACCTGGCAGCAGCACCAGTCGGGCAACTTTAATGCCGAGGAAACTCCCCTCTCTAAAACCGGCAATATCTACCTCCGGTACTACCTTATAGAAGCTGCCAATAGCGTTAGGATGCACGACGCTGAATTTAAACGCTTCTATGAGAAGAAGTACCAGGAGGTTAAAAAGCATCAGCATAAGCGCGCCTGTGTTTTAACTGCTCGTAAGCTGGTCCGGCTCATTTTCGCATTGCTGCGCGATAATCGAGCCTACTCCAGGCCAGAAATAGGGGTGAATGTAGGTTAAACAAGTATGCATCTTAATACTTTTTCCTGTAACTTTCTGGAAGAAAATACCTCCTTCCAGGATGGTGTAATATCACCTTTTTCAGTTTTTGCCCCATAAATTTTTCACTTGCCCCCTTGACAACTTATACCCCACTCTTTTTAACTCGAATTTCTTAAAAGCAATCCGGCCCTTTTCTATCGCCTTTTTCTCGCCTCTTCTCGCACGCCCTGTAGGTTCACTATTTCCGCCACCTCAAATTGAGGCGGTACGCTGTTGGCCACCGGTCGCAGGCGTACCACCGCGGGAAAATAGCCGCATCTTCCGTGCAGTTCTGCCAGTAGCATAACGGCTATAATGTTGAGAGAGGGAGGGTTAACGAGAAGCGGCACAGTCTGCCACTCCTGCGGTGTGAGCCCGGCCCGGTCGGCCATAGCTACTACCTGAGGAACTATAGACTGTTGGGGATCGATCTGGGCGTCGATTTCGATCACCCTGTCTATCCTTTTTTGGGTAAGGTCCTCCAATTGCCGCAACTGCTCCGCGGTAAAGGGATGGGAAAAGTTGAGGAGAATCAAGGTTTTTAGCCTCCCAGTTCTCTTGTCACCGTCTGTATCAGCTTTTCCGTGTCTTCCTGCGACAACTCTCCTTTTTGCGCCGAGGGAAGTTCGATTACCGTGATCCCATGCGCCCTGGCCAGCTCGAGGTTGTTGGACCCATATTCCCGGTCCAAAATGAGAAACTTTTTGGTATAGGTTCCCAGGAAACGCGGCTCGGCGGCAGTGTTTAGCTGGTCAATGCCTTCCTTACTTAGAGCCTTGTTCCCGCTTTTCACTTCGGCGATGCCCACACGGTTACCGCAGCGCAGCACGAGATCAATTTCAAGTGCGTTCGTGGGTTTCACGGAGGTCTTTATTTGGTCAAGCTTTTGCTGCAATACCCCGGCCACCATTTTTTCAAAATCATTCTTGAATTCACCTTCTGTATATTCTCCAAGGTGTACTCTCAAGTAAAGGTCAATGTTAAGCACCGGCGGTACCTCGTCCACCCTTTCGAGCACCGGAGCGCCATCAAAAAAGCGGTAATGGTATACTACGCTTTTCTTCCCCTCGCTCTGCACGTAAAGAAAAGGGCTAGAAAACTGCTCCGCCAGGCGGTAAGCCGCCAAGGCCATGGGCTTGGTCCCACCTGTAAGGTTAAAAATAATTTTATCCGGAGGCCATTTTTTCTCCCTGATAACCCTCTTGAGCTTGCTCTCGACATCTGCCATATCGTAGGGGGCAACGTATACAGGCTCATCCTCAACCGAAATACCGCTTTCTTGACTACGCTTTTTGAGGACCGAGCGCAATCGTTTACTAACACCTTTAGTGCGCTCCGTACAAACCAAAACTACATGCTCGGGCCTTGCGTGCAGCACTGCCAGCAGGTTCGGCACCGGCTGTTCGCCGACAAGAGAAATCATCACTGTTCCGCGCACGGCATCTCTTCCTCCCTGCATTTTCTCTCCTTGTCCATCTCCGCCTGCGAAATTGCCAAAGGAAAAACTCCCACCTCACCCTTCCAATTCCGCCAGAGCGAAATAGGGCGCGAATTCAGCGATCAGCACGTTGCGGTCCACGTTGCCCTCCGGGTAGTCAAGCCATTCCCTGAGCTTTTCATAAACGTTGCGAAGCTGGTTGGCTACGGTCTGTTCCCTTCTGCCCAGGGCTTTAGCGATACTGGCATTGTCGAGGCCCCGGCAGGCCAACCGGACCACTTCCCGCTCCGCGCCGGTCAGCCAGTGCCGGATAAACTCCTGCTGTCGCCTGCGGCGCGCATTCCGGTTTAACCGCTCGTACCAGGCCACCACCTCTTCCGGGTCATCTAGCTCCGCCACCGTCCGCACCAGGGTGCCGGCCTCAGCCCAGCGCAGCACTGGTACCGGAACCAGCCAAACCCTGTCGCCAGGCGAAAGGTGCAACCTGCGGTCCGCTCCAGGATGCCACCCCTCGGTAACCAGGTGCCAGGCGCAGTCTTCAGGGCCAAACAGCAGCTGGGCCACCACCATGGCCATAATGCCCATTACCTTGCGGCCGCCGGAAAGACACAGGTGGACAACCCGGCCCTCCTGTCTGGTACGGCGCACGACACTATAAAGGGTCCGTAAAAGGGAGCGCAAGTCATCCGGGCCATAGAAATCCTCCGTCCGCCCTTCGGGCGAAGTTACGGGAACAGGTAGGAGTTCGATGCCCGGGTAGAAGTTACTCGCAAACTCGCAGGCTATGATGTCTAGGGCCTGGCGCACCCCAGGATTCACGGTATATACTACTATAACTTCGTCAACCGGCCTGCCCCTAGCCAACAGGCAATCCAAGGTGATAGTGACCACCTGGGGTTCCAAACCCAGGGTGGCAATAAGGCTGTCACGGTTTCGTCCTTGTCTTGGTGGTAATGTTTGTATTTTCATTTTCCTTTCATTGTGCATCGCTAAATTTGGCTATGCAAGAATTCTGCCTACCAAATATTTTGAGTAATATATTACTATTGTTGGGATAACACCGGGCTGCAATCCACCGGTGAATGGCGTAAATGCGCGCAAAGGAATTGCGGCCTACTGCTGGCCCAGGGGTTTTCCTTTTCCGTCCGGGATCGGAGGACATCTTTAACTTCCTCCCCAAATTCCTCCAGGAGAGGATTTCGACAAGTTACTCCCTTTTTCCTCCTCCCGAGGTAAAATATTTCAGCAATCCCCATAAAAAAACAGCCCTGTTAGGGCTGAAGCTTTTATTGCCTTCGTTTGAGCTTGTTATCAACTGTCATTTGCCGGCTCGACTGGGCATACCCCTCCAGCTTATGGCGACGAGGAAACTCTTAAGCAGGTAGGTAACCTTGCAATCCTTTAAGCTTGACCTCCTAAAGCCTTTTTCTTGTCCTGGTAAAGCTCCATGAGCTTCTGTCCCACCTCAGGGTTCAGCCGCCCCACCTGCAAAAGGTAAGCTGCAATGCTCCCGCTGAATTCCACGTAATCACCAAAAAGTGCCCGCTCCAGGGCTCGCCGGCTGATGTTGATAACGCAATCCTCTTCGTGGTTGTCCTGGCAGCTCTGACACTGGATAAGTACCGCGCTTATAGCATCCAGCAAATCGTCCTGGTAATAAAGGCGGAGATCATCCTCGGGTATGAATTTGTGCCCGTGGGGTATCCGGCAGGTATTTTTGGCCTGCGCGTAATCCAACACAGTCTGGGTAAATCCGATCAGGCACCGCGCCTTATCACAGCTGCCGCATTCCTCTACCGTCTTGCAACACCTGTCAACTGCCTGCCGGATGGCGGCAACATCTATGTTCCTGGCAGTCATAGCTATTCACCACCTTTACCAGTTGCTTGACTCAAGAAGCTGAGAAAATCAGTTGCTTCCTCCTGCCGCCTGAACTGGCTAAGCATTTCAGCCGCGGGTTTAAAGGCCTCCAAGCCGACCCTCTGGATGGTGTGGCAAAGCCTTTCTTTAGGCTGGCCCAATTCATTGTAACGGTTCAAAACGTGCTCCAAAATGGCCACAACTCCTTCTTTGTTTACTCCCTCAGCTATAAGCGTACCATGGACAGGCTTTTTGCTCGCGCCCCGGCCACCTATGTAAATACTGTATACATCCTCTCCGGTGGCCAGTACTCCAAAATCGGCACAGAACGGCTCAGTGCACCCGCGCTGACAGCCGGCCACGGAAATTTTAAAATCGTTGGGCACCGGCCGATTCATGAAGTTATCCTGCAAAATCCCTGCCAGCTCAAAAACATCCGCCAGTGAACGCTGGCAAAGCTCATGGCTGCCCGCACAGGCTTTCACATTGCGCACAGTTTCGCCGAAAACACCCAATTTTAAACCCAGCGCCTGGACGCCTTCCCGCAACGCTGGCAATTTATCCTCCGGTATGAGGAAGATTAAAGTTTGCCGGGTGGTGAGTTTGCAGGCTTTACACTCCAATTCCTGCGCCAGCCGGGCCAACCCCATAAGCTGCTCTGGTGTTAGAACCCCGCATTTAGCTACAATACCCACGCCTAAGATACCCGATTTTTGCATAAAAATAGCATCTCCCATGGAAATCCTCCTTGCCTCTATTGCTACTTGTTCCTATTCCTACTTTATTCGCGACCCGAGCAAAAATTCCTCCTTTTCCCAAAAGCGACTCGGCCGTTCATTGGAAAAGGGCCCCAACCCAGCAGGCTCGCAAATAAAAATTAGGGTATAACTCCGTGGGAAAGGGACTTGGCGACGCCAGGGTGGGGATGATAAAATCTTATGATGAGCGGTCGGCATTTACATCTGAAGAAAAGATAAAGATAAGGAAGGAAAATCATGAAAAAATTCGCCACTTTATTAATCTTTGGCGCCCTAGTTGTTAGCCTTACTTTTATCGGAATTTATCGTGCTTATGCCATGCGCCAGCCCAAAAATTTCCGCCATGCGGGAAATACATCCGGGGTACAGCTGACCGACAACACCACCCCCGACAAAACACCCGAACCATCTCCTGCTACGGTTGAACCCGCCGCTGTAAGTGAGCCTGCCGCCGGACCCGTTATCTACCGTGACAAGGTAATAGCTTTAATATACCATCATTTCGATCCCCAGGAAAGCGACATTACCATCTCCCAGGAGCTTTTTGCCAGCCACCTAGATATGTTTAAGGCTAAGGGATATAACGTCATCAGTCTACACCAGCTTAAAAATTTTTTGGAAGGCAGTCCTTTGCCTCCCAACGCTGTGCTTATTACCATTGATGACGGATATACCAGCGTCTACAAATTAGCTTTTCCAGAGCTAAAGCGGAGGAACATGCCTGCTGTGGTCTTTGTTATCGGCGCTTATATGGGTAAGACTTTAGGGTCTCTGCCCCACTTTGGTTGGGAGGAGGCCAGAGAGATGGAAGCCCATAACATCAGCATCCAATCTCATACTTACGACATGCACAACTGGGGTGTGGGCAGGGAAGGTAAAAAGCGACCTGTATTGGAAGGCCCCTTGGCCAAGGAGACAGACCAGGATTTCGCCCACCGCGTGCTCCATGATCTAACAACTGCTAAAAAGGAATTAGATACCCACCTGGGCCGTCCCGCCTATGCCCTGGCGTGGCCTTACGGTCGGGCTAGCGAAAAAGCCCAGCAAATAGCTGCCGAAGTAGGCTTTAAGCTGGTCTTTACCACCCGCTATGGACCAATTACCCGCCAAAGCAACCCTTTAAGCTTGCCCCGAGTTCACGCCGGCTCGCCTAAAGTGAGCCCTGCGGACCTGGATACCACTATACGCAATACGGCAGGCGTATCTCTTTCGCCCCCCTCGCCGGCGAAGCCAGAAAAGGGAACTGTTACTGAAGCCGCCAAGCATGAAGCGGGATTTAAGGCCTCTTCGCCTGCCAAGCCAGAAAAACAAACCACTAGGGCAGCTGCCCCGACGAGGTAGGATTTAAGGCTCTGGTTCCGGGGCCAGATCAACAAATTTGGTAAATTCAGGCAAAAAAGCCATCTCTACCGTACCCACCGGGCCATTCCGGTGCTTGGCCACTATCACTTCAGCAATGCCTTTTTTGTCAGTGTCGGGATCGTAATACTGGGGACGGTAGAGGAAAATTATAACATCCGCGTCTGCCTCAATGGCGCCGCTCTCCAGCAGATCAGCCATGACTGGACGTTTATCCTGCCGCTGTTCCACCCCACGGTTTAGCTGGGACAAAACCAGCACAGGAACATTTAGCTCGCGTGCCAAAGCCTTCAGGGCTCGGGAAATAAGGGCTATCTCCTGTTGGCGATTATCCACGCGCCGGTGGGCTTGCATGAGCTGCAGGTAGTCTATCACCACCAGCCCCAGGCCGCATTCAGCTTGCAATCTGCGCGCCTTGGCTCGGACTTCTAGTGCAGTTATAGCTGGAGTATCGTCTATGTAAATAGGCGCTTCAGCCAGCAGGCTTGCCGCATTGACTAGGCGCGCCCAATCATCTTCTTTGAGGAAGCCGGTGCGGAGGCGGTGCTGTTCCACCATGGCCTCAGCCGCTAGCATCCTCTGCACCACCTGATCGCGAGACATCTCCAGGCTGAAGATGGCCACCGGTACCCTTTTTTGCAAAGCTACATTCTGGGCAATGTTGAGACAGAAGGAAGTCTTACCCATACCGGGACGGGCCGCACAAATAATAAGATCTGAAGGTTGTAAGCCGGAAAGAAGGCGATCTAAATCGTGAAAGGTAGGCAACCCCGTCACTTCGCCCTTATGGGCTGCTATCCGCTCCAGATGTTCGAAGGTCTTAAGGAGCACCTGCTTGATGTTTACAAAGCCATCCCGATAGCGGCCGCTGGCTACCTCTAAAATCAGCCGTTCCGCCTCATCTACAATTTCACTTACTTCCCCTTCCTCCTCATAGGCCTTTTCGGCTATGCGGTTAGTCGCCTGGATCAACTGCCGGAGTGCAGCTTTCTGGGCAACGATACGGGCATAATATCCGGCGTTGGCCACACTGGGAACAACTGTGGTAAGATGAGCAAGATACGAAGCCCCTCCCACTGCTTCCAACTCGTTTTTACGCCTCAGCTCTTCGGTCACCGTTAAAAGATCTACGGCCTCGCCCCTGGCTTCCAGGTCCAGGACGGCGCGGTAAATAAGGCGGTGAGCTTCGCGGTAGAAGTCTTCTACCCTTAAAATTTCGGTAGCCATGAGCAGGGCTTCCCGGTCAAGGAGAATAGCCCCCAGTACGGATTGCTCCGCCTCCAGACTGTGGGGAGGAAGCCGCTCAGGAAGCTCCTTCATTAGCTTCACCTCTACTCTTCCACCAGGAGATGTTCCAGGGCTTGGGCTACTGTAGCTACCGGGATAACTTTAATTGCCGGCAAATCTGGCGGTACCTCCGAAGCATTGGCCTCCGGCAAAATGACATAGCGCATACCTGCCTGCCGAGCTCCATAAATTTTTTCCACAATACCTCCCACAGGTTTAACTTTGCCTTGAATGGAAATTTCTCCTGTAACGGCCACGTCCTGTCTTACTGGGCGCCCCTGGACAGCGCTGATAATAGCAGCACAAATGGCCAGACCCGCCGAAGGCCCATCAATGTTGCCCCCGCCCACAACATTGACATGAACATCATAATCGCTTAAATCCTCCCCCGTGAGCAGGCGGAAAACTGCGGTGGCATTAAAAACCGAGTCCCGGGCCATGCTACCGGCCGTCTCATTGAAACGAATATTCCCTTTGCCCGGCTCGCGAGCCGGAAAGGCTACCGCCTCTACCTCCAACACCGTTCCGACAAAACCTGTCACCGCCAGGCCAAAAACGCGGCCTACCTCTGGCGTATCCTTAGCCCTGGCTGTTACAAAAGGTGTCAGGCGGGCCGTCTGGGCTACTTCCAGGATGTGCTGGACGGTGATTACCTTGCTCCGCCGGCCCTTCTTCTTATACTGCTGGTACAGGGCCAACCCATAGGCGTCAGCCAAGAGACTTACAGCTTTTCTCCCTTCAATGGTGTATTCGGCGATCAGGGCCGGTACTGCCGGCTCTAACTTTACCTCTAACCTTTCTGCTGCTTCTCGGACGATGGTCTCGATCTGGGCCGGGGTTAAGGGCTCAAAATAGACCTCTGCACAGCGCGAACGCAAGGCCGGACTTAGGTCCTCAGGATCACAAGTGGTAGCTCCTATGAGGACAAAATCCGCTGGCGCCCCTTCTTCAAAAAGTTTCTTAATATACTGGGGTACGTTTTCATCGCTGGGGTCATAGTATGAGGAATCAAACTTCACCCGCTTGTCCTCTAATACTTTAAGAAGTTTATTTAAAAGTAAGGGGTCCATCTCCCCGATCTCATCGATAAACAGCACGCCGCCGTGGGCCTCGGTAACCAGCCCCAGCTTGGGCTCGGGCACTCCACTCTCCGCCAAGTCCCGTCTGGCTCCCTGATAAATGGGATCATGAACCGAGCCTAAGAGGGGATTAGTTACTTCACGGGGATCCCAGCGCAAGGTTGCACCGTTCACTTCTATAAAGGGGGCATCGGGCTTAAAAGGCGAACCTTTGATCTTTTTGGCTTCCTCCAGGGCCAGCCGTGCCGCTGTCGTTTTGCCCACCCCTGGTGGACCGTAGATTAAAATGTGCTGGGGAAAAGGAGAAACCAACTTAGCCAGCAGAGCCCGTACAGCTCGCTCCTGCCCCACAATCTGGTCCAGACTTTGGGGACGTAAAACCTCCATGGCCGAACGGGCCAGCCGGGTTTGCTCCATTTTTTCCAGAATTGCCAGTTTCTTAAGGGTATGGGCATTTTCCGGGCCAGCATTCTCTCTCAAAATTTGCATTCTTATTTCCTGGAGATATTCCTCATGGCGCTCTTGCATTCTTTCCGCCACCCGGCGCTCCAGGTTATCCTCTATAGAACGCCGGGCAATAAAGTCGGCCAGCTCTTCCTGGATTTCCTTGAGAATTTGGGGAATGGCCTCCATGGCCGGCACCGTATCAATAGTAGGGTCTTCATAGACCAGCTTTTGCAGGGCCAGCACCCTCTCCGGGAGCTTATCGGACTGCAAAAAATCCAGGGCTTCCAGTTTGCTAGCCTTAAGAACCAGCTTGTCAGTACCATAGATATCACAAAGAATCCCGTACAGAGCGCTGACCTGCCGGGAAAGAAAATCGCGTTCATCCTTAAAAAGAGCTATTTTAGCTCTTCTGGACATTTTACCTTTAACTCCTTTCTGCCACTACCTGTACCATTACCTTCGCGTGTACTTCGGGATGCAGTCGCATTAATACCGGATAGGAACCCAAAATCTTAATAGGTTCCTCTAGTTCAATTTTACGCCGATCGATTTTAATATGGAAGGTGTTTTCTATTGCCTGAGCTATCTCTTTATTGGTAACAGAACCAAAAAGTTTGCCTCCCTCCCCGGCCCGGGCAGCCACTATAACAGTACATCCCTCCAGGCGTTGGGCGAGTCTTTTAGCTTCTTCCAGCTCCTTCTGCTTCCTTTTTTCCTCCCGCTCCTTCTCCCGGCCCAGCTCTTCAAGGCGAGCTTCGGTAGCTATGACAGCCAGATTTCGGGGTATAAGATAATTACGGGCGTAACCATCGGATACTTCCACTACAGTTCCGCGCTTGCCAAGTTTAGGCACATCCGCTGTCAAAATTACTTTCATTAGGCCATACCCCCTTCTCGCCAATCCTGTATCCCTTCTGCTAATTAAGGGCTGCCGCTCACATTTTAGCGGTTACCACGGATGTTTATGACTCATGACGACTCTTCAGGCTTACGCCACCCCAAAAAAGGATCGAAGAGCCCCAAGGCCAGAAGCATAAACAAACCCAAGGGAATATGAATAAAAAAAGCTATAAGGAAAACAACCTTAAGCATTGGAGACCAATTAAACTTGTGAGCGAAAAAGCTAAGCGCCGCCAGGCCATTGCCCAATAACAGGGGAACATACAGGTAGAGAATATTCAGGCCTACAGTTTTAAGCCAGGCCAGTTGCCAGTAATCACCGGCTAGCCAGAGGCCGAGTCCAGCAATAACACCCCAGAGGGTGTACCACGGCAACTGCCAATACCGGAAAGGTGGCAGCCGGCGTTTCCTCAAGTTGAGCCGCCGCAGAACGGCTTCCGCCACCAGATAGTTGGTAAAAGCCGTGAAAAGAGCTATGGTGGCCAGCATAGCAGGCAAAAGGAGTTTGAGATAGGTGACGGTGCTTTCCACGGAATGGCGGAGCTCTTCCAAAGTTATTCCCTGCTTGGATAGCTTTTCCAATATCCCGGATCGCCGATAAAATTCCAAAATATGGTCGGGCGTCTGCTCCAAATCTGCCCAAAGTTGGCCTGGTGATAAACCGAGCAACTTAAATGATAGTATAAGGCTAAGGGCCAGGGATAGCAGGGCCATGAGGGTACCGGCCATTACCATGCGACCTGGAGCCGCCTCTTTTTTAAAAAGGTAGCCGTATAGCAGCCCCGTTCCGGCAAACTGAGTAAAAAGGAAAAAGGCTCTAAGCAAACTCCCGAACAGACCCACGAGAATTCCTGCTACCACAGTGGCCAGTATACCGGTGCGCAAATCTCGGCGCACAATGAGAACGGTGATGGGAAGCGTCCAGATAACATTAGTGATAACCTGCAGAGGAGGCAAAAAGATGCCTATCAGCGCCAGTACTGCCGCCAGGGCAGCCAGCAAGGCCCCTTCTGCCAGGGCTGTTACCTTCCCTCGTTCGTCCATTACTACCGCCTCGCTTGGATAAGGAAAGAGGGAGCACCCTTCCTTGCCCCCTCCATCCTATCCTTTCTTCCCTTAAAATCTTTATTACTCCACCGTAAAGGGCAAAAGGGCCACGATACGCGCCCTCTTAATAGCTCGCGTTAACTGACGCTGGTGGCGAGCGCAGTTACCGGAGATCCGCCGGGGTATAATTTTACCTCGCTCGCTCATATATTTACGGAGGCGATTTACGTCCTTATAGTCTATTTGATCAATTTTATCTACACAGAAGCTGCACACGCGCTTTCTCCCACGTTTACGATCACGTGCCAAATTCCTTCACTCTCCTTCTAAAAGGGAAGACCATCTTCTCCTATTTCTACTTCCGTACCCAAATCATCTAAATCCGGAAAGTCACTGAGCCCTTCGTTGCCGGCGCTGCCGATTCTATCCTTGGGCCAGTCTAAGAAACGCACATCCTCTGCCACTACCTCCGTGACCTGGCGTCTCTGGCCCTCAGCCGTTTCATACGTTCGCACTTGCAGTCGACCTTCTACCGCCACCAGTCGCCCCTTGCCCAGGTGGCTGGCGCAGGTCTCTGCCAGTTTGCGCCACAAAGCAATACGAATAAAATCCGTGCCACGCTCGCCCTGCTGGTTAAGATATGGACGGTCCACAGCCAAGGTGAAATTGGCTACTGGTACCCCGCTGGGAGTATAGCGCAGCTCCGGGTCCCGAACCAGACGGCCGATAAGTATAACCCGGTTCAACATGCCCCTCCCACCACCTTGCTAAAACTTATTTGCCCGGCATGCCTGCAACTCGGTTTGCTCAACTTACTTTCTCTTCCAGGCGGGTAATCATATAACGGATAACCTCATCGGTGATCTTAAAGACACGTTCCAGTTCCTGGGCTACGGCTGGGGTCCCTTTAAATTGCAACAGAACATAAAAGCCCTCCCGGTATTTGCGCACTTCATAAGCCAGCCGCTTTTTGCCCCATTTGTCGACCTGGATAATCTCTCCTCCGTTATTAACGATTAGATTGGTAAATTTATCTACTACAGCCTGGGTCTGTTCAGCTTCCAGGTCCGGCTTTATTACAAACAGGGCTTCATAACTCCGCACGCCTAATCACACCTCCTCCCTTCGGACTAAAATCGGCCCCACCTTCGCGGTGGAACAGGGAAGCATTTTCCGCTGTATTATAGCATACCGTCAACAAGCAAGCAAGGGCCAATAGACCTGAGTTATCCCCACTTTTCGCTGGGGTGGCCTGCTTAGGCTTCAAGCGAGCGAGCAAGCCTTCGCAGTAGCCAAACTTAACGAAGCCGAAAGCGGAGGCGGACCCGAGGCCTTAAGAGGCCTGAGGTCGGCAACTGAGACAGGATGTCGAATTTGCCGGGAAGTCCGCCTTAAGCTTTTAGGCTGCGTGATAGCTTGGCCCGCGAGGGAGGCCTTTGCCAGCTGAAGCTAAGCAGGCCAGAGTCAAAAGTGGGGATGCGCCAGTCAATCGGCCTCCCTGAGACCTTAACTGGAACGAGCTAAAGTATTAGCTAGCTCGTGGATGGCTACCGTCAGATCATCCAGCTTCTTTTCCACCCGCACCAAGAGATAAAAGGCTATGACCATGGGAAAGCCATAATTGCCGATCTGGGCCCAAAGGCTCTCCACCGTACGGTCCTCCTTTCTAGCGTTACAAAATGATAACCGGGGAGCGAGCACAGGTGCTCCCCGGCGGCATCAAAATTTCTATTAAACTGGAATAAGATCCGTACTTTCCCTGCTTACTATACGGGCACCGGCGATGGCCACCAGATCCCCGCCAGGCGAGGTAAAGATGTTACGGGCTAATATTAGCTCCATGGCCGCCCTTACCTCGCTGGCCGTCAGGTCCGGCCGGGGATCCGGTAAAGCCAGAACGGTGCGCCGGCCCGCAGCATTCTGGAAGATCAGTTCCAGCCGCCTGGACAACATATTTTACCCCCCCTCTTGCTATTTGTTAAGCAACGTTCAGGTTGTTCTCATTCACCCGGCTAATTGTAACCACCGGGTAAATTTGCAGCCCCGCCAGAGCGCGGGCCACGTCATAGACATCTTGATCAGCAGCCCCCGGTTTTACACGGTTGAAAGTCCTTAACCGGTAAACCGGCTCGCCTTCAGCGTTGGTCGCCGTCTGCACCTGCAACCTCAAGGCGGTACTTACCGGTGTCACCACTACTGCCATGTCCGGCCACCTCCTTTCTGGCTTTGAGTTTACCAGGAAGGCAGGGGCCGGTCGAATTTAGGTTCGAACCCAAAACGCAATTCTTTCTCCTGAATTCTCCCCTTCGACCTGCGATCACTTTCGCAATTTTGCGCTAAAAGAATTTAAGTTTTCCTTAACTTTTACAGGACCAAAAATTCCTGTTTCCTCATTTCCATAATCCGACAACTTTTGTATCTCTTATGTGCTAAACTACTAATGTTGTCAAGACTAATTATAGTTACACCTGCTCAATTACAAAAAAAGAAGGGGCAATACACAAGATGCGTGTAGGAATTATAGCATGCCGCCATTACTGGCATACTGGCTGCCCTGGGTATCAGTCACATGTCCTTTGTTTTCAATCCCTAGCAGAAAAGAAAGGCCCCCTCGGCCAGCTTCAGGGCGCGCAGATTATAAGCATGCGGCCCTGCCCCGGCTGTCCAGGGGACCAAATACCGGCCCTAGCTGCGGATATGCTCGCCAGGGACAATGTACAGGTTTTCGCTCTGGCTTCCTGCCTTTTCTTTGGCGGCCATTGCTCTTCAGCTCTGGCCATAAGCAAAAAATTAGAGGATAATTTTAAGCGTCCTGTACTATTAGGCAGCTATATAAAAGCGGATGAAGCTGTAAAATATCGGACCGTCCGTCGGCAACCCCCCGGTATTCCCAGCGTTCCTGAATGCTTCCGGCAACTGGGTAATCTAAAATATTTATATTCCTTACACTCTTTGCTCTTGGGATAATACCTTCTTGATGCTCTTTTCTAATTTGGGTCGTGGGAGGAGAATGAGACGGCCGCAGCCCAGACACCGCAGGCGAAAGTCCATACCGGTGCGAAGTATCTCCCAGCGGTTGCTACCGCAGGGATGGGTTTTCCGCATCTCAACGATGTCTCCCAGGTGAAGTTCCACAGGAGGCTTACCTCCCTAAAGATACAGCTTTTAGAACCTCACAACACTACTCAAGGCCTAAGGCCGCAACCGTTTTATTACAGCGAGCAGTCCGTTTTAAAATAGGTAAGGGCCCTCAGAGCAGCACCGGCAGAAATGCGCACTTCCCAGGTCGGATCCTTCAGAGCCTTTTCCAGGGCCGGGCGAGCCTCTAAACAGTACAGGCGCCCCAGGGAGGTGGCTGCTACGGCCCGTACTTTGGGTTCTGGATCGGCGAGGGCCGGTATGAGGTAGCTGCCGGCCTCCTTCAAACCGGTTTCCCCCAGGGCACCAGCAGCAGCTACCCGTATGGCAGGCACTGGTGATTGCAGGCATTCCACTAGGTGGGGTAAAACACACGGGTGGGGTATAGTGCCCAGGATTTCTATAGCCCTTAAAGTGACCTCTTCGGGACCTGCCAGCAGAGCCTTGAGGAGGTAAGGTACGCTCTCGGGGCCAAAGGCAGAGAAAATCTGGGCCACCCGTGCCGGGGGAATGCGTCGGGGTTCAGCCAGGGCTGTGATTAAAGGCTCCAAGCACCGGGTATCCCGCAAAGAGGCCAGGGCCGAGGCTGCTGCCATCTGCACCGCCTCTTCCCGGTCAGCCAGCGCATCCAGCAGGGGTCCTACAGCCCGGCCCTCTCTTAAAAAACCCAGGATTTCGGCAGCCAGAGCTCGCTCCTGTCCCGAGCCTTCTTTTAAGAACTTAAGCCATTCGTCTATCAGGCCTTCTTCTCGGGCCAGTTCTTTAAGCCTATGCTGCACTTCCGGGCTAAGATCTGGCCAGCATCTAAGGAGGGTCTGGGCTACCTCTACTGCTGGTATTTTAAGCAGGGCCCTTTTTAAAGATCTTGTAAGTTCTCCCCGGCAGCGCCGGATTTTCTCCGCCAGGTTCTTCTGGCGGTCCTCCGGCCGTCTCCCCCACCAGCCCCCGAACAAGGCATGGATCCTCCTATAGAGTAATCACTTTTTCAGCTGCCATAAGGTGTTCCACAATAGTGTACATGTTGGTAACCGAACCCACACAAAGCTTTTCTTTTAGCTGGTAGTAATCGAGGCAGGTGCCGCAGGCCAATATCTCTACACCCCTCTCTTCCAGGGTCATGAGGCTGGCCAGGGCCGGCGAACCCTCACAACATAACTTAACTCCACTGTTTATAAAAAGAAGACGTCGAGGTACTACCTCTCCTTCCGCCAAAGTGTAAAGGAAGTTGCGCATGAGCACTTCCCCTAATTCCTGGGCGCCGCGGCCCAGGGAATCCGCGGTAATCATAATTACCTGCCCGGGAACCATACAGATCTGGGTGGCGGGCAGCCCCTCTTTGCGGATATGGATATAGTAGTCGGTGCCGCGCTGCTCTACTTCCACTGCGCACTCCAGGCTACGGGCCAGTTTAACTACATTATCACGAGCTACTTCGTTATCTACGATGGTAATTACTTCGCCGGAATCCTTTAAGGCTTCCAGAGCCTTTTTAGTGTGAATAACAGGCTGCGGACAGGGCAGGCCCCGGGCATCTACAGTAGTTTCCAAGGTTATCCCGCCTTTCATTTGCTTGCTGTAAATTATCCTTTAATACTTCGACATACTGGTGTTTTTACCTGCTGTATCCCTCGATACTTTAGCTCAGCAGGAAAGCCCCGTAGGCCCGGTAGGCCATATAAACATCCACTTTACTACTGATCTCCAGGGGAGCATGCATGGAAAGGAGGGCCGGACCGCAGTCGGCTACCTCCAGGCCGAAATAGGCGAGATATTTGGCTATAGTACCACCGCCACCCTGATCCACCTTGCCCAGTTCGCCGCTTTGCCATATTACCCCGGCGTTATTGAAGATGGCTCGCAACTGAGCCATAAATTCAGCGCTGGCATCATTAGCATCGTACTTGCCCCGGGAGCCGGAATATTTGTTGAGAACTACACCGCGCCCCAGGATAGAAGCGTTATGCTTGTCGAAGGCGTTCTCATAGGTAGGATCCAGGGCGGCAGTTACATCAGCCGAGATAGCCTTGGAATTGGCTAGAATCCGGCCAACGCTTAAGAAATCCTTATAACCTGCCCGGGCGGCCAGTTCAGTCACCACCTGTTCCAGCAGGCGCGACTGGGCCCCGGTGTTACCGGTGCTGCCGATCTCCTCCTTATCCACCAGGATCACCAAAGCCGTATGCTGGGGAACGTTGATTTCCAGTAAAGCCTGAAGGGCAGTATAAGCGCAAACGCGGTCGTCTTGGCCGTAGCCCCCAATCATACTCCTGTCCAGCCCCACGTCCCGTGCCGGTCCTGCTGGCACCAGCTCCAGCTCGGCCACGATAAGGTCTTCCTCTACCAGGCCGTAGCGCTCGTTTAAGAGCTTCAGGATGGCCAGGCGAACCTTTTCTTTGACCTCCTCCCCATCGTAAGGTATATTTCCTACTACCAGGTTCAGGTCTTCACCGTCAATAGCTTCTTCCATATTCTTCTTCATCTGCTGTTTGGCGAGATGGGGCAACAAGTCGCTGATGCTAAAAACAGGATCGCCAGGGTCTTCTCCGATGACAATTTCCTGCCTGCTCCCGTCCCTTAAAATAACTATACCGTGCAGGGCTAACGGTAAGGCCGTCCACTGGTATTTTTTGATCCCCCCGTAGTAGTGGGTTTTAAACATGGCCAGTCCAGCTTGCTCATAAAGGGGCATGGGCTTTAGATCCAAACGCGGGGCATCAATATGGGCACCTACCAGGCGCAACCCCCGGTCCAGGGGAGCCTGACCTGTTATGCCCAGTATAGCTACTTTATGGCGCCACTCCAGGAAAAATTTGGTTCCAGGCAACAAGCTTTGGCCTTCGGGTAGGCTAGCCAGGGAAACAAAACCCTTTTCCCGGGCAGCGTGGATGGCCATTCGCGCTGCTTCCCGCTCCGTCTTAGCCCGGCTCAAAAAAGCTTTGTAACCCTCACAAAAATTGAATACAGCCTCCTTTTCCCCAGGGGACAGCCTTTCCCAGGCGCTCTTTTCCGGTAGTGCTAGCTGAGCCTGTAGTTTTTTGGCTTCTTCGTTCATGCTTTTTCGCCTCCTAAAGCAGTCTGGTGATTAACCCTTCCAGCCAGAAAAATAGGTCAAGGAAAGGCGGAGCTAATTGCGAGGCAGCTAGCTGCCGAGCTACCAGCTCCAAAAAGGGAAAACTCAAAATAAGCCCTTTTTTTAGCCCCAGATCCACTACACCCAAAAAAAGGGAGAGATATAGAGCCTGACTCCCCAGGCCCAGGGCCAAGCCTAAAAGGCGGTTTGGCAGACCAAACGGAGTAAAACCCCAACCCCTGCTAAGCCACACCCCCAAGCGCCGCAAGAACCATACGCTTAAATAAAATAGCAGAAGCACGGCCAGCATTTTCAAAAGCCAAAAAACAAGCAATCCGCCCAGAGCCTCTCCCAAGGTTAAGTCTTTTCCCCCGGACCGGGCCAGGGAGGTGAGGAGACTGGCTTTTAAGGAGTAGGGCAAAGGCCAGCCTGCTAGCAAAGTATCCACTTGCTTTATAGCCGGGACACTTAACTGTTGATCCAAGACGAAGCGCGGCAGGGGAAGGTAGGAGGCCAACCAGGCTCCCCCTCTGGCCGAAAACCCCCACTGCTGGTCTAGTAGGCTGGCCAGGGGTTCCGCCCAATTTAACGCCACCAGAACGCCCACTATATAACCCATGATACCTGCTGCCAAGTTGATGAGGCCCCGGCGGTATCCCTGCCAGGCACCCCAGGCCAGAACCCCCAGCAAAAGCAGATCGAGATAATTCATCAATAAGAATGTTCCTCCCCCGGGAAAGCGCCAGAGCGCACCTCTTGGCGATACTGACATAGAGCGCGTATAATCTCTTCTCCCAGCTGGGCATAACGCTTGACAAACTTGGGCTGGAAGCGGTCAAAAAGGCCAAGCAGGTCATGATAGACTAGCACTTGGCCATCACAATAAGGACCCGCGCCAATGCCAATGGTAGGTATATTTAACCGGCTGGTAATATCTTTAGCCAGCACGGCTGGAATACATTCCAACACCAGAGAAAAAGCCCCTGCTTCCTGCAGAAGTTCGGCCTCCTCCCTTATGCGGCGGGCAGCCTCCTCCTCCCGGCCTTGCACCCGGAAACCGCCCAACTGGGTTGCTGACTGGGGGGTAAGACCGAGGTGCCCCATGACCGGAATACCCGCCTCTACAATAGCCTTTACTTTATCAACCACCGCCCGCCCCCCTTCTAACTTGACGGCATCCGCTCCTCCCTCCTGAATGAGCCTTCCGGCGTTGCGTACAGCCTCACTTACGCTAACCTGGTAAGATAGAAAGGGCATATCCGCTACCACCAGACAGGAGGGCCGGGCCCGCATTACAGCTTTAGTATGGTGAAGCATATCCTCCATAGTTACAGGGACGGTGCTTTCATAACCCAGCACTACCATCCCCAAAGAGTCCCCTACCAGGATCATTTCTATATCCGCCCGGTCAGCCATGAGGGCTGAAGGATAGTCATAGGCGGTAACCATGGTGATCTTTTCACCTCTGGCCTTCATTTCCTGTAGCTGCGGCAAAGTTATTTTCTTTCGCGCCACCGGCTTTTCCCCTTTCCTGGTTAACTTACCTTTATTATAACAAGAAAATCCCCGCGGTGGGGATTTTCTACGGGCTCTTCTATCTGTTCCGGGAATTCTGGTGGTGCCGTTCTGGGGTGGGGAGTGGTAGCCGGCTGGGGAGTTTCCCGGGGCCAATCGGGCGGATCTATACGGTTATACAGTAGGGCCACCCCCTATGCTACAACAAGCAGTATTTCTTGCTTTTTAGTATTTCCCTGTTCTTTCAGGACTATGTATTTACTTCAAAAAGGCAACCAGCTGTACCAGCAGGGCAGCAATGCCTCCTGCCATCAGCGGGCCTACCGGAATACCACCAAAAAAAGCCACACCGATAATGGAGCCCAAAACCATACCTATCATCATGTGGGGGTAGCGCTGAAGTAACTCCAAGCCCTGATAATTCAGATGGGTAGCAATTACGCCGCTCACAACAGCAATAATACCGCTTAGGCTGATGAAGGAGCGCAATATCTCGGCCGGCGGCACCCGGCCGGAGCCAAAGGGTATTAAGACGGAGATCACCAGACAAATAAGACCGGCCTCCAGCGCCCGGCGCTCCAGCACAGGAAAAAAGCGCTGAAAGTTGGTAAACTGTAAAAGCAGCAAAATAGCTGCAGCAGCCGCAATAACGTTGGAGCGACCCATTATACCCAAAACCATAACGAGCAGCAGGATCAAGGTCGACGTGTTCATACGACGTCTCCTTTAATATATTTCAATGCATTATATGCTTACCTGCTGCCTAAATAGTCCAAGAGAGAGATATATCCTTTGGTGTTACCCATATTTTTTTATCAGTCCGCCGTTATAAACAGGAACAGCAGTCAATAGCCCTATCTGGGTACTGTAATCTAGATCGGCTTCAAAGCCCAGCTCCAACAATTGCCTCCCGTGGAGGCTATTTTTTAAAACCTGCGGCAGGTTGTCTTTGTAAATACAATAAAGTTCGCGGGCAGCCCAGGCACCGTCTCGCAGGATATAATCGGCTCTTTTCTGTAGTTCGCTTACTAACAGGCCGGCAGTTAAAAAATCTTCTAGAGAAAAGCGGTCTTTAGTACCAGCACAGAGGATGGTCACATCTCCCCCTGCTTCAGCAGCTGCGGCTGCCGCAGCAGGAGCGTTGACCAGCGCGGCTAAAAGGGGTAACCGAGCCATAGCTGCTCTTTTAATGGCCCGGGTACCGTTGGTGGTGGTAATGATTATCCTTCTACCCTGCACCACTTCCGGGGTATATTCCAGAGGAGAGTTGCCCAGATCAAAACCCGGGATTTTTACAGCTCCCCGTTCCCCGCCTAGAAGTACTCGTTCATCTCCTAGCCGTTCCCTCATTTCAATGGCTTCTTCCGGGGTAAGCACCGGTATAACCTCCAAGCAACCTGCTTCCAGGGCAGTAGCAATGGTGGTAGTAGCCCGCAGGGTATCTACAATGATGGCAACTTTACCGCTTAACCCCTCATCAGTAGCACTGTTAATAGTGCAAAAAACTTCGAGTTCCAAACTAACCCCTCCACAAGCCCGGGCTGCTACTTGTCTTAAAATTTTGCGCCGAAGCATTCTTTTTAGGCCGGGGCCTGCGGTCCTGGGGAGCAGGCCCCGAGATTACATTTAATTCTCCGCTCCACTCCTCGATTCCTGCCAAAGTCCTACAAAATTGCAGCTTTCAAAGTGGCCCTCAAGGTGTCGCCTCGCAATCCTACCCTTAAAGCCTCCAGGGCCAGCACATCTTGGGGTTGAACATTACCCAGGTTGACATTGGGGCCAAAGCGCAAGATCAGCTCCTGCTGCTGTTGCTTGAGAGGCGCTTCCCAGATAATATCGTCCAGGCGTTCAATACCCGCCGCCATAGCTTCTAGCTCTTGTCTTTTAATAGCCCCACTATCATCGAAAATAACAACCCCTTTCCCTGATTCCCGACCCTCTACAATTACTTTATAGACGCCGTCCTGGAGATCCTGGCGGATCTGAGCTAAAATAGCTGTATCCTCCACCCGATCCCTGGGATCCTTTTTGCCTACTTCACTTACTACACCCAAACCTAACTCTTGAGCCCGGTGGATGGCATACTTGCGCAGTTCCTGGCTCATAGGTATAGTGCCATCAGAAACTTCCACAAAGGTATAGCCCATGTCCTTAGCCGTCTGCAAGTAAAGTTCCAGCTTACCCTGGAGCACGGCAACTTCCAGGAAAGTCCCTCCGGGAAAAATATCAATACCGTAGGACCGCACCAGGCGAATTTTTTCCTTTAGGATTTCAGCCGGATAAAACACAGAAGTGCCAAAGCCCAGCTTAATAAAGTCAATATATGGCGCCGCCACACCAAGCAAATCGTGGAGTTGGGTAAGCCCCATCCCTTTATCTATTACCATGGTGAGACCTTTATGGCGCGGCTTCTGCTGGCGCCCCTGGAGTGGGAAATCTAAAAGGTCTTGCCAGCTACCACTTTTAATATCCCCTTTTGGCATTTTGACTGTCGCCTCCCCATAATGGCTCTTAGTATTTTGCTCTCCTGTTTACTTTATTCCGGAAGGCGACAAAGGGAAACAAGGATTATAAGGTTTATCCCAGAATGAAAAACATGGCAGTTCCTCCCGTAAATGTTTCAGCTCGGGTTGGGACAAAATAGAAGCATCAGAGGTGATAAGAATTGCAAGCTTCCATGTGGCTTCCTTTTGCTATCTTGTGCGCAGTTCCCTTCATTATGGTGTTGGGCAATTCCATGCTGGTGCCCCTGCTGCCTAAAATGAAAGAGGCTATGGATGTAAGTTTATTTCAAGTGAGCCTTTTCATCACCGCGTTTTCCCTGCCGGCAGGACTTACCATCCCCTTTGCCGGTTTCTTATCCGATCGCTTTGGCCGCAAAACCATCATGTCTCCCGCCTTAATCCTTTACGGTATTGGGGGGTTACTGGCCGGGGCAGCCGCTTCTTTCCTTGCTCACCCTTATTATTTGATCCTGGGCAGCAGAATACTCCAAGGTATAGGTGCAGGGGGAACCTACCAGCTGGCCATGGCCCTAGTGGGGGATATCTTCCAGAGCAAGGAACGGGCTAAAGCCTTAGGGCTGTTAGAAGCATCTAACGGGCTAGGGAAAGTAATAAGTCCCATCGCCGGCGCTCTCCTGGGACTTATTAGCTGGTACACGCCTTTTTATGCTTACGGCCTGTTAGCCATCCCCATAGGGCTAGCTGTATGGCTGGCTGTGCATGAACCCCAACAGGGTAAAGGCGAACACAAAACAATAACCAGTTATTTTTTAAGCCTAAAAGAGATTTTCAAAGAAAAGGGTTGGGGCCTTTTGGCCTGTTTTTTGGCTGGCATGATAGTCCTTTTTATTTTGTTTGGAGTTTTAAGCCTGGCAGCTGACTTTCTGGAAGCAAGCTACGGTTTTGAAGGCTTAAAAGTGGGCCTTCTCATCGCCATTCCGGTGGGAACCATGGCTTTAACTTCCTACCTTTCGGGTAGTTACCTCCAAAAAAAAGCCGGTCACATCCTTAAAGTAATCATAATTGCGGGTTTAAGTTTAGTGGGCGGTGCCCTTTTTATTATGGCCTTCCGGCCCAATATCTATATCTATTTTCTGGCGCTAATTATTCTAGGCCTGGGCACTGGAGCCGTTTTGCCTGCTGTAAATACCCTGATTACCAGCGCTGCCTCCGCTTCCGAGCGAGGGGGTATCACCTGCTTATACGGCTCCATGCGCTTTTTGGGCGTAGCCCTGGGTCCTCCGGCCTTTGGTATGTCTGTAAACTTGGGCGCTTCTTCCCTCTTTGGCCTGGTCGGCGCCCTGGTAGTAGGAATTGCTTTGCTTAATGCTTTTTTAGTCCAGGCCCAAAAAATGCTGCCACCTGAACTTCTGGCCCGAAATTAAGATATTAAAAAAGCGGGGTTTTACCCGCTTTAATCATTTAATTCCTTTCTCTCGCCGGTTTCTAGATAAATAGCTTCTTCCGCGATATTCGTGGCGTGGTCGGCAATGCGCTCCAGGTAACGGCTCACGAAAAGCAGATAGGTAGCCTGGGTAATGGTCTTGGGGTCTTCCATCATAAAGACCAGGAGTTCCCGGAAAATTTGATTATGCAGGTGGTCTACTTGATCGTCAGCTTCGGCCACCGCATAAGCCAGACCTACATCGCCGTGAACGTAAGCGTCCAGGGCCTGTTTGACCATATTTTGAGCCAGCTCGGCCATACGCGGGATATCGATCAGGGGTTTAATCAGGGGTTGACCCGTGGCAATAATGCGGTTGGCCACCCGGGCTATATCTACTGAATAGTCCGCTATCCGCTCCAGGTCAGTGATAATCTTAAAACCGGCCGCAATTTTCCTTAAGTCTTTGGCCATGGGTTGCTGGGTAGCAATGAGTCTCAAACATTGATTTTCGATCTGCAGTTCCAGCTCATCAACTACTTTATCCCCCTCTATAACCTCATTGGCTATTTTGGCATCCAGCTTGGCTAGGCTTTCTACTGCTTTGGCTATCACCTGCTCCACAATGCTGCCCATTCGCAAGATTTCCTGTTGTAAACTTTCCAGGGACTGGTGAAAACCCTGCCGGGTAAGAGCTGCCATAACCGGTTCTCCCCTTATATTTTCTTCAACATTATTATAATCCATATTATATCACCTCATCCTAGTCTGTCACGGTTGCTCTTTTATGAATATTGTATACTGCTAAAATAGCACCCTTTTTAGCCGAAGCGGCCTGTGATGTAATCCTCCGTCCTCTGGTCACGCGGCTTGGTAAAGATAATGGCTGTATCGTCACACTCCACTATTTCCCCGTTCAAAAAGAAAGCCGTAATATCGGAAACCCGGGCAGCCTGCTGCATTTTGTGGGTATCGATAACAATGGTGTACTTTTCTTTAAGGGAAAGTACCAGTTCTTCTATTTTAAGAGTCGAAGCAGGGTCCAGAGCCGAAGAGGGCTCATCCATAAGAATTACTTCCGGCTCTACCGCTAAACACCGGGCAATGCATAGCCGCTGCTGCTGGCCGCCGGAAAGACTTAAGGCCGACTGCTTTAGCCTATCGGCCACCTCATTCCACAGGGCAGCGGCTTTTAGACTTCTTTCCACAATTTCGTCCAACTGTTTTTTCTTCTTTATACCATGGACACGAGGACCATAAGCTACATTATCGTAGATAGACATGGGAAAAGGATTAGGCCTTTGAAAAACCATACCTACCCTTTTGCGCAAAGAGATAACATCTACATCGGGATCGTAAATATTTTTCTCGTCCAACAGGACCTCGCCGGAAAGATGGCTATTTTCTATCAAATCGTTTAACCTATTCAAAGTGCGCAAAAAAGTAGATTTACCGCAACCGGAAGGACCAATGAGGGCCGTAATACGGTTTTCGTGGATGGTCAAATTTATATCTTTGAGCGCTCGGGTTTTACCGTAATAAAAATTCAAATTCTTAACTTTAATTTTCGGCCTCTCCATTTTTCCTTTCTACCCTCTTGTTAGCATATTTTGGTTTTTAATTTTAGGTATACTACTCCTTATGTTAGTATAAAGCAGTGCCATTAAGAACAGGTTAGAGATACATTAAACTTGTGTTAAATAAGGAACGGTGGCAGGCATTTTCCTGACCACCGCCCCTAAAATATTTTTCTTAGCCATTATACCGGCAACACTGAGGTCCCCGCCGCCCGTGCTCTTAAAGGACCTCCGGCTTAGAACAGTCCCTTGACCACCCCGGTCTCCACATCCACGTCGATCCTTCTGAAGGCCGGGTCCGAAGAAGTCCCGGGAACTAACCTAATTTCTCCGCATACAGGAACCAGGAATTTAGCGCCCGCAAATACCAGCACGTCCCGGACGGTGAGAGACCAGCCCTTAGGCACGCCTTTAAGGTTCGGGTCATCGCTGAGGCTTAAATGGGTCTTAGCCATCATAGTATAGAAGTCGGGATACTTCTCTTGGAGCATCTTGGCCTTAGCTTTGGCTGCCGGCAGCCACTGCACACCATCGGCGCCGTACACTTCCCTGGCAATTAATTCTACGCGCTCCATGAAAGGCATTTCCATGGGATAGAAGAATTTGAAGTCCACTTCTTCCTGGCAGGCGTCGATAACCGCATCGGCCAGCTCCAGAGCCCCATCTCCGCCATAGCGCCAATGGTTGCTAATGGCGCAGCGAGCGCCGGCCTGTTCGACATAGCGCCTTACAAGTTTATGCTCCTCTTCAGTATCAGTGGGGAAACTGTTGACACAGACAACCGGCTTGATACCGGATTTCTTCACAATACCGATGTGATGTAGTAAGTTTTCGATGCCTTTTTCCAGAAGTTCCAGGTTCTCCTTGGTGTAGGCTTCATCCAGCGGCCGGCCGGGAACCACGGGCGGTCCACCGCCGTGCATCTTCATGCTCCTGACGGTGGTTACGATTACCGAGACGTTAGGCTTGAGGCCGCTGTGGCGGCACTTTACGTTAACAAATTTTTCGAAACCAATATCAGCTCCGAAGCCGCTCTCTGTACAATGATAATCGAACATCTTAAGTCCAATACGGTCTCCAATGACCGAGGACTGGCCGACAGCTATATTAGCAAAAGGACCTGCATGTACCATTACCGGCTGATATTCTGCCGTCCAGCAAAGGGTCGGGTTCAGAGACTCCCGCATAATGGCGCACATGGCCCCGGCAACCTCGAGATCTTCAGTCGTAATGGGGTTGTTCTGCCTGTCATAGGCTACGATAATCCTGCCTAAGCTTTCGCGTAACTCCTTCAGGTCCCTCACCATAGCGAGTATGGCCATAAGTTCCGAAGCCACACTCACCATAAATCCAGACTGCATGGTAAAGCCGTCCATTTCCGTACCTAGGCCAATAACTATGTTGCGGAGGGCTTGGGCGCCGAGGTCCATCACCCACCTCTGCTCAATTTTTTTAGGATGGATATTAAGGCGGCGTAAGCCCCGCTTGGCCAGCTCCTCATCGGTATAATTGGCTTCGTGCTGCATACGGGCGGTTAAGGCTACCATCATCAGGTTGTGGGCGTTGGTAATATTGTTGATATCACCCGTAAGCCCCAAGGAGAACTCGGTCATGGGTATCAGGAGGGCGTTTCCACCACCAGCCGCCGTGCCCTTGATATTAAAGGTAGGAGCACTGGAAGGTTGGCGGATGCAGCCGCCCACGTTTTTACCGCGCTTAGCCAGACCCTCAATGAGACCCAAGGTTGTAGTAGTCTTGCCTTCGCCCAGGGGGGTAGGAGTAACAGCGGTGATTTCGATGTATTTTCCATCAGGTCTATCCTTAAGCCGCTCCAAGATCTTCATGTAGTCCAGCCTGCAAAGCCTGCCGTAGGGAATGACTTCATCCTTCTTAAGGCCCAATTTGTCCGGCACTTCTTCAGGCTTGGGCATATTTTTTTCTGCTTCCAGGGAAATCTGCCAGTCTGCCAATTTAGTAGGATCCCAAGGCATTAATTACCAAACCTCCTCTATGTTTATGTTTAAATTTTTCTGGTCTGGCCATCTAAATTATTTCGCCATTTTTTGATAGGTTCCTCCTATATGAAAAAGTATAAGCATAAAATTAAACCTCATTCAAAAAATATACATATACCTTATACCAGCTCCAAGCTCAAATCCAGGGCAGGGACACTATGGGTTAAAGCCCCAATGGAAATAAAGTCCACACCAGTGGCTGCTACGTCTGCTACCTGCTCCAGGGTAATACCTCCCGAAGCTTCCACCAAGGCCCTCCCGTTAATCATAGCTACCGCTTCCCTCATTGCTTCCAGAGACATATTATCCAGCATTATTATGTCAACCTGAGCCTGTAAGGCTTCGGCCACCTGGTCCAGACTTTCCACTTCCACTTCTATTTTGGTCGTAAGGGGTATAACCCGGCGCACCTTCTCCACTGCCCGGGCAATACCACCAGCCGCTTTAATGTGGTTATCCTTAAGCAAGACAGCATCCCCCAAATTCCACCGGTGATTAACGCCGCCGCCCAGGCGCACAGCGTATTTATCCAACAGCCGCAAACCCGGGACAGTTTTGCGGGTATCGCAAATCCGAGCTTTATAAGGTTTAACCCGTTCCACATAACGGGCAGTTAAAGTGGCAATGCCCGATAGGCGCTGGAGGAAATTCAGGGCTACCCTCTCGCCTCCTAAAATGGCCAGCAAGGGCCCCTCCACACGAGCTACTACCTGTCCGGCTTCAATACGGCTGCCCTCCCTCACCAAGGGGGTAAGGGTACAACCGGGAGGAGCCAGCTTGAAGGTGAGCTCAGCCACCGGTAGCCCAGCTATAATTCCTTTCTGCCGGGCTACAATTTCCCCCCGACCCATATCCTGGGGGCTGAACAGGGGAGCACTGGTCACATCTCCGGCCCCCAGATCCTCCTCCAGGGCTCTTTGGACGATATCGCCAACTACCAGCATATTGAGCATGGCGGAAACCTCCCCCAGATAACGTAAAACAGGTAATGTTTCAATTCCTGAATAGCGGTGCCTCTCCTGCTGGCACAGGAATTTCCCGGGGTTCTTCTCCCCTAGCCAGCACCAGGCGCTTCTTATAGGCAGGATCAGGTGCCGGATAATCCGCACGATAATGGGCACCCCGGCTCTCCCGGCGCCAGATAGCCGCTTCTACCATAAGACGCGCTACTAGCAACATATTGCGAACCTCGGCCGCCCGTCGTCCCCGAGCTCCACAGTGTAGCAGTGGCCAAAAATGTTCCAGGGCAGAAGCTGCCTTCTTTAAGCCCGTACCTTCCCGTATTAAACCTACCCGGCTCTGCATAATCTGCTGCACAGCCGCTACTACTCCTTCCTCCGCCGGGCTGGCTTCCTCCTGCAACTCCCTATATTCTAACCAGGGGCAACTAAATCTCCTTAAATCCCGGCTTAAGATATCCCTAGCTATCCGCTCTCCAAACACTACTCCTTCCAGCAGGGAATTACTGGCCAGACGATTAGCCCCGTGCACTCCGGTACAGGCCACTTCTCCGCCGGCATAGAGGCCTTCCAGGTTCGTCCGGCCGTTAAGGTCGGTACGCACGCCGCCCATAAGATAATGGGCTGCCGGTGCTACTGGCACCCAGTCCCGCTGGGGTTCCAGACCCAGTTTACGGCAGACAGTGATAATAGTAGGAAAACGTCGCTCTAACCACTCGGAGTCTAAATGGGTGAGGTCCAGGAAGACACTTTCCGTTCCCGAGGAAGCCATCTCCCGGGCAATAGCCCTGGCCACCACATCCCGGGGTGCCAGCTCTGCCAAAGGATGGTATCGGGGCATAAATCTCTCCCCGGCTTTATTGCGCAATATAGCACCTTCTCCGCGCACGGCCTCGGTAATTAAGAAACCCGGAGCAGCCGGATGGACCAGGGCTGTAGGGTGAAACTGGTAAAATTCCAGATCCATGACCTCGGCTCCGGCCCGGTAAGCCATAGCCACGCCATCGCCTGTGGCCACCACCGGGTTGGTAGTTACAGGGTAAAGCTGCCCGGCACCCCCGCTGGCCAGTACCGTAGCCGCCGCCAAAATGGCCCGCAACGACCCATCCGGTAATACCACCAGAGCCCCGTGGCAGCGCCCCTCGTCTACCAGGAGATCCAGGGCCATGGTTTGGGGCAGCAGGTGGATATTCTTTTCCACCGCCGCCCTGGCAGCCAAGCCCTGCCATATAACTGCGCCGGTAGCATCACCGCCGGCATGGAGAATGCGCCGGCGGCTATGGGCCCCTTCCCTTCCTAAGGCCAGCCGGCCTCCTTCCCGGTCGAAAGCAATACCCCACTCCATGAGATCCCGTATCCGCTCTGGCCCCTCTTCTACCAAAACTCTAACGGCCTCAGGGTCGCTAAGGCCCGCTCCGGCCGCCAGGGTGTCTTTAACATGCAGCTCCACGGAATCAGCCTCATCCATCACAGCGGCAATACCGCCCTGGGCCAGGTCGGTGGAGCATTCCTCCGGGTCCTCCTTGGTTACCAGCGTCACCCTGTAACGTCCGGCTAACTTCAGGGCTGTGAATAGGCCAGCGATACCGCTCCCTATAATTAAAATGTCCGTTTTTTCTGTGAGCAAGCGGGATAAATTAAAGTTTACCAAATAGCGGGGCACCGGCTTCATTTTTTCACGCCACTTTCAACATGCGCTCCAGAGCTTGATAGGCCCGAACACGTATCTCTTCCGGTACTTGTATCACGGGCCGCATCTCTTTTAAGCACTTAGCTATCTTAGCTAAGGTAGTTAGCTTCATATTAGGGCAGATTAGACCCGGCGACAGGAGATAAAACTTTTTACCTGGATTCTCTAACTCCAGCCGGTGAATGATACCCATTTCTGTTCCGATTAAAAACTCTTCAGCCTCGCTTTCCCGGGCAAACTTAAGGATAGCCCCCGTACTCCCCACAAAATCAGCAGCCTCCACCACTTCCGGCCGGCACTCGGGGTGAACCAGGATCTTCGCCCGGGGGTGAGCTGCTTTGGCCTCTTCAAGCTCCTCCAGGGTCACCCTGTAATGGGTAATGCAAAGGCCATTCCAAGGGATAATTTCTTTATCCGTGAACCGCGCTACAAAGCTCGCCAAATTGCGGTCAGGTACAAAGAGAATGCGGCGGTGGGGCAAGGACCGTACTACTTCCACAGCATTACTGGAAGTACAGCAGATATCGCTTTCCGCCTTGACCGCTGCCGGGGAATTGACGTAACACACCACGGCGGCATCAGGATATCTGGCCTTTTCCCGCCGTAAACTATCCACATCAATACTGTCCGCCAGAGGGCACCCAGCAAAAATATCCGGCAGGAGAACCGTCTTCTCCGGTGCCAGGATACTGGCACTTTCGGCCATAAAGCGCACTCCAGCCAGAACTATTACCTCGGCCTTGCTAGCAGCCGCGTAGCGGCTTAAAGCCAGGGAATCTCCTACAAAGTCTGCAATATTCTGGACAGCATCCTGCTGGTAATTATGCGCCAGGATAACCGCCCGCCGCTCCCTTTTTAGCTCCTCTATCTCTTTTACCAGCGCCTCCATCGTTCTCCTCCTTTCCTTAAATCACAAAGTCATAACAGCTGTCTTGACATATTCAAGCCAATTATAAAGCTGCCCCCGCAGCTCGTCAACCTTTTCTCCACTCTTTGATTTTATTTTAGAAGTATCCCCGCCTCTGCCAGCCCCTGCTCAATGGTTTCCAGAACTGCCTCACTAGCAGCTACTACTGTGTGCAGATGCACCCCATTATCAGTCAAAGTATACAGGGGCTTGGCCCCGCTATTTTTAAGTTTACTTATAAATTCGTATACCTCCCGGCGGGAAGCGAGCATAAGGTATCCCCGGAGTTCGCCGTAGAGGGGGTGCTCCACTACCACATCTATTACTTTGCCTCCGTTATCCACTATAATGAGGAGTTCTTCTTCTAATCCCCGCAAGTCGTGCCGGCAAGCAAAGGTTCTCCTCGGACCCTCCTCGAAAGAAGGCAAAAGATAACCCTGAGGAGTAGCCAGAATAGCGCTACCCCCGGCCCTCAAGATGGCCACGTCCTGGACTATTACTTGCCGGCTTACCCCCAGCTGCCGGGCCAGCTCGGAGCCTGTCACGGGCTCTCCCCCGCGCAAAATATCCAGTATCCTTTCCCTTCTTTCCGCTGCCTTCAATCCGGGCCCTCCGCAGGGTAAATTTACAATACAGCCGTGATTAGTGTAGCAAACTCCTAAGTTTTTTTCCAGAGCCCCTCGTAATCTTTATCCCTTTCCCTTCCGCTGCCGACGCCCTCCTGGAAAGCGGCAGCAAGATTTGAACCCGCCGGTCTCTTTTAGCTGCAGGTACCAATATAAGAGAGCCCCGCCTTTGTAAGCGGGGCTCCAGGCTATACCTTTACCTATTGATCATTCACTACTATCAAGTTACTATCACCGTAATACTTTACATCAGCCTTCAGGTTCTCGCTAACAAACCGCAAAGGTACCAAAGTACGGCCATCCTCTACCCGGGCAGGTACATCTAAAGTAATCCGCACACCATTGACTAAAGCTTCCTGGCTACCTATTATTAGCTTGATATCAACGCCCTTGTTTTGGATAGATATCACTCCATTATCGTAGGAAACATTGGCGTTCAGGCTTTCAGCTAACTTCCTTATGGGCACCAGGACACGGCCATTTTCTACCCTGGGAGCTACATCAAAAACCACTGGTTTACCACGGAAAAACACCTTTACTTTGAAATCTCCCGTAGCAGCATAAGCTTTATCCAGTTGCTGGTAAGCCTCCTCATCATCAGCTATTTTTTCCAAAATACCTTCCAGCAACTCCCGTGCCTTGTGGGCTTTACCTGCTTTGAAATACATGTCTACCAAATGTTTCTTTAACCGCGCCCGGCCAAGATCATCCAGAGTTGTATCTTCTTCTAAAGTATTTTCTAACTGCTCCGCCACTTCACCAATTTCTTCAGGATCTTTCCACTGGGAAAGCTGTTGTTTAGCCTCATAGACCGCTTCTGCTACGCTTCTTCCCTCCAAAATAGCCTGCAGAGCAGCCCTAGCCACCGGATTTTTCACATGCTGGAGTGCGTTTTCTATCCCCTTATACACTTTCCCTGTTACACTTTCGTGCTGTTCCTTGTATTTCCAGGATTTCTTATATGCCTTTGTCCCCTCCCGCTCTTGTTCCTGTTCTTGTTCTTGCTCTTGCTCTTGCTCGTGAGATTGTAGCTGTTCCTGGCTCAAGTACTGCTCCTCCTGTCCTCCGGGATTAACCGGTGCTGCCCAGGCAGGGAATGCCAACGCCAAAATAAACATAACAGCCAGCACCAACGATAAGTATTTCTTGCCTCGTTTCATATTGACCCCCCCATTCCTTAAAAGTTTCTATTAATTTATTCGTCATTATAACCAATTTTAAGAGGGTCATTTTTTATTCTAACCCCTTAAATTTCCTTGTTCGTCTCCTTAAAGTATAGCCAATGTGAGAGCCAAGATTTATAATTATTACCAGGAGGTGTATACTAAGTGGCCCACTGCCAGGCTTGTATTTTAACTTGTATGGATTTCCGGATCCAACACCCTGTGGCTAAATGGCTGAAGGCCAAAGGCTTACAAGGTAACTATGACTATATAGCCCTTCCTGGCGCCAGCCGCAATTTCCTGCCAGGAGGCAAATTATCCCTAGTAGAGGATTCCATTAGGCTCCACCAGATTAAAGAAGTTTATATTATCCACCACGAAGACTGCGGCGCCTACGGTCTGGGAGAATTACCTGTAGTTGAGCAGCTCAATCGCCAGCATCAAGACATGCAGGAGGCCGCCCAGGTCCTAAAAGAACGCTACCCGCATCTTGAGGTACACTTAGCCTTTTTATATTTAGAAGCGTTGTGAAAAACTCATTTTAATTAGCAGGTATTAGCATATCGACATCGAAAATAGTAATGACATCTACT
>NZ_JBJHHE010000025.1:0-31848 GCF_056378755.1 Thermanaeromonas sp. DSM 22490
AACATCACCTATTATTTATCTCGTGTTTTCGACTGCAATTAGCCTTGATTTAAGGGGTTTATCACATCACTTCTAAACCATATCCGCATTTTAAAGGATCAGACAAAATACTTGATAGCCGGGGATTTACATGAACTGATGCTGGCCCATGAGGTTATCGATCGGTTGGACGTGGCCGAAGTCCTAATCCACCACCTCCTGTTCCGCCGGGAGACCAGGTGGCCGGGATGGCAAACCAGGATGGATTATCCCGATATCAATCCTGAGTTCGATTGCTTTGTTAATTCCCGGAAGAACCTCGAAACAGGAGAAATCGAAGTATTCACCAGACCGTATGAACAAATAGTGCCGGGCGACCGCCTGCGCCCCTAGGTCAAAGATGCGAGAAGGAGGTTGATCTTCCGTGCCGCCCAAAGTAATACTGGAAAAATGTGATGGCTGTAAGGCAGAAAAAGAACCGCTGTGCGAGCAGATATGTCCCGGCGACTTGATGACTCTGGGAGAAGATAACAAGGCATATTGTAGAGATCCCAGGGACTGCTGGGATTGCATGTCCTGTACCAAAGTCTGCCCACAGGGAGCCATAGAAACAAGGCTTCCTTACCAGTTAGGATATTATCCAGCCAAATTAATTCCGCTGATGGGTACCAATAAGATAATGTGGACCTTAGTGGATATTAATGGCAAAGTAGAAAGATTTGTTTGCAAGAATAGAAATGAGTGACTGGGCAGCGGCACCATGTGCCGCTGCTAGTTAATTAAAGGGGCTAGAAGGGATCAAGATGCAGATAGGGGCTTTCATCTGTCGGTGCAAGGGAGAATTGGATACGCTTATAGACATAGAATTTCTCGTGGAAAAACTGAAGAACGCCCGTAGTGTCAGTTGGATAGAAGTGCTTTTCCAGGCTTGCTCTTCTTTCGGCCTGGAAAAAATAGGCCAGACAATCAGAGACCATGCCCTTACCGGCCTGGTAGTAGCAGCATGCTCTCCCCAGCTTTATTATCTTGATTTTGGCTGGTTGGCCGAGGCGAGTGGTATTAACCGGAGATTAGTAGAAATAGCTAATATTCGCGAGCAGTGTGCCTGGGTACATCCCCAAAAAGAAAAAGCCACCAGAAAAGCGCTGGACCTTATCCTTATGGCGTGCGCCCGGGTATATACGGCAGGGGCCACAGGGTATTTAAGCCATAAGCCTCTTCATACGGCCATCGTTAACAGGCTGAAATGCGATCGCTGCAAACGCTGTGTGGAAGAGTGTCCTAATGAAGCTTACCAGCTCGATAAAGATGGATTTCCCACCCCCGATCCCCAAAAATGCCAGAGGTGCGGTATATGTGTGGGGGGGTGTCCCCTGCAGGCTATCTCCCTGCCGGATTTTAGACTAGAAGAAGTAGCCGCTATGATCACTGCCATCAACACAGCCGGCATCCCCGAGGAAGAACCCCTGCTCTTGGGTTTTTTCTGTAAAAACGATGCCTATCCGGAAGCTGACCGGCTGGGGAGGGAGCGCATACCCTATCCGGCCAACCTGCGCATTATCCGCGTGCCCTGCTCCGGCGCCGTCAATATGTCCCTGGTTAATGATGCCCTTTCCCATGGCATTGACGGAATTCTTATAGCAGGATGCCGGGAAAACCAGTGCCGCTTTAAGCGAGGTAATACATTAGTCGCTTCCAGGATACAGAACCTCCAGGAAACACTGACCAGGATGATGATAGAACCGGAAAGAGTGAAGTACCTCCCGCTGGCAGAAGTTACTCCTCATGTGGCAAGCATTGACTGGGGTCTTTGTAACAGCTGTTTTACCTGTCGAGAAGTATGCCCTTTTGGTGCTATTAGCCTAAAAGAAAATAAAAAAATAATAGCGCATAACGGTCTGTGGGAAGTTCCCAACCTTTTCGCGAGCGATATGAATAAATTAGTAGCAGTTATAGAGCCCGATTTATGCCGCGGATGCGGTATTTGTGCCGTGGCCTGCCGTCCGGCCGCCATTAGTATAGAGGGTTACACTGACCGGGATATACTGGCCCAGATTGACGGCCGCCTGCCTCAAGTTAAGGCACCACCTTTACTGGGAGAAGGTATACTGCCGCAGTTTCTCAACCGGTATATTGAAGAGTTAAAAACTATGGGCCCTAATCCTTTTAGATTATAATTTAAGCTTTAGACCCCGCTTAACATTCGTAAGCGGAAATTCGGCCTTCAGAAGCCTAAAGGGGTAAATAAGAAGGGCCACCGCTATAACACGGTGACCCCTAATCCTGAATAATCTTAGCAGCACCGTTCTGTTCCATTATCTCGCGTATACGGGCTGCCTCATTACGCGGCGCTTCCACAACTACTACAATTCCCTGGCCGGCCTCATCGGTCAAAAAATCGGTGTAAGCTCCCATTTCCCACAGGCCTTCGCGCTCCGTTTTTAAATATGGTACTTCCCCGGGGTCTCTCCTACCCCTAAAAGATTTGCTGAGATCAGAAATAATCATATCCTTGCGGTCAAAACCGGCCGCCCTGAGACTATCGATTACGGCGCCCACCTGTTGCTGATTGGGGAGGATACCGATAATCCTGGTCACTTAAACTACCCCCTTCGATCTTCTTGTGGGGATAGTCTATACAATTCTTTTGAGAAAAATTCTAGACCAACTTTAAAACCGCATTCAACAGTAGCAAAACTATTGAGGCCACACTCAAAGGAATCGCGAAGGCCAGTACAGTCCACTTCAAACTCCTCGTCTCCTTGTAAATAGAAAGCAAAGTGGTGGCGCAGGGGTAATGGAGGAGACTAAAAAGCATAACCGATAGGGCTGTAGCCCATGTCCAGCCATAGGATTTCAATAAAGCTACCAGCGTCTCTAGGCTATCCAATTCTACCAGGGTGCCCAGGTTAAGATAGGCCATAAGTAAGAGGGGTAAAACCAGTTCGTTGGCCGGCAAAGCCAGAATAAAAGCTAAAAGAATGTACCCATCTAAGCCCAGAGGGCGGGCCAGGGGCTGAAGGTACCCGGCGACCAGATTTAAGAAGTTCTGATTACCTATATAGGTATTGGCCAGAACCCAAGTCAGGGCTCCGGCAGGGGCAGCGACGGTTACCGCCCTGCCCAAAACAAATATAGTACGATCCAAAAAGGAATGGATTAACAAGCTGCCTATTCTGGGCCACCGGAAGGGAGGAAGCTCCAGGGCAAAGGCGGAAGGTACACCTTGCAAAAGAGTCCGGGATAATACCCAGGAAACCACCAGGGTAATAACTATACCGAACAAGACAAGCCCGGTGACAGCCACTGCTGCCGCTAAAGAATTTCCACTTGTTCCAGCAAAAAAAATGCTGGCCAAAGTAATCAGTAAGGGAAACCGGCCGTTACAAGGTACAAAAACGTTCGTGAGCATTCCGAAACCGCAACCACATCTCTTTCCCCTAGCTTCCTGCGCTTGCCTTTGGGGAAAATTTGCTTTAGCTGTTAACCCCCTTCTTCAGTGGACAGGGAGCATCCTCACTTTTACCTTGTCTTCAGTCACAAAAATTATAGCTCCTTTTACCAGATCAGCCTCCACCTTCGGTAGGACCTGGCAAAGGATTTTAGCTACGGCCTGTGGGTGAGGTATGGCTAAGCGGAGGATAATAACGCTCGGCTGCGAAGCGTTGGTGATAGCAAGAAGGGCTGAAAAATCCAAGTCCTGGGTTATAATGACCATCCGGCAGTCGCGTGCATATCTTAGTATCTCTTCATCCGAAGCTTTAGGGGAAAGAAGGTCTGTCACTCTCACAATAGAGTAGCCCGCTTTGCGTAAATACTCACACGTCAGAGGCGAAATATGGAGGTCTGCCAAATATCGTAAATCTTTCAAGACTCCTTTGCCTCCCAGGGTGCAGGCCTTGTCTGCTCCGCAGCAAGCCAGGCACCATACATCAGGCTCTGCCGTATGTCTTCTTCTTCTTCCAGTTCCGGATAAGCATTAAGGATCGCGGGGATATCCATGCCAGAAGCCAAAAGCTTCAAAACAAAAGCCACGGTAATGCGCGTACCACGTATGGTGGGCTGGCCCATGCATACCTGGGGGTCTACAGTGATACGGTCAAGCTTCATAAAAACCACTCTCCTAGCCACTATTGTACCATGATCTTAAGCATTAGAAACTTATAGGTTTAACTATTGGTATGCTTATTTCGTTTTCCCGCTCATACGGCAACTGTCCATTTTCTTTTGCCTCCAGTTGACGCACCCTGGCCTCAACCACCATTTCCCCTTTAAGGAGGGTGACTCTCCGTACCAAGAGCCTTATGAGCTTTTCCCTGTCCTGCCAGTCCAGATCGTCCAGCCTCCCCGCCACCTCCCGCGCCAGCTCGTGCAACATTGCAACGCCATACCGCACCGCCGAAGTGCTGTTAACCGTCTCTTTTAGCTCTTTCAGCCTGGCTTCTAGGAGCTTCTTTTCTGCCTCAAGCTCCTTCACTGCCCGTTCAAACATTTCTAGGCTTATCAGGCCACGCTTATATGCTTCAAAGACACGCTCCCTTTCCCGTTCGGCCTGTTCCAGCCGCTTTTTGACCCTCTCCGCCTCCTTGGCAGCCTGGTCTGCCGCCGACGTATCCAAGGCGTCGCGCACCAGGGCTTCAGGGTCGGAAAGCCATTCCCTTACCTTCCCCCATACCGCTTCTTCAACCTTATCCGCCCGGTGTCTGTTCCCGGGGCAGGACACCGGATTGCGTCTCTCCGCTTGTACTGAAGGCCAAGCCCGGGTACATATGTAATACCTGAAGATGTTTCCCTTCCGGCTCTTACCGTAGCTGCCACACATGCTCCCGCCACAAAGGCCACAGTAAACGAGGCCACTCAAAGGGTAATAATAGGTTTTCCCTCCCTGGTTACCGCGCCTCCCGGCAGTAATGGCCTGCTGCAGGAGTTCCCATTCTTCTGGGCTAATTAACGGCGGTACAGATACCGCTACCCAATCTTCCTGGGGGCGGATCCTGGGACTTGCGCTGCCGCCTCGCTGCCTTATGGCCTTATGCCCTTCGGTATCGTACATGTGGACGTACAGAGTTCCCTTGTAGGCGGGGTTTTTCAGTATTCTCCGGACCGTCTGCCGGTACCACCTATCGCCTTTAGGTCCCGGTATGCCCTTCGAATTGAGCACAGCGGCTATCTCACTGCATGACTTCCCGGACAGGGCCATATCCACCATACGGCGGTACACGGCCGCCTTGGCCTCGTCGATCTCGTATTTTCCCTCAGAGTATAGGTACCCGTAAGTTTTGGGGTTAAAGGGCAAGTAGCCCTGTTTCGCTTTCGCCAGGCGGCCGAACTGGCTGCGCAGCTTAAACTTCTCCTTTTCGTATTCGGCTATGGCCCCGCGCAAGGAATAAAAAAGCCTTCCTTCCGGGGTGGCCTGCCAGTCCATGGTTACAAACTCCAACCGGCAACCGGCCTTCTCTATCGTCTCCACCAGGAGGAGCTGGTGGGCCAGTCTCCTGGAGAGCCTGTCTGGGTCATAAGCAATAAAGAAGGCCGCGCTCTTCGCTGCGGCCAGGGCGGCTTGAAGGCCCGGGCGTTCCATAATCTCTCCCGTGTATCCTTCATCACGGTAGATCTCCACCAGTGTGGCCCCTAGCTCCATTGCCTTCCTGCGGCAGGCTTCCTCCTGGGCTTCAAGGCTGTATCCATGCCGGGCCTGATCTTCCGTGGAAACGCGCACGTATATTACTGCTAGCACTAGACTTGCACCTTTTCGTTTTTGATTATCTCATAAACTTTTTGGAAAGCGTACCGCCGCGCTTCCTTAAGCGCCCTTTCGCTTTCTTCCCGTGTACCTGTATATAATACCCTAACGACATACCCTCCAGTGGGAGACTTAGACTCCTCTCTTCTAAGCGCCACGGCCATTCCCCATCTCCCCTTCCGCTACATTGTACGAAGGCCCTAGATTGTCCTACTACAGGAAAAGGACTCCAGGTAAACGCAATAAACTCTAATACTCAAATGCACGAACCGGGCGCCAGCTCGAGAGCATATGCTGCAGGTCGCACCCTTGCCGACCAAGGCCCGGCCTGCAGCAGCAACATGAGAAAGCAGCTGGAAGGCCTTGAACATTTCCATCCTTTTTGCTTAACTCCTTAAACTCCCCATCTCGCGGAGCTACCCGCACCAGCCGGAAGGAGGATTCTAATCCGCATCAAGTCTCCCCAGCGCCAGCTAGCAGCGCTGGCCACCAGAACGGCCAGGTTAGACTTTATCGCTTCCCTGATTCTTGCTCTATCAGCAAAGCCGACCACCGTGGGGTCTCCCAGTTCTCTATTCCTCTTGCCCGGAAAAAAGAAACAAAAAAGCCGGGGTAATACACCCCGGCCGCAAATCCCACAACACTAACGAGCATCTTTACCTGGTATAACCATCCTCATCGATAATTCCGAATAACAAGTTCTGTTATCGGTCCTCTTCGATCAGGTCGGCAGTTTATAGCCCGCCTGGCGTAGACTATCTGGATATCGTATCCCGAATAAAGCTCACGTATGAAGGGCGTATCCGAATTGCTCAGCATCACCAAACAGCCACTTCTATCTAGTTCTCTAAATACAGCCGCTAATCTCTTCTGGTCCTCAGGCCCGAAAGCGTCCGAAGTGTAGCCCGTAAAGTTGGCCGTATCGGATAAGGGGTAATAAGGCGGGTCGAGGTATACAAAGGTACTCGGCCGGGCGAACTCCAGCACGCGACTAAAATCGTCGCAGATTATCTGGGCGTGTCTTAAAGCCTCGGCCACCGACCGGAGGTTGGGCTCGTCCACAATCTTGGGGTTCCTATATCTCCCAAAGGGCACGTTATGCTTACCCTGGCTGTTTACCCTCCACAGCCCGTTATAAGCTGTTTTGTTGAGATAAAGGAACCTGGAAGCCCTCTCTACGGGAGAAAGCTCCTGGGGATCTAAGGCCCGGACAGAGTAATAATATTCCCGCGTGTTTTTATGCTTTCTGAGATCCCTTAGCAGTTCCTCTAGGTTGTCACGCACCACCAGGTAAAAGTTAATAAGCTCCTCGTTGCTATCGATAAGGATAGCCTGGTGGGGCAGTAGGTGGAAAAATACCGCCCCGCCTCCCACGAAAGGTTCTATGTAAAGGTTGTATTCTTTCTTAGGAAACAGTGGCTCAAATTGAGGTATAAGCTGGGCTTTGCCCCCTGCCCATTTCACAGGAGGCTTGGGCCTTAGTGCCTGAAGCGATAATGAAGAAGATTGATCTAACACCGGTTATCACCTCCCGGGTTAGCCTCTAGCAAAATATTCGCTTCCAGGAGACAAATTCCTTCTTACACCGCTCCCAATAGGGGTGGCAACTGGGACCCCGCCAACGCAGGGGGCCGCTCGAAGGCCGCTTGGACCGGGTGCAGAAAGACGAAAAGCAGGTCGATAATCTCCTGCTCCTAGCATATAGCCACCTTGAGTCCTGCCCGCTCAAGATTGGAAGCCAGCTCGTGCGCCCTCTGTAGTACTTCCTCCCTTTCCTCCCCGGGAAGGAGGATATAATACCTTCTCTCCAGAGCCTCCCCGGTGGAAACCAGGGCGCCGACGTAACGGATATATTCCTGGAGGAGCTTTCTCCTGATAAAGCTGGCATGAAGGCCAGAGCTGCATTTAAAGGGAGGAGCGCCTTTGGCGGCGCTCCTCCCACCAGAATCAGGAAGGGCTGCACGTGCAGGCCCTCTAAATTGGCTCCCATATAAACGGAACGCCCGGCTGGGGTTTGCCGGGCTACTTTTGCTGCTCTATTAATCTCGCAGCTAAATCCAGGCATAATATATTCTGGTAATAGCGCTAGGGTATTTCCCTCTCTGGAAAGCCCATTCGGCTTCAACCCAAGCTGCTTCATCTATCCTCACCCGCAGCTCCTTATCTAGTTTGCAGTATACCTTTAAAGCTTCGCCCTGTATTTGGATATCATACACTGTGACGTATCTCCCAAGGCACATACTCATCATATTTGCCCTGAAGGCGTGCCTGGCGTGCTTCGGTTGATAAGGCTCTGTAGAATACTAGTCGCCTTTTCAGGCGCCACACCCAGGGGCTTATCAACGCTGAATACTATAAAATGGTAGGTAGCACCCGCCTTAAGGTTCAACTCATTATTTTGCAGGAGCGTGATGATTACACCGGCAAATCCGGCAATTAGGGTGAGTACTGCGCCTATGGCCCAAAATCTTATATTCTCCAGCTTTTCGTTAAGGTTATCAATTCGTCCAGATAATTTGAGGTCCACTTCTTTGATCTCCCTGGACAGCTTCTCGTCCAGCCTGTCTATCCTCTGGAGCAGAAAGAAAAACTCGGACGATACCAGCCTGTTCGGCGGCTCATTCGTCGCCGCCACTTCGTTCAATGCTTCCTCCGGCACGGCACTCACCTGCCTTCACCTTCATTCTAGCCAAGGGTTGCCAGACTATCAAGTCTCTTTCAGCTTCTTCGCCCTCCAGGTAATTATCCCGCACCAGTAGTCGGATGCTTTCCTGCCCCACTTCTTGCAGGCCAAGCGTTTAGCCTGGTTGGAGCTATTGGCCTCTATCACCAACTTCCTACCCAGGTCCCGCACCTCGTATAACACCATGCTGGTACCTCCTTCTTGTCTTGGCCTTCGGCCTATTGATCTAACACCGGTTATCACCTTCCGGGTTAGCCTCTCGCAAAATATTCGCCTCCAGGAGACAAACTCCTTCCACCCCGCTAGCGGTGCCAAATGATCCGCACAGGTAGCAAACCTAATAGCACAACCCTTTAGAAGTCAATAACGGTTGTTTACCAGGGAAACCATTTCCCAGGCGAGCAAGACAGCGCCTGCAGCAAAAATTATACCCCCGCCGGCTCGCAGCAAAAGATAAGGTGTCAAGAGAAGGTGAACTTGGGGGAAAGCCATCCCAGCTCCCCGCCACAGGTAAGTTTGTAGAAAACCTGCGATCACCAAGTTAGCGGCCATTAAGGCCAGACCGCCATTCAATAAGATAAAGCATATTTTTACTCGCCGGATATGAGTAGACTTCAGTGATTTTCCATGGGCAAGGACGTAGTAACTGCTGGCCAGCACCTGTAAACCCAGAAAGCCAAACAGGGCCATGTGGGCGTGGGCAGAAGTTAAATAAGTGCCGTGGACATAACGATTAATAGGAGGGAGAGCCAGGAGAAAACCCAAGAGGCCAACCCCAATTACATTCCAAAATACACTGGCATAAAAGAAGTAGAGAGCCAAGTAAGGAGGCCGGGTATGATCCTCTAGCTGAGTTGAGGCCGCCAGAGCAGGGGCAACCATACTTTGCCAGGAGGCCACGGCCAGGAGAACAATGGGTACTAATTGTAGTCCACTGGCCAGAGCACCAATAATGTGCCACAAGGCTGAAATACCAATCCAGTAATAATGGTGACCGGTAGCAAATAAGCCGGATACGAGGACTAGGTTGGCTTCCCAAAAGAGCAATCTTTTTAATTTTTGCTTCCCCACCACCCCAAGGGAGGCCAGGAGGGCGGCGCCAACGGTGGTAGCCAATAGTTCCAGACTGCCCTCTTCCCAGAGGTGAACGACCTGGAAGCGTAAAACATCATCGACCGTAGGGTGGTAGATAAAGAAAATAGTGGGTAAATAAAAAAGGGCGGAAAGTACGGCGCCGCTCAAGATAATGATTACTTCCAGCTGTGGTAAGAGCCGGTTCTTAATAGCAGTAGCTACCAGGTTGAAGACAAAGCTTAGCAGCCCCAACAAAAGGGCTATTTTTAAAAAGAAAGGAGCCTCTAGGTATTCACGACCGTCAGTATAACCAAAGGCCAGGGAGCCGAGGATGCTCAGACCTACGCCCAGAAGATACCAAAATCCCCACCTGGCCAGCCGGGTGCTGTAAAGTCCACGGTTCGTTACCTGTACCAGGAAATAATAGGTGCTCCCTATGATGCCAAGCAGGGGCCAAAAAATACTCAAATTAAGGTGCATAGCCCTGCCACTGGGAAAGGTAATGGGTGTCGGCAAATCGGGAAATACAAGGTGGAAGGCACCGCCGGTCGCCAAGAGGCCCTGAAAAGCTAAGAAAAGAAAGACGGCCAGGGCATAAGGATATGCTGCCTTTTGGGAAGGATGCTTTAATTTTGATGGTAGTTTTCCCTGTTTTTTAGGGTGGCGGAAAAAGAGGCGTAGAAATATTTTCTTGATTTGGCTCAGGAGAAATCTAATCAAAAAACTACTTACCTCCTGCTGAGCTGCGAGTTGCAAAGGGACGGGGTGGCCAACCGCGGTTATCGATTTTGCTCACTTGTTCTAGGTAGTATAGTATTTTTTCGGCCTCCTCCCTCGTCAGAGCCGGGTGAGAAGGTTTGTGCCTGGATGGAGGTACTACCGGGGGGCGGGTAAGAAATGTCAATAATTCCTCATAGCTGGCAGTCTGGGTGATCTTCGTCAAATCACTGGCCGCATAACCTCCATTACCCAGGAGAGTATGGCATTCAACACAACCTTTTTGTTGCCAGACTTTTTTCCCCGCCACGGCTTCCGGAGGCCACGATTCTAGTAAAACCGGTTGGATTGAGAAAAAAATAGCTATAGCATAAGATATTAGAGATAAAAATGCAATTACCAAATAAAGCCAGGTTGCTCGCATCATTTAAACCACACCTCGTGGTTATTATCCCCTATTTTCACAACAACATTTGGAAAATGCGCAGTATCGTACCAGATACATAAAGGTTAACATGCCGCGCCATCTCTTTGCCTTTCTATTTAATTGGAGACACCCTAGGGTGTAAACGGTTGCAGTTTCGGAATGCTGACGTTTGTCATTATGGCTATCAGCCGTTCCCGGGGAGAATCGATAATGCGGCAGGCTATAACACCGGCTGCATTGCACCCAAAGCCCATGCTCATGGTTAAGGCCTGTTTACCGTGGGTGCCCGCCAGCTTGAACAAACCATCTAGGTTAAAAGCCACACGAGGAAGATACCCCAGGTCTTCCAAAAAAGTAAAAAGGGGGAAAAAAATAGCCATGGGAGGGAGCATAACGGATACCACCCAGGCGGTAGTTCGGTATACCCCCTGGATGGCCAACCCTTGAAACCAGTCAGGGAGGTCCCAGCGCTGGCTCAAATTAATTAGCTTTTCCTCCAGGCTAAAGAAAAGGCGGGCTAGAATTTCCGAGGGATAATTAGCCCCTATCAGGGTGATCCAAAAGACCGCACCCAGGAGTAACAACATAATAGGAAAGCCGGCCCATTGGGAAGTAAGAATATTATCCAGCCAGTGGTCGCGATCAAGGCTTACTTGACGCATTTTTTTAATTGCTTTTCTGGTAAGATTTTCGGCTACCTTATAAACCTGGCAGACCATACGTTCACTAAATTCCTGGGCCCTTTCACCCCTAAACCGTTGCAAGATCTCCTCTAAACCCTGATCCGTATAAATACCTCGTTCCCCTTCCAGTAATCTCAAGACCTGCCAGCGAGCCTTTAATCTGTTCTCCTTGTTGCCCGGCACAAAAGGTATAATTTTTTCAGCTAGGCTTTCAATTTCCTGATCGTACCGAACAACGCACGGTTTTATCTCTCTTTTACCGGTAGCCACCTCGTAAATAGTTTCCTGGAGTTCTGCCACGCCTTCCCTGCTGCGGGCCGCCGTAGCCACTACCGGAATTCCTAACTCCCGGCTTAAAGCATCAGCATCAATCGCCAGTCCTCGTTTCCGGGCCTCATCCACAAGGTTAACGCAGAGGACCACCTTTTCCGCCAATTCCATTACCTGTAACGCTAAAGGTAGGGTACGCTCTAAAGCAGTAGCGTCAACCACCACCACTGTTACTTCAGCTTGCCCGCTCAAAAGAAAATCACGGGCCAGTTCTTCTTCTGGCGAAACGGGGCGCAAGGAATAAGTGCCGGGTAAATCTACGGCGATAAATTTATGCCCCTTATAGTCAAAGCTGCCGTGGCATAAGCCAACCGTTTTACCAGCCCAGTTGCCTGTATGTTGCCGGAGACCCGTTAAAGCATTAAAAACAGTACTCTTCCCTGTATTGGGGTTACCGGCTAAAGCAATAGTTACGGTGGGTTGGTGAAGCTGGCGGCAAGGGCAACTAGCCGTCACAACCGGCATCTGGATTGAGGGGTTACCTCTTGACCGGCAATGGAAGCTCACGGGTAATGCCCCCTTCGATCTGATATTTACTTGAGGCCCTAATATTCTACCCGAATTAGGGCCGCTTCCCTTTTTCTCAAGGCAATGATGGTCCCTCTTAGGCGATAGGCCACCGGGTCCCCCATGGGTCCGGTTTTCACTACTTCCACAGCGGCACCGGTAGTAAACCCTAAATCCAGAAGCCGCTGGCGCCAGAAACCATCAGCCAAAATTTTAACCACACGACCACAAGTACCATCGGAAAGGTCGGCGAGGGAACATTCTTTCTTTTGCAACACGACTGCCACAGGAATAGCGCCTCCTCCATTTTTTGATTTTTAAGCGGCAGTAAACTCTGTTTAGATAATATGAAAGGAGTCCGCTTTTGGACTCCGCCAAAAAAGTTGGTTGCCGCCAAAAAGGGGCGCTATTTGTTCCCTCAAGCGTATACTGATTAGGGAAAAGGCAGGAATAGATAGTGAATTCCGTGCAAATAAGGAGAAGTAAAGGGTATAAAATGGGATTTGACGGGGGTGGAAACCTTGGGCGAAAGGGAAAGGTTTCATACCTTTCGGGGTTATGCCCTGTTGGATCAGGAAGATAGAGGGCTGACACCCAGTATGGAAGATTACCTGGAGATGATTTATCGTTTAGCAGCTAAGAACGGCTTTGCCAGAATCCAGGAGCTGGCGGCTGCCCTTAACGTCCAGCCCTCCTCCGCTACCAAAATGGTCCAGCGGCTGGCGGAAGGGAATTACCTGGTTTATGAAAAATACGGCGTCATCAAACTGACGCCGTTGGGAAACCAAATCGGGGAAGAGCTCCTGGCCAGACATAATGCCCTGGCCGAATTCCTGGATATAATCGGCGCCACCAGCCATATCCTGGAAGACACTGAAAAAATCGAGCACAACCTGAGCAAAGAAGCCCTGGTTTGTATAACTCGCCTGGTACAGTTCCTGCGGGAACAACCTGAGTGCCTAAAAGCGTATCACGACTACTGCCGTCAGTTCACCAATAGTAAGAATTAGGGTCCGGTACCCAAGCTGTCGATCCTCCAGCCCAAACCCGGTATTTCTTGCCGCAAGGTGAGAAAACGTACCTGTACCCCACTCTCAGTTGTTATAGCGCGTCGGAAGGTGAGATCTACCGCTACCTGGTAGCGTTTAACCTCAGGGGGATCACTATCTTGGGGAGGTAGCTCCTTGATACTAACTATCTTAGCCCCTGCTACGTTGTTTAATCCATCGCGATCATTGACGCTAAAGGAGGGGTTATAAAGGCGGTTATTATCCATATTGTTGAAAAGGTAGTTGACCAGGTTACGCCTGCTCAAGGCAGCATGAGCAGTACGCTTATCACCGTTACCTACTGCCTCGTAGAAAAGGCGAATGAGCTCTTCCGGGCCTAAAGCAGATAACCGCTTCTCCAAAGGATCTTCCCGATTGACAATACCCGCCAGCCATTCGCCCCAGGACTTACCTGTTATCTCCTCCAAACGGCGGCCCTTTAAAGAAGAGGCAAAGGCATCGTGCCGACCGGCATCCAACCAAGCTCCCACGATCTTATTTTCGTATTTAACTACCACTGCTCTGCCTGTCCACCGGCGCGGGTGCATAAACTCCGGCAAAGGTTGCTCGAGCTTATATAGATTTACTCTCACTTCTTTTCCCAGGTAGGGAGTTATATCCATACCTATGTCTTTATTCAGTTCATTGTTATAAGCCCAGTAAATTACTACGGGAAAATCTCCGGCATTATGTACTAGCTTTTCCGGAAGTTTCCCCTCCATAGTGTTAGCCTTAAACAAGACATCCCACCCGTATTGCTTAAGAAAAGCCACATCCTCAGGGTCTACCTCACTGGTGGCATTTTTATATTCGGCCAAAGAAAGAAGCATGGTGTTAAACTGAGGCGGCACCTGGTACCAAGTGTTTTCCAAGGCCAGGTAGCCGGGCTCCTCTGGGGCAAAACGCTTAAATAAGTAAACATATTCCTTGCTGCGAGCAATTTGTTCCTTTTCCTTTACCTTAAAGACCAGGTAGTACTTGCTCCAAGGCCAGGTAGCCGGCGGCTGGTTAGGCTGCGCCTGGTCCAGATAAGACATAAGCTTAGCGGTTATTTTCTGGTCGTCTATTTCCACCAACTTAAGCTTATCATCCGACCCTTCCTGGGCATAAAGCTCCAGGCCTATAACCGCCTCTTTAAATTCAGGATACCTGGCAGCAGTAGTCACTTGGGTCCGGCCCAGGCTAAAAGCCAGGATCAGAGCAAGTACCAACGTGCTCAAAATCATTAACATAATCCTGCCCTTGCTGACCACTGCCCTTTTCCCCCTTCCCGGAAACTCTTTTAGCCAGGCTTTCGCTAGGGTTTATCCTCCTTCTTCCTTAGTTTGAGCAAATTTTCTTATTCCCATTCTATGGTAGCCGGCGGTTTGGAAGTAATATCGTAAACAACACGATTCACATGGCGAACTTCATTGACAATGCGGGAAGAAATCCTCTCCAATAAATCATAAGGGAGTCTCGCCCAGTCCGCGGTCATAGCGTCATCGCTAGTTACCGCCCGTACGATAATGGGATAAGCGTAAGTGCGTTCATCGCCCATCACGCCTACGGTCTTAAAAGAGGGCAGGACCGCAAAGGCCTGCCAGATCTCCCGGTACAATCCCGCCCGGCGGATCTCTTCTAAAACGATGGCATCCGCCTGGCGTAAAATTTCCAGCTTCTCTTTTGTTACTTCGCCTAGGATGCGAATGGCCAGGCCGGGGCCGGGAAAGGGCTGGCGCCAGACTATTTCTTCCGGCAACCCCAGTTCCTGGCCCACCTGGCGCACTTCGTCTTTAAACAAAAGCCTTAAAGGTTCAATTAGCTCCAGTTCCATTTTTTCCGGTAAACCACCCACGTTATGGTGGCTCTTAATCACCGCTGCCGTGTCCGTACCGCTCTCTATCACATCGGGGTAGAGGGTTCCTTGCACTAGAAAGTCTACCTTCCCCAGCTTGCGGGCTTCCTCTTCAAACACGCGGATAAATTCTTCCCCAATAATTTTACGCTTGTCTTCGGGATCTATCACTCCTTTGAGCCGGTTTAAAAAGCGCTCACTGGCATCTACATAAATCAAATTTATGTCCAGTGCCCGGCTAAAGGTCTCCTGCACCTGCTCAGCTTCGCCTTGGCGCAAAAGGCCATGGTTTACAAAAACACATACCAGCCTGTCCCCAATAGCTTTATGAACCAGGGCTGCTGCTACTGCAGAATCTACGCCCCCGCTTAAAGCGCAGATAGCCCTTTTATCACCCACCCTTTCCCGAATAACCTTCACCTGATCGTCAATAAAAGAACTTACCGTCCAGTCCGCTTTTGCCCCGCAAACGTCAAATAAAAAGCGCCGGAGGATTTCCTGCCCCAGGGGCGTATGTTTAACCTCCGGGTGGAACTGTACGCCGTAAAGCTGGCGATCCGGATCGCTCATGGCCGCCACTGGAGTATAGGCCGAACGGGCCGTCACCTGAAATCCTGGGGGTGGCGCGCTAATGTAGTCGCCGTGGCTCATCCACACCTGCATGGTAGACGGCAAACCCCTAAACAAGGGATCGCTGCCTGCTACCTCCAAAATGGTTTTGCCGTACTCTTTCCCTGCTGCCTCTTCTACCCGGCCGCCCAAATCGTGAGCCATGAGCTGCATACCATAACAGATGCCCAAAATGGGGACACCACATTGGTAGATGGCGGGATCCACGCGAGGAGCCTTAGGCCCATAAACACTGGCGGGCCCGCCGGAAAACACAATACCTTTAGGCTTACGCGCCAAAATCTCTTTAAGGGGTGTATAATAAGGAATCATTTCGCTGTATACTTGGCATTCACGAATGCGCCGGGCAATGAGCTGGTTATACTGCCCGCCAAAGTCGAGGACCAGCACCAGATCCATACCAAACCTTAACCTCTCTTCTTCCTAGATACTATCGCTTATATATTTCCGGTTTAAGCACACAAATATCCGGCAAGTGGCGATACTGCTGGGCATAGTCCAACCCGTAACCCACCACAAAGCAGTCGGGAATACAGAAACCGCGATAATCTACCTGGACATCCACCAGGCGCCGTTCGGGCTTATCCAAAATAGTACAGGATTTAAGGCTCAGAGGCTGCCTGGCTCTTAGATTTTCCAGCAAATACTTCAGAGTTAGCCCCGTATCCACAATGTCTTCCACTATCAATACGTGTTTATCTTCTACCGGTACTTCCAGGTCCTTAAGAATGCGCACGGCACCGGAAGAAGTAGTGGCGCTGCCGTAGCTGGAAACAGCCATAAAATCCAGGGTAAGAGGGATAGTGATTTCCCTGACTAAATCGGCCAGAAAAATTATAGCGCCTTTTAATATACCTACAACCAAGAGATCCTTACCGCTATAATCTCGGCTGATGGTCGCCCCCAGTTCTTTAACCCTCTCCTTAATTTGCTGCCTCGTAACCAGCACTTCCGCTATATCATTGCGCAATTTTATCCACCCCCTCAATATTGTAGCGCAACCACTTAAGCCCCGTAAACAAAGCTAACTTCTCCGTAAGTACAAAAAATCCTGCCGCTCGGGCAGAATAAAACTTCTTAACATCCTCTCATGAATATGTTAAAATAAAGATGCCATCAACTCCATACTTCTCTTCCGCCCGGATCGCCGAATTTCTTTGGCTATGGCAGAAGGAAAGCGGGGGACCCAATATTTTTGGGGGTTAATCCGCGGCGCTGTACCGCGGTAGGGCTAATCACTCGGCCCGCACCCGTCAGCTAACCCCGTAGGCGTGAGAGATGGGTGGATTTTTTTATTTTGGCGGTTTAATGGTAATACGCTTGTTAAAATCATATAATTCTAGTACCATATTCAACATGTCTTCCGGCTTTTGGCGATGGTTGGCCACCAGCTCTACTCTCCGGATGTAGTTGCTCCCCCGTTCAATCCAGAGCTTATAATTGAAATTTTCCCAATAAGCATTGAGGAGGCGGTTATTTATCTCCGGCCGCAATACCAGTAAATACGGGCGGCCGGATATATTTTTTTGTCGTCCCTTGTACTGTAATTCCTTTAGCTTGGTGATCTTGAGTATGGACAGAGGGTTAATCTCGGCCATGAATAGCTCCTGCTGTAAAGGAGAATTTCCCGGCGTTACCATCCACCGGCCGGAAAGGACATCCTTAAAATAGGTGGTGTCCCTTATTTGATATACGTCTACCTCCTGCCCCGTCATCTTACCCCATAGATGCAAATCTCCCTCTTTACTCCGTTCACCGTTGACCCTGCTTACCTCAATTCGCCCGCCGTCGGCCTCAAGGTAAGCTTCCAGGCGAAAGCGGTAGCTCGTCACAGAATTGGTAGTATCCAGAGCCTGAATAACAAGTTCTTCCGGAACTACTTTGATTTCCCTTAGGTAATAGTTATAGCCCCAGGCACCTACCACTAGGCTAAAGACAATTACCGGCAGCACTATCTTCAGCCTGCGGAACAAAAAAATCACCCTTCCTGTTCTGGCTCTTTTCTCTACTATTAATACGGGAACAGGAAGGGGATATGCCAAGGGAATTAATGGTAGAGTATTCCAAAAGTGCCGTACTCCCCGGCAGCCCGGTAAAGGACGAGCACCTTCTCCGGGGGAAGGTCACCGCCTAAGCACCCGCTGCTGGTGGAAAAAATGAAACCCCCGCCCGGCGCGGCCACCGCCATAATTCTTCTTACTTCGGATGCAATTTCCTCTTCCCCCGCTTTGACTAAAAAATCCAAGTCAAAATTGCCCACAAGGCAAAGATTGGCTCCAAACTCTTTTTTGATGAGGGCTATATCCATTCCAGCCGAGGGTTCCAGAGAATGGACTCCGGTAAAACCCGCGGCCACCAGGTCCGGCAGGAGGCTCGTAATATTGCCATCGGAGTGGAAGAAAACCGGTACCTGCTCTAACTTCAAAGCTTCTACCTGGTAGCCCCATAGAGGAAGAAAAAACTCTCGCAAAAGGCTTGGATTTACATAAGGACCCCGGGTATAAGCAATATCATCGGCTATGATTATGCCGTGGGCGCCGGCCCGTAAAGCATGGCGCGCCACTTCCAGGCCAAAGTGAGCCTCTTTAAGCGCCATTTTCTTTATTTCCTCGTCCCGGCTGCCCAGCCGCATAAGGAAATCTACAAAATCCATCCGCCATGCCGTCCGCTGGAAGGGGCCATCGATAAGGGCAAAGATAAAAAAGTCCGTTCGTTCTCGCCAGCTCTGAAACAAGCCATAATCCAGCTCGCCGGCCCGGACTTCCCTATCTGTAGTCAGGCCTTCCGGCGCCAGGCCCACCAGGTCCATACCTAGAAGTTCGCGCACCGCTACTTCGTCCTCCCAGGTTACCCTTCCTTCCCTGCCCAAAATACCTGCCACCAGTTCCGGGGCCAGCTTCCACTCCCCCTTGGGAACCCTATCCAGCTCTTGGCGGCTGATAGCCCGGTAAACCCTCTCTACTCTGGTCATCATGGTCTCCTCTCAGGTAAAGTGAGGGAAGAAACAAAAGTGTCATGAAAGGAAGGCTGGACCATTAATTCCACATATCCCACCTGCCTAGCAATGTCCTCCGCCCGGTGCCGTTCAGTTAGGGATACTAAAGCTAAACGCGCTCCGGTGCCGGCTGCATTGCCTACCTGCCGGAAAAGCTCCAAAGGCAAGGGGGGAAACATACCTATGGCTACCGCACTAGCTACTTTAAGGTGAGTGCCAAAGGCTCCGGCCACCACTACCTCTTCAATATCCCCAAGGGTAAGTCCTGCTGTCTCCAGGAGGAGCTTGGTACCCGTAGCAATGGCCGCCTTAGCCAGCTGTATTTCGTTTATATCCTTCTGGGTGATAACTATATCTTTCCCTGTACCGCTCTCGGCTGCCGAAACCAGTACAAATTCGGCCGGCCCGCCTCCTTCCGGTACCCTCACCCGGGGGTGCTGGCGGTCAAACCTGCCGTTAACGTCAATTATGCCGGTACGATAAAATTCAGCCACGGCATCCAGGATACCGGAGCCGCAAAGGCCCAAGGGTGCCCTATCGCCTATGGTTTCCAGTTCCACTTCCAGGCCACCCTCCTTTAAGCGCACCATTTGGATGGCGCCCTGGACGGCCCGCATGCCGTGCAGAATATGGGCTCCCTCAAAGGCCGGACCCGAAGCGCAGGAACAGGAAAGCATTCTCCCGCCGTGGTTTAGGACTATCTCTGTATTGGTTCCTATGTCTAACCCTAGGGTGACTTTTGTGGCTTTATCCAGCCGGGTCCCCAAAATCATGGCCACGTGATCCCCGCCCACGAAACCGGCAATAACCGGCAGGGAATAGACATAAGCCCCAGGGCTGAAAGCCAGTCCCAAATCTCGAGCTTTTATCTCTACAGGAGTGGTAACCGAGGGCACATAAGGGGCCCGGGCCAACTGGGCAATGGGCAGACGCAGGAGCAAGTGGTGCATGGCTGTATTGCCCACAATCACGGCTTCTTCAATATCCTCGGCCTGCAAACCCGCCTGGTGGGCCAGCTGGGCAGCCAGGCGGTTCAGTCCTTCAATTATGGCTTGGTGGATGCGGTTGTATTGTTCTTCCCCTTCCAGGGCGTAGGCCAGCCGGGCCATAACGTCCTCCCCGTAGGCAATCTGGGGGTTCATAATCCCGTCGCTGGCCAAGGTCACTCCTGTTTCCAGGTTAACTAAAAAGCCGGCTACTTTGGTGGTACCCAGGTCCACGGCCAGGCCCACCGGCGGGGGAACGGGACGGCCAAAAAAGCAATTTATAATTTCCCTACCTTTAACGGTAACCGCACCATCGCCGTTTAAAGCCAGGGGCGGTGTTCGCCGGCAGAGCTCAATATCTACTGGCAGGCTCGGTAGGTTGTAATCATCTACCAGCTTATCGGTTACCTGCTGCCAGACAGGCCGCGGATTTTCAATGGTGGTCTGTTCTAGGCTAAGGGCATAACGGGCCACCGGGGGTTCCGGTACTACCTCCACCACCAATCCTTCCACCTGCAGCTTCTGCACCCCTACCATGGACTCTGGCGGTATTTCCACTTTAACCGAACCCAGCAGTGTCGCCTGGCAGGCCAAACGGTAACCTCCCGCCAGCTCTTCCGGCAAGAGGGCCTTCTTTTCCGCCTCAGTCGGTGGAGACAAAGCCTCGCCTGTAATTTTGACTTTACAGCGACCACATAAGCCCCGGCCTCCGCAGGGCGCAGTTACGCCACCTGCCCCCAGGGCTAAGCCCGCTTCCTGGGCTACGGCCAATATGGTCTGGCCCTTTTTAGCCTGAATACGGCGTCCAACAGGCTCAAAATCAACTACTAGACCTTGGTTCAAGAGGCTCTCCCCCTATTTTCCGGAATACGGTAGGTGTATACCCTTCCTGTTTTTTAAAGACCTGGCCAAAATAGCGAGAGTCGCGGTAGCCTACCCGCGATGCTATCTCGGTCACGGAAAGATCGGTGTGCAGCAAAAGTTCTTTAGCCGCTTCTATCCTTATGCGAGTCAGGTAATCGATAAAGTTTTCTCCCTTCAGCTGTTTAAAGAGGCGGCTAAAGTAACAGGGGCTCAAATATACATGTTGGGCCACTTCCTCCAAAGAGAGGTCCCGGTGGTAATTTTTCTGGATAAACGCAATGGCTTTATCTATCAAGTTGGTATTGCGCCGTTCGCGGGCCTCGACTACTTTATCCACCAGGATACTTAGCTTCTCGCCTATCTTCGCCTGCACCTCGGCCAGGGAATCCAAAGACATAAATTCGCTACTCCCAGCAAGGGTAATCCCTGCTATTTCCTCCGGATCAGCACCGGCTTCCAGGGCAGAACGGGCAGCTAAACTTATTAACTCTAAAAACTTCATCTTTAAAACCGGCGGCCGCACTTCTTGTTTTAACATTATTTCGGCAATTACCTGATTTAAGTTGCGGCAGGCACTTTCTTTATCCCCTAGCCGTACACTTAAGGCCAGTTTTTGCTCGGCAGGAGAAGCCAAAGGCTGCCTGGAACGAGGTAGGACAGTAACGTCATCGGCATGAATCACCTGATCCCCGCCGTAGAGTATCCGGTATTCGGTTGCTGCTTTGGCCTCGGCATAGGAGCGCGCTAGGCTCGAGGGATTGTCCACCGGCCGCCCTATGCCTACTGTAACGGTAAGGGGTGTAAGCCGGCGGATACTGGCGCAGAGCTCTTCCCCCAGGCGGATGGAAGCTTTTCTTATAGCTTGCCGGTCGGCTAAATGATCGCTGGGTAAAAGGATAATAAATTCGTCCTTGAGACCAGGTACCACCACCGTCCCCGGCCACCGGGAGACTGTCTCTTCAATAATTTGTAAAACCCTCTTTTTGAGGAACTGCCATTCCACTTCGGACATATGGGCTGGTCTGGCCGGGGAATTATCCACTGTCACCAGCAGCACCAGGCGAGGTAACCGTGGAAGTCCTAAAAAATCGGCCCGCGCCTTGATCTCTTCCGGTCCAATATTGCCGGCTATCAGGTCCATAACGAAGCCCAGGCGAATGAGCGGGAGCATTTCTTCCAGGGCAGCCCTAAGCTTTTGGGTTTCTTCCTTGGCCCGGCGCTCGCGATCTATCTCCTGAGCCAGGCTGTCCAGGAGGGATATTAGCTCCTCCCCTGCTACCGGTTTTAATAAATACTGCGAGGCTCCCAGAACAATGGCTTCCTGGGCGTAGGCAAATTCATCGTAGGCAGTAACAAAAACGAGACGAGCATCAGGCAAAAGATCGCGCAGAAGCTTGCCCGCTTCCAGGCCGTCCATGACCGGCATCTTTATATCCAGGAGTACAACATCGGGGTGCATTTGTTGTCCTAAGGCGACTGCTTCGGCGCCATCACGCCCCTCAGCAATAACCTGGTATTCGGGGCGCGTTTTTTCCAGTAAATACCGAATGGCCTGCCGTTCTAAAGGTTCATCATCTACAATAAGCAATTTTAGCAACTTCGGTTTGCACTCCCTTTGCTTTCCTCTTTTTTCCATAAAGGAAAGGTTAACTGAACACTGGTTCCCGCACCAGGTTTGCTATTGACATTCAGAGCACAGTCACTGCCAAAATAATGCTGTAGGCGGCGGTAAACATTAACAATACCCAGGCCGCTTACCTGCCCTTTGCCGCTGCGGCGCACTTCCAGATCGAAAATATCTTTTTGTATTTCTTCTGGTATCCCTACCCCTGTATCCCGAATTTCTATATGGACCTGGGAGCCCAATACCCGGCCCCTGATATAAATTTTACCCCCTTCCTTCAAGGGTTCCAAGCCGTGAATAACTGCATTTTCGACCAAGGGCTGCAATACCATACAGGGTACCCGTGCGTCCAGCACTTCTGGTTCCACATCTATTTCACTGGCTAGGCGGTCGCTGAAACGGGTCTGCTGGATGAAAAGATAATCCTCTGCAGCGGTCAGCTCTTCCCGTACTGTAACCAAGCCCTTTACCTGATAGAGGGTGTAGCGCATCAACCTAGCCAGAGTTCTCACCATTTTTTCAGTGTTCACAGCCCCTTCAAAAAGGGCCAAGCGGGAAATGGTATTCAAAGTATTAAATAAAAAATGAGGGTTTACCTGGGACTGAAGGGCTTTGAGTTCCGCATCTTTTAAAGCCTGTTCCAGCTGATGCTGCTTTTTCAAAAAATGGATAAAGCTATTTCTTTCTTCTTCCAGCTCTTGTTTGGCCGCCAGAACAGCACTGAGCTGTACAATTTGATCTGCAACAAAGGAAAGAAGCCCACAGACCGCCTCCAGATCCTCGAAGGACAGCACCGGTATAACTGCCGGCTGCTCCACTTTAGCCGGTTTGTCATCCCTTAAAAAACAATGGCCGCAGAGGATGGCTCCTACTGTGCCGTCTTCATTAGCCAAGGGATAGGAGATTTCTACCAGTCCGGCAGGGCAGCGGTACACAAAAGCCCCTTTGAAACTGCCTACATAAGTAGTTAAGTCTTCGTCAAAAGAAGAGGACCTAACCTTACCGTACAAGATATGGCAGTACTGGGAACATTCTAAAAATCTCCCCAAAGGGGACATTAGATTCCCTCTGGCATCGACGACCACCAAATCTAAACCGGACAGCTTGCTTATCGACTCTTGCAACTCTTTTAAAGCTCCCTCGCCCAGAACCCGGGTGAGGATAGCCGGCTCCAAGGTGGGTGGCCGCTTCCGGCCGGCGCCGATGAGTTCTTTGATAAGGGGGATGGCGCTGGTAGCGTCCGGCGCATAACCATCGGCGCCCATTTTAGCTGCTATATTGGCGTTGAGAGGGGTACCGCCCACTACTACCTTTACTTTCTGGCGCAGCCCTGCCTCTTCTAGGGCTTTAATAGTTTCTACCATGGATTTACGCGTAGAGGAAAGAAGGGCCGAGAGGCATAAAACATGGGGGCGATATTTGATCACCGCTTCCACAAAGCTGCTCGGCGCCACATTTACTCCTAAGTCGATCACTTCAAAGCCGGAAGCTTCTAGCATGATACCTAGCAAGTTTTTGCCTATATCATGGATATCTCCCTGTACCGTCCCGATAACAGCCCGCCCCACTGTCTGCACCTGGCCACTGATCATATAGGGCTTCAGTTCCTTCATTCCGGTATGCATGGCACGGGCAGTGATGATCAGATCTGTTACATAAATTTCGTTATGCTCAAACTTCTCGCTTACTATATCCATGGCTCTAACAAAGCCGTCGGTAATAATATGGGTAGGATCTGCTCCCTTCTGCAGGGCCCGATGTACTTCCTCTTTTACTTTATGGGCATTGCCGGCAATAATGGCTTCAATTATCTCTTCGAAGGGGGCCCCCATGGCCTCACCCTCCTCAAGGTATGAAAAAAGGCCGCACACAGGGCTTCCCTGCCGCAGCCGAAGTATTTTCTTTTTGTATATATAATTATACCACTAATTTACCAGACCGGGCAGCTGTAATGTATTCCAGGCAATATTCGTCCTGTCCACGTAGGGCTTTGGCTGCCGCCAGCAAAGACATTAAAGGCTTATCCAGGGGGTCCAGGATAAAAGCATCCATTCCCGCAGTCAAGCACATGACCATAAAAGCCCGATTCAAAAGCCGCCTTTCCGGCAGGCCGTAAGATATATTGGAAAGGCCACAAATAAGGTGAATATTAGGGTATTTTTCCCGCAAAGCCCTCGTGCTTTCTAGGGCTTCCACGCCATAAGAACTGTTAACACTTAGCGGTTTAATCAAGGGGTCCAGGTAAATATCCTCTTCTGGGATACCGGCTTCTACTAGATTGGGAATCAGCTTTTCGGCTACCCGCAGGCGATCCTCAACCGATTCAGGCATACCGCTGTCATCCATACAGAGGGCAATAACAGAAGCTTTATATTTTTGTATCAACGGCAGCACTTCTTCCCAGCGCTGCTTTTCGGCCGTAATAGAGTTAATCATAGCCTTACCCTTATGCCGGGCCAGTCCTGCTTCTAGAGCCTGGGGGCTGGGGCTATCAATGCACAGGGGAACATCCACCACTTCCTGAACTATGTCCACCAGCCACGCCATAACGGCAGCTTCTTCACCTATACTGGTCCCACAGTTGACATCAATAACGTGAGCCCCAGCCTCTACTTGCTTTACCGCGAGCTCCTGAAGATATGCTTTGTCCCTGGCGGCAACAGCCTGGGCTATGGGCTTACGGCTGGAATTGATTAACTCGCCAACGATAAGCATCCGGTATCCTCCCTGTTAAGCCACACCCAGAAGTTCCTTTACTTTATCCACGGCCGAAGCTGCATCCGGAGCATAGCCATCAGCGCCAATTTCATCGGCAAATTTCTGGGTTACCGGTGCTCCCCCTACGATGATCTTAATCCGGTCACGGTAAGGCGCCAGGGCTTCTACAGTCTTCTTCATTTGCATCATGGTGGAGGTTAAAAGGGCAGACATACCTACCACCTGGGGTTTGTGCTCCTCCACAGCCTGCATAAACTTCTCCGCCGGCACATCGATACCCAAGTCTATTACTTTAAAGCCGGCCCCCTCCATCATCATAATAACCAGGTTCTTGCCGATGTCATGGAGGTCACCCTTGACCGTCCCGATGACCATAGTGCCCTTTTCCTGCAAAGCATCGCCTGCTAACAGCGGTTTTACCACTTCCATACCAGCATGCATAGCCCGAGCAGCTACTAAAACTTCGGGAACATAGATTTCATTGTTCTTAAACTTTACGCCAACAATGTTCATGGCAGCAATCAGTCCATCATTGATAATGGTGGTAGGAGGTATACCCTCTTCCAGGGCTTTAGTTACACCCTCTCGCACTTTATTGGCATTGCCGGCCATAAGGGCTTCCTTGATTTCGTCCAGGATGGCCATGCTTCTCTCCCCTTGTCCCTGAAGTTTTAAGTATTGTATCTACTTTTAAGTTTATTTTTACGTTTAGGGGAGAACAAGGCCAAATTATTGTCATGTGTTTGCTTTCTTGTCATAGGTTACGGCTGCCGGGTTTCACAGCCTTCAAACCCTGGCGGCATAAAGGGCACTCCTCCGGCCGGTAGGCTTCGATTTCCAAGCTTAAAAGTGCATGCAAGGGCACGCCCAGGTCCACCTTGCCACCACTGCGGTCCACAAAGGCCCCTACCCCTACCGGCACGGCTCCGCATTCTTTTACCACCTCGATTACTTCCTTTACCGAACCTCCGGTAGTAATCACATCCTCCACCACCAGCACTTTATCCTCTGCTCCCAGCGAGAAACCCCGGCGCAAGCTCATCTTGCCGTTTTCCCTTTCGGTGAACAGGGCTCGCGCTTTTAAGAATCTAGCCACCTCATAGGCGATAATAATAGCTCCTGTGGCCGGACCTACTACCGCTGTTATCCCCTCTCCCTGGTATTTTTCTGCCAGGGCGGCACAGAGTTTGGCAGCTTCTTCCGGGTATTGTAAAACTTGAGCGCACTGAAGGTAGCGCCCGGCATGGAGTCCGGAGCTCAAAATAAAATGGCCTTCCCAAAGGACTCCCGTCCGGCGAAAAATATCCAGTATTTCTTCGGTTCTAAGCATTGGAATCTCCTTTCCCCGGGTTTAACTTTCCAGCGCACCAATAATTTTATTTATATCGTCAATATTGTTTTGCACCAAGTACTCTTCTAAACCCGCAATTATCTCCGGTATAGCCCGGGGATTGACCAGATTAGCAGTCCCCACAGCTACCGCCCGGGCGCCGGCCACAAGAAACTCCAGAGCATCAGTAGCCGTCATAATACCTCCCATACCGATAACCGGTATTTTAACTGCCCTGGCCACCCGCCATACAGCATAAAGGGCTACAGGTTTTATGGCCGGCCCGCTCAAGCCCCCCGCGAGGTTGGCCAGCATCGGTCGCCGCCTCTGCCAGTCTATAGCCATCCCCTGCAGGGTGTTGATCAGGGAAAGGGCGTCGGCTCCTGCTTCCTCTACCCTCTTGGCTATGGCCACCACGTCGGTGACGTTAGGGGTAAGTTTGGCAATAAGGGGCAGAGAAGTAGCCCGGCGCACCGCCTCTATAACCTTAGCTGCTTGGTCCGGGTGGCTACCAAAGGCCAGGCCTCCTTCTTTAACGTTGGGGCAGGAGATATTAATCTCCAGGGCTGCCACCCCGGGAACCTCTCCCAGACGCCGGGCCAGCTCAACGTATTCTTCCACTGTCTTACCGGCAATATTGACGATCACCGGCGGGCGAAACCGGCGCAAGAAAGGCATTTTCTCCCGGATGAACACTTCCAGACCGGGATTCTGCAGGCCTATGGAGTTAAGCACGCCAGCCGGCGTTTCCACTATGCGCGGCGGAGGGTTTCCCGGTGTAGGTTCCAGGGTTACACTTTTGGTAACAATGGCCCCCAGAGAATTTAAATCCAGGTAGGGAGCATATTCTTCCCCGAAACCAAAAGTGCCGGAAGCCGGCATAACCGGATTCTGCAAGCGTAAACCCGCCAGTTCTACCTCCATTTTAGGTGTAACCATGGGTTAGTCTCCCTTTACCATACAATTTTTTGCGCCGGGAAGACCGGCCCAGTCGAACATACATTTTCATAAATAATGCTGCCGTCTGGCTGATAGACGGCCACCACACAACCCCGGCAGGCTCCCAGTCCACAGGCCATTCTTTCCTCCAAAGAAACCTCGGCCGAGATTCCCTGCCCGCTGGCCAACTCGGCCACATTAGCCAGCATGGGACGCGGGCCACAGGCAAAAATTTGATCCCACCGTTGTTTTCCCAGATCACGGGCCAAGAGCTCCGTAACTGAACCAGTAAAACCTGCACTGCCGTCATCAGTGGCAATTTTAAGGCACAAACCTAGCTGCTGTAAAGCTTCCTGCCGCAAAAGATGTTGGCGGGTGCGGGCGCCCAAGTAAAAAGAAACTCGAAGACCTCTGGCCACGGCAGCCCGGGCTAGGAAAAACAGAGGAGCAACCCCTAAGCCGCCGGCCACCAAAGCGATGTTACCACCGGCCGGGATACTAAACCCTCGCCCCAGGGGACCCAGCCCCTCAATGATGGACCCAGGCGCCTGGGCGGCCAGCCAGGCGGTCCCTTTGCCCACCACCTGGTAAAGCAAATCCATCTCCTGCCGGGCAGGGTCAAAATCGTGGATGCTCAAAGGCCGCCGCAAAAGGGGGTCGAAATACGGCCCGCAGCGTATATGGACAAACTGGCCCGGCTGGGCTGTATTAAACGGTACTTTCAGACGCAAATGATAGACTTCGGGTCCCGCAGGCAAGTTAGCCAGGACCTCGCCTTGCCACAAGGAGGACATGTGCCTATACCAGCTCCCTCGGAGGCTCTATGCTGCTGCTATTGTAAGACCGTGAGAGAGGAAAGTCAATGCCTCGCTTGGATAAGTAGCCGATTTTTTCGCTAAATCTGTTTCCCCGGATTTTTTGAGGTCACCTACAGCAAAAAACCGACCGAAAGGTATACCTACTCTGATAATCTTTTAAGCAAGGCACGGCCAGAGGATCCAGGAAATTTTGGCCAAAAAGAAGCCGGCCGGCTGGTAACCGGCACTTTTTGCGTTTTGTTCCGGAAGAGCGCACTTTTATCCATTTTCACTGCTTTGGCGAATTCCGGAGGGCTTCATTATATTGGAGTTCGGTCAAAGGGCAGGAAAGGCAAATAGCCTTCCTCGTCCCTAACGCCACTTTCCTGTGCGCATACGCAAAAGCCGCATGCCGTTGAGGGTTACCAAAATGGATGCCCCCATATCACCTAGAATAGCCAGCCAGAGGGTAAGCCAGCCTGGAAATACAGCCAATACAGCGACGGCTTTGATAGCCAGAGAAAATGCGATATTCTGCCGAATGATTTTAAGGGCCGCCCGGCTGAGGCGGATGGTGAAGGGGAGCTTGGTCAGGTCGTCGGACATAAGGGCAATATCGGCCGTCTCCAGGGCGGTATCCGTACCTGCCCCTCCCATAGCAATGCCAAGGGTAGCCGTAGCTAAGGCCGGTGCGTCATTAATGCCGTCGCCAACCATGGCCACTTTCCCGTATTGCTTAAGGAGCTCCTGGATCGCCCTGACCTTGTCCTCCGGTAACAGTTCCGCCCTGTATTCGTCGATGCCTACTCTAGCTGCTATGGCCCGGGCGGTGGCCTCATTATCCCCCGTCAACACGATGGTACGACTGATGCCAGCCTGTTTGAGAGCGGCAATGGCAGCCGCACTGGCCTCCCGGACCTCATCAGCCACGGCTATAATTCCCAGCAATTCTTTTTCCGTACCCACCATTATGGCAGTCTTACCTTCTTCTTGCAGGACGCGCAGTCGGTCTTCCAGGTTGTCGGTAGCTATACCCAGTTCTCTAAACAAACGCACATTTCCGATATAGATAGTTTGTCCCTGCACTACCCCCTGGGCACCACGCCCGGGCAAGGCGGTGAAAGCCTCGGCAGGCTCTACCTGGGTCCCGCGGGCTTCCGCAGCTTTTACAATGGCTACCGCCAGGGGGTGCTCCGAACGCGCCTCCAGGTTCGCGGCAATCTGGAGTAATTCCTGTTCAGACCGCTCACCTAAGGGAATAATATCGGTGACAGTAGGTTCCCCTTTGGTAAGAGTTCCGGTCTTGTCAAAGGCCATGGCCTTCAGGTCACCTGCCTGTTCCAGGTATATGCCGCCCTTGATTAGGACTCCGTTGCGGGCGGCGTTGCCGATGGCGCTCACAATAGCGACCGGGGTAGAGACCACCAGGGCGCACGGGCAGGCGACCACGATAAGAGCCAATCCCCGGTAAATCCAAGGCCCCCAGGGGTAACCCAGGAGCAAAGGGGGGATCAGAACTAGGGCGGCAGCCAGGAGGAGGACTAGGGGTGTATAGACTTCGGCAAAGCGGTCCACGAAGGCCTGAGAGGGTGCCCGTTGAGCCTGTGCCTCCTCCACCAAGTGGATGATTTTGGCGATGGTGGTATCCTGGACCAGCTTGGTTACTTCTACCTCCAGAGAACCGTAAGTATTGAGGGTACCGGCATACACTTCCGCTCCCGGCCCTTTCTCCACCGGTACCGATTCGCCCGTAATGGTGGCCTCATTGATGGCCGATTCGCCTTTGATGATACGGCCGTCCATGGCAATCTTTTCACCCGGGCGAACGATCATGATGTCCCCGACCTGGATCTCCTCCACGGGGATTTCTGCTTCCTCACCTGTCGGACGCCGAACCCTGGCTACCTTGGGAGCGATATCCATGAGGTCGCGGATTGACCGACGTACCCGTCCCAAGGTCCAGGACTCCAGCATCTCAGAGACGGAGTAGAGGAAGGCTACCACAGCGCCCTCTCTCCACTCACCGATAGCCATGGCTCCAGTGATAGCCATGGTCATGAGTACGCTCATGTTAAAATCCAGGTGGGGCAAGGAATACATAGCTCTGCGGATATTGCCCCATCCACCAATCACTATGGCTGCTGCGTAGAGCGGGATGAAGAGGGAAGCCCCTCCATCGGCTCGTTCCCCTATATAAGCGGCCAGCAACGCCACCACAGAAAGGGCCGCCCTTACCAGCTCCCAATTAACCTTGGGCTGGGCCGGTGGTACCAGCTCTTCCTCCACCGGGATGATCGTGTAGTTTTCCTTTTTACCTTCCCGCCGGATGGCTTCTAGGTCGGCTTTTCCTTCCACGATTAGCTTGCCGGTGGTGGGGTTTAATTGAGCCCTGGTTACACCAGGGAGTGCTGCCACATTCCTTTCAAACTTGGCAGCGCAGTCCAGGCAGGTAATCCCTTCCACCCGGAAGGCAGTAATTTTGCCAATTTGGACTACGCCTTTTGATTGGCTTGCCCTTGCAGACTGGGCCATTTAACATCAGCCTCCGTTAGTACCCCGCTGGGTAAGATTTATGACCTGGCGAACCAAGTTTCCGATGTGGGGATCGACCAGCCGATAGTACACCAGCTTCCCTTCTTTACGATACTTGACCAGTCCCAAATAATGGAGAAGCCGCAGATGATAGGAAGCCGTCGCCTTGCTGCTACCGATCAGAGCCGCCACATCACAGACGCAAAGCTCAGCCTCGCTCAAGGCATAAATGATCTTTACCCGGGTATCATCAGCCAGGGCCTTAAAGATGGTAGCTACCCCCTCCATCTTATCTACCCGGGGCTTGAGCCGCTTTATGACTTCCTCGTTGATACAGTTGACCTGACAGACCGGAGCATCTCGTTCCAGCTTGCCTGGTAGGGAATAAAGGGCCATAGGTGTACCCCCTTATGCAAACAATCAAAAACCTTTTTGACTATAATTTATCCAAAACCCTCCCCTTTGTCAATATTAAGCACTGCTGCTGGGGAGTCTCCACTAGCCATAAAAATACCCCCTACGTAGACTTCTACATAGAGGGTACTAGTGTAATTTATTTAATCGAAATTTAATCGGAGCTTGAACTTGTCACATGGGAGGGGTATGGCCTAAGCCAGCGTCTTCCTCTTCGGGCAGTTCAGCTACCAAACTCTCGGTACTGAGAACCATGGAGGCGATGCTGGCGGCGTTTTCCAGGGCCGAACGGGTCACCTTTACCGGGTCTATGATACCCGCTTTCACCATGTCTACATATTCCAAGGTAACGGCGTCAAAGCGTATACCGTCTCCTGAATTGCGCACTTTCTCGACTACTACCGAACCCTCCACTCCGGCATTCTCGGCCATTTGCCGTAGGGGCTTAATTTACCTGGCATCTATGTAGCCTCCTAAGAGTTCTATGCCCGCACTTACTCTATAACTGCCAGAATGTCCCGCTCGCTTATGAGAAGATATTTTTCTTCTCCTTCCTTAACCTCCGTCCCAGCGTATTTGGCAAAGATTACACGATCGCCTTTCTTGACTTCCAGGGGTACACGCTGGCCGTTCTCCAGCACCCTTCCCGGGCCCACGGCTACGACTTCACCTTGCTGGGGCTTCTCCTTCGCCGTATCCGGGAGCACAATCCCTGCCTTAGTCTTTTCTTCGGCTTCTAGTACTTTCACTAGTACGCGATCTCCCAGGGGTTTGAAAGCCATAGTACGAACCTCCCTCTCCAAAAATTTGTTTGTCATTGTCCCGGTATTAGCACTCATCTTTACGGAGTGCTAATACCCACAAGTATCATATTCCCTTTTTCACGAAAATGCAAGCCCCTTACGGGCTGAGTTATCCCCACCTATGAAAAACCGCAACCCTGATTTTGGATGATTTAGGCTGCAGGAGAGGGTATTTCTGTCATCATTT
>NZ_JBJHHE010000026.1:0-31352 GCF_056378755.1 Thermanaeromonas sp. DSM 22490
TTCCCAGGGTTATCCCAGTCTCATGGGTAGGTTGCCCACGCGTTACTCACCCGTCCGCCGCTAAACCATATGTGTAAGCTACCTTACACATATGGCCCGCTCGACTTGCATGTGTTAGGCACGCCGCCAGCGTTCGTCCTGAGCCAGGATCAAACCCTCCGTAATTTTTCTCACACTTACTTCAAGTTTAATCCCGCTCTATTCTTAAAGCCCCATTTAAGAGCCTTCTTCCTCAATCCCTTTTACGCCTGGCCCGCCGCCACTGTTCAGTTTTCAAAGACCTCGTCATTCGACGCATTTCTTATCTTATCACCTCGCCTCCCCTTTGTCAAGACCCCCCACTCCAACTCCACCCCTCCTCCCCCTCTTCCGCAGGGAGGCAAATCTCAATATATCACCTCCCTACCCCTCTTTTCAACCCCTACCTCCCCCCTATATCCCCGCCCACCTACCCCGTATCTCGCCCCTACCTCAACTTTCCCCACTATCTCACCTTTTCTTTCGCAATTGCTCGTTTATACTCCGTCATTTATGGTCTTGGAAGAAGAAAACGGACCCATTATGCGGGTTTCGGTGATAATCAGATCTACGGGAAAGTCGTGCTCCGCAGGATAAGTGGTGGGCACAATCTGTATATCAAAGGCTAGGGCTACTTTCCAGGCCTCAGGCCTCAAGCGAGGTAAAAATCCATCGTAGTAACCGGCCCCATAGCCCAACCGGTTGCCCTGGACATCAAAGGCCACTCCCGGCACTATACACAGGTCGATATCCTCAGGATTTACCGGTCGCAGGGTTCCCGGTCTCGGTTCTAAAATACCCCAGGTTCCCGGGCTTAAGTCCTCCGGGTAATAGAGGACTTCTGAAGCGACAAGCTCTCGCTTTCCCTGCTGGCAAAAGGGTACGGCTAACCTTTTGCCCTGCTTCAAAGATTTTTTCAGCAGTTCCTCTGTTTTAACCTCGCTGCCAAAGGAAACATAAATCATAACTAGCCTGGCTTCGCGCCAGAGCGGCAGGGCCAGCAGGCGCTGTTTAATCGCCTCGCTTTTACTGACCAGTTCATCCTCCGTCAGGGCGTTGCGCCGTGCCAGTATTTCTTTTCTGAGCTGCTTTTTCACGTCTGTCCCCCCAAAAAAGCCTTTAAGTCCTGAGCACTTCCACCGGAATACCGGTTATCCTGGCCAGCTCTTCGTAATGCCTGCCTACCAGATCCCGCCCCCAAAAATCAAAGGCTAGCCCCGGCAAAAGGATAAGATCAGGGTTGAGTTTCGCTCCCTGTCCCTCTTGCCAGGCTCGGATAAAATCTGACACCGTCAAAAGGCCAGCACAAGCAATGGACCCGCCAAAGAAGCGGTTGCGCACTGGCTGCACATCTACCACCGCCGACACGGGTTTAAGCATGAGCTTTAACACTTCGAAGGCCAGTTCAGAAGTAAAAAGGAGGGCCCGCTGCGCCTGGTAACGCTGGCAAGCAGCCTGTACCAAGTTTAACAGTTCCGGGTCGCAATCCCATTCAAATACCAGGCCACTCTTTTGCCCGGGGAGTAACTCCAAAATTACTTCCTCTTCCGGGTTTCCGTTGCCCCTCTTATCCCCACGCTTTATCTTTAACTTCCGCCGCCCGGACCGAGAAATCAGGTTAAAGGCTTCCACCCTGGAGCGGGGGTTCTTCCCATCTACACTAAGGATAACATCCCCCCGCCTCAAGCCGGCTGCCTCTGCCGGGGAACCGGCCAGCACTCCGGCTACTGCTGGCGTCAGATCCTGTAATAAAGGGGGCTCCAGCAAGAGAGGTATGGCTACCTCCTCGCGCAGCTCCTCCAGGAAGGCTCCCAACTCCCGGCGCCATGTCCCGGGATCAAAGCGCAAAGAAGGAGGAGCTAAACGGGTAAAGCCGGGAAGAAAAACGCGGATAGTGGCGGCACCCGCAGCTGCCAGGCTGCGAATAGTGGCCCGCACATCTCCCCACCCCACCAGGGTCGGATAGGCCACTACGCTGCCATGCCAGAGTATCCCCGCTTGGGTTAAGTTTTCCAACCCCTCTAAAACCGGAATCGTTCCCTTTGTCCCTAAGAGTTTAAGCCTCCCGGCTGGTGTCACACTATTGATAGAGAGGTTCATCTCTAGCGGCTTTAAATCCTTGAGAGCCGCTACTTTCTGCCGGTCGAGGAGCAAGCCGTTGGTGGTAATTTCCACAGGTGTCTGGGGAAAACGCCGGCGCAGCCTGTGCATTATTGTGGAAAAGCAGGGGTGGGTTAAAGGTTCGCCTTCCACCAGGCGGGTGGCCGATTCACCGATAACGATTTTGCGTTTGCCGTCCAAATAATCCAAAAGGTTCTCTATTTGGTCCAGGGTGAGCGGTGCCAGGGTGACAACCTCTACTCCAGGGGGATTCTGTTGGTGGCTGCAAAATACGCAGCGCAGGTTGCAGGTAGAGGTTAGGGGCAAAATATTATAACGGGCAGCAGTGAGTACCACCAGTTGCCACTTATCCACAGAGTTATCCACGTCCCAATGCCTTGATTCTCAAGGTTTAGAGTAATTTATCCACATTTATTATAATAAACCCATCACCCTTACACCATATTTTTTTCCACATAGCCTGCCCTTGATTCCTCTAGTTAACCACAGTTTTATACACATTATCCACATTTCTTACCCCTTGGACATAGGCGTTTAGGTCCTAAAGGTCCCTTAGGACCTAAGCTATTTACAAGGCAGGTACCAGGGGCAGATCGGGAACAGCATCCAAGTCCAGGGGCGAAAATCCCCCGCGCAAGTACTGATAATAAGCTGCGCAGCCGATCATGGCAGCATTATCAGTGCAGTAAAGTGGCCGGGGGATGAACACAGGTAATCCCACTTCCCGAGCTGCTGCCGCTAAATCCCGGCGTAAAGCCCTGTTGGAGGCTACCCCGCCTACGGCTAAAATAGATCTACTACCTTTCTCCTTTTGGGCAGCCAGAATAGTTTTGGTAACCAAAACATCCACCACGGCCTGCTGGAAACTGGCGGCCACATCGGCTAAATTTATCTCCTGCCCTGCCTGCCGCGCTTGGTGCAAATAATTCATCACTGCTGTTTTTAAACCGCTGAAGCTAAAATCCAGACTCCCCTCTTCCAGCCACGCCCGGGGGAAAGGAATGGCCGCCGGATTCCCCTTAGCAGCCAGCTTCTCCAGCTCCGGCCCCCCGGGGTAACCCAGACCCAAGGCGCGGGCTACTTTATCAAAGGCTTCGCCGGCAGCATCGTCCCGTGTGGCACCCAACAAGTACCGCCGCTCATGGCTTTCCAAGTAAAGCAAGCTGGTATGTCCCCCGGAAACAACCAGGCAAACGGCCGGCAGGGGCAGGTCGGGGTATTCCAAAAAACCGGCATAAATATGGCCCACCAGATGGTGAACGCCGAGGAAAGGCTTTTTCAAAACATAGGCCAGGCTCTTGGCATAAGATAACCCTACTAAAAGAGCGCCCACCAGACCCGGTCCGTAGGTGGCTGCTACAGCCGTTATATCCCCAAAAGATATTTTCGCCTCCTCTAGAGCTTCTTGCACCACCGGAGCAATATTCTCCAGGTGGCGCCGCGAGGCTATCTCCGGTACTACCCCGCCAAAACAGCGATGGATAGTTTGGGAGGCAATAATATTGGCGCGAACTTCCACCCCATTAACTACTACGGCAGCCGACGTTTCATCACAAGAGGTTTCAATGGCCAGGATAATGTTATTCATGGCCGCCTCCATTTTCGTAGAGATGCTTCCACATAATAATGGCATCCTCCTGGGTATCGTTATAGTAGCCTTTCCTGATGCCTGCACGGACAAAGCCCATTCTTTCGTAGAGGCGCTGGGCCGGTATATTGGAAACCCGTACCTCCAGGGTCATGCGATCGGCGCCTAAGATTGCGGCTTCTCGCATAAGGGTTTTTAAAAGAAGTTCCCCCAAGCGCTGCCCCCGAAAATCGGGATGGACGGCAATGTTGGTAATATGGGCTTCATCTAAAATTATCCACATCCCGGCATAGCCGATGACCCTTTCGTCGTACAGGCAAACATAATAGTAAGCATAATCATTGGTATATAGTTCATTTAAAAAAGAAGATCGCGGCCATGGCGTGGGGAAAGATGCCCGCTCGATGGCCAGCACTTCATCCAGGTGCTGGCTGGTCATGGGTACGACAGACACTTCTATACCTTTGCTTTCAACTCCGCTGCCGACGGGCGCAGGTATAGAGGCTTTAATTGGAAAAGATTGTCCACCTGGCCCCGGCTTAGACGCTGTTGCCCCAGCCTGGCTATATGGGCAGCCCGGGGCAAGATATTTTCGGGGGGCAAAAATACGGCCCTTTCCCCCAATTCCTGCCAGACATCTCTGTAAGGCATTACAGCATCGCCTAAAAAATAAACCGGCTCGCCGTAAGAGGCCAATTGTGCAACCCAAGAAGACGGTGCCACGGCTTGATAAGAAGCCAGGCAACATAATTCTCCCTCCTGCCACCGATAGAGTGCTGTGTAAACTTCCTGACGCCGGGCTACCAGAACCGGACAGATCAACCCGGGTGCTCCGGCAGCATTTAGGGCCAGGCCATCCAGGGTAGGTATTGCTACCAGTGGCTTACCACTAGCGTGAGCCAGCCCTTTAGCCGTAGCCAATCCAATACGCAAACCTGTAAAGGAGCCCGGGCCCAGGGCTACTGCTATTCCTGCCAGATCGTTAAACTTTACACCTGCTTCTCCCAACAAAGTTGATATCACCGGCAGTAGACGGCGGGAATGGTATTGTTTGCTGTTTAAGCATATTTCTGCCAATAACTTCTGCACATCTACCAAAGCCACGCTGACTACAGCGGTGGAAGTCTCGATACCCAGGACCAGCAAAATATTCAACTCCCCATAAGTAAAGATAACTCCTTGGCTAACTCTTTTAAAAGGTCTCGATAACGACCGCCATAAGGGGCTAGCCGGGCCCGCCGGCCTTCGCCGGAATCCTGCTCAAGGAAAATCTCCAGGCGCTCCGATACAAAAGGTGCTAGCCTCTCGCCCCATTCCACTACCGTTATGCCCGTTCCAAAAAGGTATTCTTCCAGGCCCAGAGCCCATACTTCCTCAAGGTCCTCTAAGCGGTAAAGATCGATATGATACAGGGGATAATAACCCCGATACTCCTGAATCAAAGTAAAACTGGGGCTGGTAACTAAGCCTTTAACCCCTAAACCCTGGGCCAGGCCCTGGACCAAGGTGGTTTTACCTGCCCCTAGCTCGCCTGAAAGTATTATAATGTCTCCGGGTCGTACAAACTTTCCCAGCGCTCTTCCTAAAGCGCGGGTAGCTTCTGGATCCTTTAAAAATACCTCCACCTTTATACACCAGCACTCCAAAATTTTCCCTGGCTGTAGTATTACCAGCTCCCTGCGATTACAAACGAAAATTATAATCCGCCTACATACACCCAAAATCCATAGATAGCTGCTCTGTGCGCAGTTCCCGATAAAGATCGCGGATCTTTTTAAAATCCTCCCAAACCGGTCTTTTTTTACCTTCATCCCGCAGCAAAGCCGCCGGGTGAAAAGTCGGCATATAACGTATACCGTCCTTTTCAATCCACTGGCCGCGCAGACGGGTGATGCTAGCTCCGGGGGCAATTAGAGTTTGGGTAGCCACAGCCCCTAAGCACACTATAATTTTGGGCTGGATAAGCCTTATCTGGGCCTCTAAGTAAACTTGGCAGGCCTTAACTTCTGCCGGGGTGGGAACTCGATTCCCCGGCGGGCGACATTTAACTACATTAGTAATATATATTTCCTCCCGCCGGAAACCGGCAGCCTTTAAAATACGGTTAAGAAGCTCACCAGCAGCTCCCACAAAAGGGCGCCCCAATTCATCTTCCCTAGCCCCTGGCGCTTCTCCTACCAGCATGAGGTCCGCATTAATTAGGCCCTCGCCCAATACTGCATTTTTAGCCCTACGCCGCAAACCACAAGCCTGGCAGGATAAAACCCGGCGTTTTAGTTCTTCCCAATCCATGGCAAAACCTCCATCTTAAGAAAAGGGAAAAGCGCCCGCGACCGAGCAGGCCGGGCGCTGAATGCCTTGTTCCTTACCTGCCAGTATAGGCTTTTTTTGCTGCCCGTACTACAGCCAACAACTCTGCGGCCGCCGCGCGAATATCATCAGCGCTCACCACTGCCGAAATAACGGCTACGCCGTCAGCGCCGGCGGCTATTACCTCGGCAGCATTGCTCCGGTTGATTCCTCCAATGGCTACTAAGGGGATGGATACTATCTTTCTTATCGCCCTTATCAACTCCACCCCTACCGGCTCGCCGGCGTCAGCCTTGCTGCCTGTGGCAAAAATCGGCCCCACCCCCAGATAATCCGCTCCGGCAGCTACAGCCTCTTGCGCCTCGGCCACAGTACCTACGGAAACCCCTAAGATTTTTCCCTCGCCCAGGAGCCGACGGGCTACCTGGGCTGGCAGATCTTCCTGCCCTAAATGCACACCATCAGCGTCTACCGCCAAAGCTACATCCAGGCGATCGTTGACAATAAAGCCCGCTCCGGCCTCCCGTGTGAGCCTCCTGATCTCCAGTCCTAATTCTACGAGATCCCGGGCAGACCAATTCTTTTCCCGCAGTTGGATGACCGTGGCTCCGCCGGCCAACGCTTGGCGTACTACTTCTATCGTACTCCTTCCGCGGGATAATTCAGAAGAAGTAACTACATAGACATCATATTGCATGAGTTTTTCCCGCTCCTTAAGCACCATAAGCCTGGGTTTTTTCTTTGAGCACCCGGTGCACTTCGCCTTTGATATCTTCTAGGTCAAAAGGTTTGAAAAGAAAGCCGCTGGCCCCGCGTTCCCAGACCTGTTTTACATTAGCAGCCTCCAGATAAGCTGTGATAATAATTACTTTGGTCTGGGGCGACAAAGCTTTAATCCGGGGTAAAGCTTCCAGTCCATCCATAACCGGCATTTTAACATCCATGATCACTACATCCGGCTGAAAAGACCTCACCTTCTGCAGGGCCTGTAATCCGTTGGTGGCTAATTCTACCCGGTATCCTTCTTCGCTGAAGACCAGCTCTAGCAGTAACCGCACCCCTGCTTCATCGTCCACCACCAGTACCTTAGGTGGTTTATCCATCTTTCACCTCTCCCACCGATTTCAGCTCGCCTTTAGTTATATACCATTCGACTTCACCTTCCAAATTCCTGCATCAAGTGGAAATATCTGCTGCAACTATAAAACTTTGAAAAAGTTGTCGTTGCTCCGGATAAAATTTTATTAATTCCTCGGGGTGCCACTGTACTCCTATGACAAAGGATTTACCTGTACCCTCCAGAGCTTCAATAATGCCGTCACCGGCCCGGGCGCTAACCTTTAAGCCCTGCCCCACGGCTCTAACAGCCTGATGGTGCATACTGTTAACGCGAGCCTTGGGCCCCAGAAGTTTGGCCATCAGTGTCCCCGGCACCGTTTCTACAGTGTGGTGAGGGCAAAAGCGGGGCTTCCTCTGGCTGTGCTGCCAGCAGCCTGGCAATTCTTGCCTTATGTCCTGATAAAGCGTGCCCCCAGCAGCTACATTTAAAACCTGCATGCCCCGGCAAAGGGCCAGGAGAGGTTTCCCCACCTGTAAAACCTTCCTGGTTAAGCTTAGCTCAAACTCATCCCTTTCTAGAAGAACCCGACCCAGCCCTTCCCGCGGCTCTTGGCCGAAAAAGCCGGGATCTACATCGCCGCCGCCGGTCAAGAGGAGCCCATCAATTACTTCCAGATACTTGTCCACGGATTCTTGTGGCCCGGGAGGTAGCACTATAGGTATCCCCCCAGCATCGCGTACGGCCTCTAGATAGGCTCGATTCAAAAAGAACTTGCGGCCCTCCAGGTCTCCGTCGCAGGTCACCCCAATGACCGGCGCCATTTTGCTCCTCCCCTTTTTACATCTATCCCCGGCGTGGCGCTTTAAAAAGTAAAAAGCCTACCCGCTACGCAGGTAGACTCTCTCCTTAAGTAAACCTCATATTTCTGTCAAGCCCAGGCTGATCTCCAGGGCCCGGTTAACCTTTTCCATAATCTCCTCATCCAGGAAGGCCACCTTTTGCCCTAAGCGGCTCTTATCGATAGTACGGATTTGCTCGGTCAAAATAACAGAATCCCGCTCCAAACCGCTTTTGGCGGCGCTTATCTCCACATGAGTGGGTAATTTAGCCTTGTTAATTTGCGAGGTAATGGCCGCCACAATGGTCGTCGGACTGTACTGATTGCCGATGTCATTCTGGATAATGAGCACCGGCCTGGTACCTCCTTGCTCTGAGCCTACCACCGGATTCAATTGTGCATAGAAAATATCTCCACGTCGGACCAGCATCTTATTTACACTCCGCCAGTTTGCTATCGTAGTAGTTTTGAACTTCCTCCTCTACTTCATAGTTTTCCGTAGCTAGGGACAAATTAATTTGGGCCATTTCTTGGTAACCGCGCTTCATCTGTTCACGTATAACGCGGCGTTTACGTTCGGCTATATATAGCTTCATGGCTTCGCGAATAAATTCGCTCCGATTGCGTTTTTCCAGGGTGGCTAATCCATCAACCTCGGCCAGAAGGTTTTCTGGTAAGCTTATCATAATCCGTTTGATGCCAGGCAAGGAAGGCACCTCCCGCGAGTATAGACAACAAGCTATAATCAATTATAGCAGTAAGCTTCTGCCAAAGCAAGTTTATTAATCCGACAAATACAGACGACGCACCCGGTGGGAAATCATGCATAAAACTTCATAATTAATAGTTCCTAGCCAGCCGGCTACTTCCTCCACAGGAAGACAAGCTTCTCCCTGCCGGCCAAAAAGGACCACTTCATCACCCACCTCCACCTCTGGTATAGCAGTAACATCTATCATGCAATAATCCATACAAACTCGTCCTATAACAGGAGCTCGCCGCCCCCGAACTAAAACTTCCGCCCGGTTGGATAAGAGGCGAGAAAAGCCGTCGGCATAACCTACCGGTAAAGTGGCCACCTTAGTGGGCCTATCAGTACAAAAGGTACACCCATAGCTAATATAGCTACCAGCCGGTACTTCCTTTACCAAGATCACCCGAGTCTTAAAGGCCATGGCTGGCAGTAAAGATAATTTCCCCTTGTCCACTTCTTCCGAGGGATAATGGCCGTAAAGGCTGATACCGGCCCGTGCCAGGTTGAAATGGGTAGCCGGTAAGTCAATGAGCGCTCCACTGTTGGCCGCATGTTTCCAGGGAATCCGTATCCCTTCCCGTTCCAAGTCAGCAAGTACCCGGTTAAAGATCTGAAGCTGCTGCCAGGTATAAGTTTTATCCCTGGCATCGGCGTTGGCAAAATGGGTAAAGATCCCTTCCAGGGTAACGGCGGGCAGCTCTGCTATAGCTCGCGCTGCGGCTATCGCCTCCTGGGGTAAAAACCCCAGGCGTCCCATACCCGTATCTATTTTCAGGTGCAACCGGGCTTGGCGGCCCAAAGTTTGGGCAGCTTGAGACAAGGCCCGGGCCTGTTCCAGAGCAAAAATGGTTTGGGAGATGTCAGCCTCTATTACCGCCCGGGCATCCTCTGGGGATAAATACCCTAAAATAAGGATAGGAGACGTTATGCCATTCTGACGCAGCTCTAAAGCTTCTTCCAGAGTAGCTACTCCTAGCCAAGAAGCTCCGTTGGCCAGGGCAGTCCTGGCCACCGGTACTGCTCCATGCCCATAAGCATTGGCTTTAACTATAGCCATAAGTTCTGTCCGGGGAGCCAGGAGCTTTTTTAGCTGCTGCGTATTATGGGCTATAGCTCTGAGATCAACTTCGGCCCACACCGGCCTCGACATTGTTTTAGTACCTCCTCTATTTTCCGCGCTCTAGTTTGCGTAAGACGCGGGGTAAAAAGGCAAGCAAGTCGCCAGCCACCAGGCCGCGCTGGCCTTGAACTAGCATAGCGTAATCCCCAGCCGCCCCGTGAAGATAAGCTCCTAAAGCAGCAGCTACGGCGGGGGGCAACCCTTGAGCCACCAACCCGGCTACTATGCCGGTTAACACATCGCCACTGCCGCCGGTAGCCATGCCCGGGTTGCCGGTGGGGTTGATATAGACTTCTCCGGTAGGGCAGGCGATGACCGTCCGCGCACCCTTAAGCAAAACCACAACTTGCCATTCCCGGGCTGCCTCGGTGGCCGTTGCCAGCCGGTTCTCTTGTATCTTGGCCGCCGTGGTCCCTTTCAAGCGGGCCATTTCTCCCGGATGGGGTGTCAATACGACCTCAACTTTATTGGGCTCGTAAAGCCATTCCGGCTCCTCGGCCAGGGCATTTAAAGCATCGGCATCAATAACTACCGGACAGCGCACCTGGGGGAGTAATTCCCGTACCAGGAGGGTGGTGGAGGGATCGCGGGATAAACCCGGACCAATGGCCAGAACCTGGCATTTTCCCAAAAGCCCCACGATAAGAGGGAGAGCTTCCCGGCTAAGGGTTCCGCCCGCCGTCTCCGGCAAGCCGTGGGTCATAATTTCTTTAGCTTGAGCTGCCAGGATGTTCTGAACGCTCTTAGGCACGGCAGCTGTCACTAACCCGGCTCCTGCCCGCATAGCCCCCATGGCCGCTAGGGCTACAGCGCCCGTCATGCCCCTGGAACCGCCCACGACCAAGACGTGACCAAAAGTCCCTTTATGGGCAGTAGCCTCCCTGGGTTTTAGGTAAAGGCGGCACCACTCGGCGTTCACCAGGTGCACTTTTAAACCGCGGCTTTCGATCAACTGCCGGGGGATACCGATATCGGCTACTTCTAGCCTGCCGGTCACGCTGGCCCCAGGTTCCAGGACCAGGCCCAATTTGGGCAAAGCAAAAGTAACCGTCCAGGTAGCCCGGATGCAGGGACCGTGGAACCGGCCGGTATCGGCTTCTAACCCTGAGGGCAGGTCCACGGCCACCACCGGTTTCCCCGCTTTATTTATCAGGTCTATTACTTCTCCTCCTATGCCTAGAGCTGCTCCTTTAAAACCTGTACCAAAAATAGCATCGACTACCAGGTCGGCATAAAGGAGAGCGATATCGGCCCTCTGCAGATGGTTGTGTTCCAGGAGGGGGAAAACCTTACCACCCATTTTCTGGTATATCTCCAGGTTGGTGCGGGGATCTCCCCTGAGATCCTCAGGGCGAGCCAGCAAAAATACTTTAACTTCTGCACCTTCATTATGAAGGTGCCGGGCTACTACCAGGCCGTCTCCGCCATTGTTTCCCTTACCGGCAAAAATTAACACCCTTTTCCCCCGGGCTGTGCCACCGAAATAACGACGGATGGACTCTACCACTCGCAGCCCTGCGTTTTCCATTAATACAATACTGGGGATAAAATACTCCCGGCTGGCCAGGCGATCAATTTCTCCCATCTCGGCTGCCGTTACCACGTACACATTCTGTCACCTCCTGCCCGCTATCCCCACCGCTACAGCCAGGGCATAATCGCGGCTGTGGGAAAGGCTCACCTGTATATGGGAAAGCCCTTGTTGCCGGGCTAAATCCGCAGCCCGGCCATGAAGTACAACTTGAGGACGGTCATGGCCATAAGTCACGATCTCCACGTCCCGCCAGCTTAAAGCTCCCCACCCGCAGCCCAAAACTTTAAATACAGCTTCCTTGGCCGCCCAGCGTGCCGCCAGGGAAGCTCCCGGCCGCCTTTTCTTCCGGCAGTAAGCCTCTTCCTGCGGAGTAAAAACCTTTTGCAAAAAGCGCGGATGCCGCCTTACTGCCTTTTCTATACGATCAATCTCAATTATATCTACGCCTATTCTGGACACCTATATTTCCCCCTACGGCCTGTCATCCCTGCCATTGATTTCCATTATACCTCAATCCCTCTAGTCCCTATTCGTTCCCCCTTATTTTTTCGGCAAAAAAAGTCGAATACCTGCTGCTTACCACTGGCCAGGAAAAAATGCCTTTAGAGCCTTTAATAACTACTTTTAACGGACAAAAACTTTTCTTTCTTGAAGCAACTTGCTATTATAACCACCAAATAAAGCTGATGGGTTAAAGAGCTAGCTGTAAACTATTATTTATGTCATTCTTGGCAAAATTAACAATAAAACCATATATTAAACATAATTCTGTAGTGCTTGCAAACTGGAAAGGAGGACTCCCATGAGCCAGGAAAGCAAAACTCTAGATGCACTTTTGCAAGAAAACCGCATATTTTCTCCCTCAGAGGAATTTGCCAGACAGGCCAATACTTATAATGCCGATTTATTTAAAATCAATGATCCAGAAGAATTCTGGGCCAAAGCGGCTTCCTACCTCCACTGGTTTAAACCCTGGGATAAGGTATTGGAATGGGAGTACCCCCGGGCCTGGTGGTTTAGCGGCGGCACCCTCAATGTTTCCTATAATTGCCTGGACCGTCACCTCCATTCCTGGCGGCGCAATAAAGCAGCACTGCTATGGGAAGGTGAACCAGGAGATTTCTGTACCCTGACTTATAGGGACCTGTACCGCGAAGTTAATAAATTTGCTGCCGTCTTGCGCTCTCTAGGGGTAAGACGAGGCGATCGCGTAACTTTATATCTACCTATGATCCCTGAGCTGCCCATTGCCATGCTGGCCTGTACCCGCATCGGTGCAGTGCATAATGTGGTCTTTGCCGGTTTCAGCGCCCATGCCTTACAGGAGCGCATTAATGACATAGGCTCCCGTATCCTCATAACTGCTGACGGCGGTTTCCGCCGCGGCCAAATAATACCCCTGAAGGAGAACGCTGATATGGCCCTACAGGCAGCGCCCAGTATTGAAAAGGTTATTGTAGCCAAGCGCACGGGCCATAATATAAATATGCAGCCAGGCCGCGATTTATGGTGGCACGAACTCATGGCCACTGCTCCCCTCTACGTAGAACCGGAACATATGGAGGCCGAAGATCTTCTCTTCATCTTGCATACCAGCGGTACTACTGGCAAGCCCAAGGGGGTGGTGCATACCACAGGTGGGTATCTGGTAGGGGTAACCACCACAGCACGCTATGTTTTTGACTTAAAGGACGAGGATGTCTACTGGTGTACGGCGGACATCGGCTGGATTACCGGCCACAGTTATGTAGTTTACGGGCCCCTGGCCAATGGTGCTACTGTCCTCATCTATGAAGGCGCTCCTGACTATCCGCGACCGGATCGTTACTGGCAAATTATAGAAAAGTTCGGAGTTACCATTTTCTATACTGCACCTACAGCGATCCGTTCTTTCATGCGCTGGGGCGTGAGCCACCCCGCCCGTCATGACCTCTCATCCTTACGGCTTCTAGGTACTGTAGGCGAACCCATTAACCCGGAAGCCTGGATGTGGTATTACACCCATATCGGCCACCGCCGTTGTCCTATCGTGGACACCTGGTGGCAAACAGAAACAGGCATGATCCTCATCAGCCCCCTCCCCGGCCAAACGCCCTTAAAGCCGGGTTCGGCTACCCGGCCCTTCCCGGGCATTGAAGCCGATGTAGTGGACGATAAAGGCAATCCCGTAGCGCCAGGTAAGGGCGGCTACCTGGTGATCAAAAAACCGTGGCCGGCCATGATGCGCACCATTTATGGTGATCCGGAGCGCTATGTGAAGCAGTACTGGTCGCGCATTCCGGGCTGCTATTTTACCGGCGATGGAGCCCGTAAGGATGCCGATGGCTATTTCTGGATTTTGGGCCGGGTAGACGATGTTATCAACGTATCCGGGCATCGCCTAGGCACAATGGAGGTGGAAAGCGCCCTGGTGGATCACCAGGCGGTGGCCGAAGCCGCTGTGATAAGCCGCTCCCATCCCATCAAGGGTCAGGCCATAGTAGCCTTTGTCACCGTCAAAGAAGGGATAACTCCTTCCCCGGAACTGGCCCAAGAACTCAAAGACCACGTAGTCAAAATCATCGGTGCCATAGCTCGACCAGAAGAAATCTTCTTCACCGCAGAATTGCCTAAGACCCGAAGCGGCAAGATCATGCGCCGCCTCTTGAAGGACATAGCCGAGGGGCGCGCTTTAGGGGATGTTTCTACTCTGGCCGATCCGGGGACGGTAGAACACCTGCGGAAGGCGTACGTCGAAGAAGCTTAATTCCATACCACGCTTACCCGCCCTGCCACTTGTAGCAGGGCTTCTTTTATTTATTGACAGGAAAAGGCGAGCAGTGTAGCATAGAATTACAGAGAGATAGATAATGTTTTCGTAATTTTTTATATATACTGGAGTGATATTTATGCCTCCGATAGTGTTTATCGGTGGGGCTTTAGCTTTAACCATAATTGAAACCCTGGGGGCCAGCCTCTTGCTTAAAGCGTCCCTGGTTCTCGCGGCTCCTCTTTTTGCCGTTATAAATGGAGTTGCCCTGGTCATCCTGTTGCGCTATCTTATTTCCCCCTGTCAAGTAACAATGGAGGAAGAAGAAGCCCAAGTGCCGGAAACCCCGGTAGACCCCACTCTGCAAATCGCCCATCAGACCTTGCCCTACTTGCGGCGAGGTTTAAATGAAGCTACGGCTGCCAAAACCGCGGAAATAATCCGAAACATTGCTGAAGTAGGTGCTGTAGCCATTACCGACCGGGAGCGGGTGCTCGCCTTCCTGGGTGTCGGCTGTGAAAAGCACCCGCCGGGGGAGCGGATCTTGACGGAAGCGACTAAAGAGGTCCTGGCTACCGGCCGGTATAAAGTAGTGCATACCACCCGGGGTCTTAATTGTCCACGTTATCACTATTGTGAATGTCCTTTGGCTGCTGCTGTTATCGTGCCTCTGAAATGCCGGGGCGAAATTGTCGGAGCCTTAAAACTCTATCAGACCCAGGAAGGGATGTTACCCCCTAATATAATTCGTTTGGCCATTGGCCTGGCTGAACTTTTAAGCCTTCAGATAGAACTGGCCGAACTGGACCGCCAGCGGGAATTGCTGGTAGAAGCGCGGCTGGAAGCTTTAAATGCTCAGATCAACCCTCACTTCTTCTTTAATACTCTAAATACTATCATTAGCTTTATTCGTACTAATCCCGAACGTGCCCGGCGATTGTTGTTGCGCCTGGCCGGGCTTTTCCGCCAGACTCTTAACCGCCGCAGCAGTTTTACTACTTTGAGGGAAGAACTAGCTTATGTCCGCAACTACCTTACCCTGGAAAAGGCCCGTTTCGGGAAGAAATTCCGGTACGTACAGGATGTACCAGTAGAACTTCTTGACTACCACCTCCCGGTCCTCAGTCTACAACCGCTGGTGGAAAATGCCGTTAACCATGGCCTCATGCCTAAAGAGGGGCCAGGGGTGGTGCGTATTAGCGCTCGCTTGCGGGACGGTGAGCTCCATATTATTGTTAGCGATGACGGGATCGGCATTCCTCCCGAAAAGCTACCCCATGTGTTGAAGCCGGGTTGTGGCTCGGGCAGCGGCGTGGGCTTGAGCAATGTTAACCTGCGCTTCCAGAGCCTCTACGGTCCGGAATACGGGCTAAAACTCAAAAGCGAGGTGAATAAAGGTACTGAAGTCCACCTGCGCGTTCCAGTAATACAATTTCCTAAAGTTATCGAAGAGAACGTAGATGCTGCTCTTCCCCGAAGCCGGGCAGTAGGTTCAAACTAAGGAGGTGAGGTACAAAATGAAAATAAAAGCCTTAATAGTAGATGACGAATATCCCGCCCGGCAGGAGCTTAGGTATATGCTGCAAGAATTTAAAGATGTCGAAATTGTGGGCGAAGCCACCAATGCTAAAGAAGCTTTAAGCCTTATCAGCGCCCTGGACTATACAGTTATTTTCCTCGATATTAATATGCCGGGGATGAACGGGCTGGAGCTTTCCCGTGCCATCCAGGAGCGGCCCAATCCGCCCCTGATCATCTTTGTCACTGCCTACGAAGAGTATGCCCTCCAGGCCTTTGAAGTCAACGCCGTGGACTATATTTTAAAACCCTTTGAACCCCGCCGCCTGCGACAGGCCGTGGAAAAGGTTCGTAAGTTCCTGGAGCAGGGGCAGAGCCCACGCCAGTTAAAGACGGAAGAACCCTCGCGCGCGGAATCAACTGATGCTCGTCTTAACCGCATTCCGGTGGAAAAAGACGGTAAAACCCTGCTCCTGGATCAAAATGATCTGTATTATGCTTATACCCAGGACGATAGCGTATATTTAAAGACCTTTGCCGAACATTATTCCACCCGCTTTACCTTAAAAGAGCTATTAACGCGCCTGGACCCTAAAATCTTTTTTCGCACTCACCGCTGTTATATCGTTAATCTTACTAAGGTAAAAGAGATAGTCCCATTTTTCAATGGTACTTATACTTTAATACTCTCCGATAAACAACAAAGCGAAGTCCCTGTCAGCCGTAATCAGGCCAGCCAGCTCAAGGCTCGCCTCGGCCTCTGAAGCGTAAAAGAGCAATAAAGTAGAGCAAAACGGGTATCCCCACGAGGACCACCAGGCCCAGAGGCTGGAGAAAGAAAAAGAAGCTTTTAACTTGGAACACATCCTTAGGATGATTAGCTAAATAGTAAACTAAAGGCAACTGATAAAAGGCTAGCATCCTGTAATCCTTCAATTTAAAAAGGCGCCCCAGCAAGTAAGAAGTAGCCCAGAGCAGGGCGGAGACTGTGGGAAAAACTAAAATAATCCACAAAGAAACAAAAACCAGACTTATGCGCTCGATGAAGGTGCCGGCGAACTCCGCCAGCTGGGTAACAGCCAGCCCGGGAACTAAAGTATACTTTAGCTTATCCACGCCCAAGACCCCTTGGCAGGTGGTCAAAACCGTAATCACCACTACCATAACGACCAGATAACCATAACTAGCTGCTCGCCAGGCTTCCTTGGGTTTCTGTAAAAAAGGAACTAGGATTAAAAATAAGCTCATCTCTTCCGCATTGCTGATGCGCCACAAGGCCAGTTTTACCACCGGCGAGGGACCTTGCGGTAAAAAAGGTAAAAAATTGTCTAGGCGGACTCGGGGTACCACCAGGAGGAACAGGAGCAAGGTGAGCGGTAAAGTAACGATAACAATGATAATGCAAGCCCGGGCTAGTGGCTCCAAGCCCTGTTTAGCCAGGTAGGCCGCCGCCAGTAAAAACGAAAGCAGTACTACCTCCATCGGGGTACGGGGTAATATTGAGCTTTTAATAACATCCACGGTTATCCGCCCAACCCTGGAAGCTAAGCTAACCCAATAAACCAACACCACCAAAGCCACAGCCCAGGCCAACCACTTACCTACAATTAAACGGCTGTAACCCACCAGGTCCAGGTGGGGAAATTTCATGGCCAGCCGCGTAATAAGGTAAATGGCCCCTAGGCTAGTAAGGGTTTCCAGGGGCGAGACTAGCCAGGCATCCACCCCCACCTTATCCACAATATCCTTAGCCCCCATTAAAGTGCCTACTTCAATCATGGCGGCTATGGTTAAGAAGAAAGCCTCGGCCGCCCCTATCCTCTCTTTAGTCGACATTCTAGCTCACCATGCCTGTTCGCCTTATACTCACTTTCACCTCAACGGTCACGGGGGCCTGGGTATAAATCGAACGCCAATTCCCTTTAACCGCTTCCCACCACCGAGGATTGTTTTCTTCTATCTTCTTCCCGAAGCCCAAGACATCCGCCTGGTACTGCCGCTGCAACTTCCCAATTACGGACTCGATGCGGTGTTTTATTAATTCATTAGCCCTTCCTTCAATCTGGCGCAAGATTAGGGCTGACAGCGGTTCCGGGCTGCCTATTTTTTCTATAATATCAGCCGTTATATTTAAATTAACAGTAAAGGTGGGCCTGTCCCCTATTACCTGAGACTTCACCTTATTTTCTACCCGGCAAAGCTCCAGGCTAAAAACCCGCTTTAACTCTGGTACGGGTAAAGGTATAATCTCTCCACCTCTGACTTCCCCGGTGACCCAGTGGGCAGCCTGGGTCTCTTCCGGGGTGAGCCAGCCCACTAGCTTCCCTTCTCTAATCACCCCCGTGCCGCTTACTTGCAATTCCAGGGGTTCTTGTCCGGGTACCACAGTTACCCTGGATAATAGAATATCCCTGCCCCCATATAGGGCAGCCAACACCTCGGACAAGTTATATCTAACAAAGCGGGAAGTTCTGATCTGGCGCTCGGACTGCTCCTGCAAAAACATGCTCACACTACGGGCAAATTTAGGCCGTGCCGCGAAGATCTCTCCGGCCCGCCCTTCAGCTAAAAATACGGTAATGGCCAAGTAACTTTCACGGCTTCGAGCCCAGAAATCCAAGACCTCCACCAGGCTTCCCCGCCGGGCCAGTTCTTGGCCGATCAATAACACCTTCTGGTGACCAAAAAAGAGCTGGCGCTCCGACCGGGTAGCCGCCTTGCGCATCGCTTCCGCAAAGGTGGACCCGGTAACTGTCAGGCGCCAGGTGGGCAGCGTCTCTTCTTGTCCTTCGCCTCCTCCCCCGCCACCGCCTCCAGCTCGGGCAGCCATCCGGCGTAAGATGGGCATCTCCATAGTTAGCTCAAACTGATCCTCACCTCCCTGCCCGGCCTTAACTGGCGCCAGATCGACAAAGGTTCCCAGCACCAGGGCACGCCGTTCTATGTCCAGATTATCCCAGCACCCGGCCAATATTAAGGCGATTAGCACTAACGCTAACAACCTCATCCTTTCCTCCCCTTATTGCGCATCCGTTTATCCTCTAAGGGTTTAAGATAGGCAGGCCGTAAATGGTGTTTGAAAAGGGGGGCGCGGTAAATGCTATCCTTAAGCTCCCGTACTGTCCACGGTGCCCAGGGCTTAAGATAAGGTACTCCAAAGCTTTTGAGGGATACGAGATGGGTAAGAATTAACATCAAACCTAAGATAATGCCATAAAGCCCGAAAATAGCAGCCATTATCATGAGGAAAAAGCGTAAAATCCGCAGCGCAATAGCCGCATCATAACTGGGAATAACGAAGCCCGCTATAGCAGTGAGCGATACCACAATGACCATGGCCGAGCTCACAATACCTGCTTGCACTGCTGCCTGTCCTAGGATAATAGCCCCCACCACCCCCAGGGTCTGGCCTAAAGGGCTGGGCAACCGGATACCAGCTTCCCGGAGCAATTCTAAAGTGGTTTCCATGATAAACGCCTCAACTATAGTAGGGAAAGGCAATCCCTCCCGGCCGGCCCCGATGGAAATGGCTAGCGAAGTAGGTATCATTTCCGGGGTAAAAGAAACCATGGCGATATACATGGAAGGCAGGATCAAAGCCAGGGCGGACCCCAGGAAGCGCAGGGTGCGGATTAAAAAGGTAATAAACCACCGGTGGTAAAAATCCTCCGGACTATGCATAAGGGAATTAAAAGTAGCCGGGATAAGCAGCGCAAAGGGGGTATTATCGGTTAGGATGACGACTCGGCCCTCAAGTAAAGCCGCTGCCGCCTCGTCGGGCCTCTCGGTGTTCTGGATTTGGGAGAAAGGAGAGTACCACCGATCCTCTATTATTTGTTCAATAAATCCGCTTTCCAATATACCATCGATATCGATTCCACCAAGGCGCCGTTCCACCTCCGCCACCAGCTCGGGGTTAGCCACACCCGCCAAGTACATGACCCCTACCGTAGTCCGGCTCCGCCGGCCCAGGAAGTACGTCTTGAGTTTGAGCTGGGGATCTCGGATACGCCGCCTCAATAACGTAGTATTGGTACGAAAACATTCCGAAAATCCTTCTCGCGAGCCCCGGATGAGAGCCTCAGCGGGAGGTTCCTCCACCCCCCGGTGTTCCCAGCCGCAAACTTCCAGGGCCAGGGCCTTATTCACGCCATCCAGGAGGAACACCGCAAAACCGCTCATAATACAAAGGGCCGCTTCGCGAAAGTCTGCTATCTCCCGTACATTGGCTACAGTCACTAAGGAATCCCGTATTTTATGGAATAGCTCCCTGGCTGAGTTAAATACCGAAGTGGCTAACGGAGCTTCCAGAAGGAGGGATTTGACAATTTGAGTATCAACAATTTCGTTATCCACCAGCCCGTCTACGTAAATTAGCACTGCTGGCCTCCCCTCCTGGCCACCTATCTTCATCCGGCGGTAGACGACATCCTGGCAATCGACAAAAACGGCCAGAAATATTTCCATATTAGCTTCCAAACTGTCTTCAAAGGAAGCGTCTGTAGCTTGGCCCTCATGCACCAGTGGAGAGGCTAGCTGGTCTCTGCTTTGGGTAGACTTCCCCTTCTGCCCTTTGCGCAAATACCGCCAGAATTTTTGAGGCTTTCGAGGCAATGGAAAAGGCCCCCCTGCCATTAAGGTTTTCCAGGTTTTCCGGGTTTCTCGTTCATTTTATCTTGCGTAAGGCAGCTGGTAAATATTCACCAGGGGAAGGCGACTCCTCTCTTTGCACCAAGAGCAGCAATGGCTTGTTTCCGGCAACGGCGAGTCTTGAGTCTTTTTTATCATTTTACCTTGCATCTCGTCTCCCATTTTTCTTGGGCGCTGCCTTCCCTTTAAAAATAAAAAGACCCTGCTAGTAGCAGGGATGGCAGGAGCTTTATCGGTAGCTATTGCCTTGCTCCTACCCGGTAACTGGAATATTATATTAGCGGCTGGTTTGGCGGCCACTATAGGGGTGGCTGTAGAACCATGGATCGACAGCTCCTGTTAGCTATCCTCGGTATGGCTTTAGTAACCTATTTGCCCCGCGGTTGTTCTTTGCTTTTTTCTCGGCATACATGCGCGCGTCAGCAGCGGAGAGGAGGAAGTGGGCGTCCCCACCGTCCTCGGGACAGTAGGCTACCCCCGCAGAAAGGCCAACCTCAATATCCCCAGTATAAGGCAGCTCCGCCATCAGGTTCTCTTTTAGCCTGGCCTTGAACTTTTCTACTCGCGGGCCCCGGCTGGCAAACAAGATCGCAAACTCGTCTCCCCCGTACCGGGCAGCTATGTCCTCTTCCCGCGTGCTCCTCCTTATTGCCCTCCCAGCCGCCTTCAAAACCTCGTCCCCCACCTGGTGACCCAGAGTGTCGTTTATCAGCTTCATGTTATCCACGTCCAGTATGGCCACCGCAAAACCGCCCCCCCTTCTTAACCTGCGGTCCAGTTCCAGGAAAAAGGTCCTGCGGTTGTAAAGGCCTGTTAGGGGGTCGGTCTCTGCTTCTCTCTTGAGTACCAGGGCTACCAGGTGGAATTTTATCGTCAGGAGGCACATGGCCAGTATAGTCACTGCCGTGCCGGCGTTCACCAGCACCAGGTCACCCAGTATCTTGCTCCAGCTTTCCGGAAGACCCAGTCTGGCCCAGTACGCGCTCAGAAAAGTTCCTGTGCCCATAGTTAATAGTCCCAAAAGCAGCAATTTCTCCGGGCCGTAACCTTTCCAGCCGCGCCTGCGGTAAAAGCAAATTCCCATACCCACGGCCGATAAAAAATATATGGCACCCCTGAAAAGTCCTGATACTACTTGTACCTGCTCCGGCTCCATCAGGCAACCTTACACCCCTTTTGTATACCCGAACCCGGCCTGCTTTACACGCAAAGCCGGGGTGCCTCTCGCGGAGCGAGGGCGCCCCGGCCAACATACGAAACCCTGCTATCTACCACCCAAAAATGCGCGGGACATTGAACTGCCCCGCGCCGTCCGCTGTCTATTTGCTTCCGATCGCCTCCAGCATCCGGAGAATCATCGCCGCGGCTTCCGCACGCGTTACACGCTTATCGGGCCGGAACGTGTTGTCGGTATAGCCCTCGACAATGCCCTTAGCTACCGCGGCTCCCACGCTCGACCTCGCCCAATCCGGGATACTGCCCGCGTCGGCAAACTTCAGCTCGGCAGGCGCAACAGGGCCTACCTTCTTCTCCAGTATCCTCACCACCAGGGCGGCCATCTCGGCCCGGAAAACCGGCCGGCCGGGTTCAAAGGTAACCGTGCCGTCCGGCTGCGGGTAGCCCCTGACCAGCCCTTCTCTCGCCGCAGCCGCGACCACTCCCATGGCCCAGGCCGGGATCGAGGCATTATCCTTGAATCTCAGATCTTGCTCGCTGCCGGGAGCCAGCTCAAGGGCACGTACCAGTATGGCCGTAACTTCAGCCCGGCTGATCTCGTTGTCGGGCCTGAAAGTGCCGTCCTCGTAGCCGGAAACAACACCCATGCCGGCCAACCTGCCCACTGTTTCAGCCGCCCAGTGGCCCTGCATATCTTTGAAGGTGACCACTTCCGGCCTGGGCGCCTCTTTAGTCACGGCAAACACGGCAAACATCCTGAGGTGGTCGACCGTTACCGTAACGGTTGCCTTATCTGAATCAACAACTCCTGGCAGGCGTACCCATTTGCCTGCCTTCTCGTCATAGTACAAGGCCGCCGGCTCCTGGTCCTTGCCCAGCTTGCCCTTGTCGAAGTAGAGAGTGATGGTGACCTTGCCGGTCAGGGTGCCATCCTTGAGGGTGATGTCCACAACCTTGCTCAGGAGCGGCATCCCCGCGCCCGCGGCCTTCTCGTCGCCCACTACTTCAGCCTTGATGAGGACGTTCGACCCGCTCACGGCCCTGGCCGGCACCTCGACTTTGACCTTTCCGGAGATTTCGGCCACGGTGGTAGTACCCGCCTGTACGGGCTTTTCGACCTTATCGGCAGGCGACGTTATCGCACCGCCTCCGCCACCACCGCCAGAGCCGCCTGAAGTAGAAGTTACGGTGTAGGAGAATGTCGCAATTTCGCTCTGAATGCTATTCCTTTCTGCTACAGCTTTCAGGGTAGTGTTGCTTGTTAATGTCAATGGGGCCGTGTAAAATTTCGCCGGTGTTGAACCATCTATGCTGTAGTAGATGCTTGCTCCTGGCTCGGCGCTTAGCGTCACCTGGACGCTGCCAGAATAAGTGCCGGGTGCCGGTTGAGCCGTGGGAAGAGCAGGGCTGTTGGCTACAGTGAAGTAGCTAAAGGAGTTGACGGCAAATTCAACTACGCCATTTTTAAGTTCTCCCCCTAGGTTTACCCACTTGTTGTCGATCAGCTTGAAAGCCCTGATGCGTTCACCTGTAACTCCTGCAACTGGAAGGCGGATTGTTACGGGTTTCGCCAGGCTTACGTTTTCTATCTTAATTTCGGTAACCTGGCCTACCATGTTGGCTGCAGGAAGATTGCTTTTATCCTCCACTTGCTTAACCGTTATCTTTGCTGTTCCGCTGACGGTTCCTGGAGCAATTTCCAGTTCAACGCCGGTTTTACTTTTCAGCACCAATGTTTCGCTGGGAGGAGGTGTAAAATTGTCCAATACACCGGTCTCCGGTATTTGCTCCTCTTTTTGTCCACCCGACACCGCCTGAGTGGTAAAGCTGAAGGTGTAGTCCCGCATCAGGACGTTGCCCGCCAAATCCTTCACCGCGCCGGCAGGGATGGTCACGGTGTACTTGGTGTTGTGGGCAAAGTTGACGTTCGGCCTAATGGTAAGGACCTTGCCGCCGATGCTTTTGGTGACGGCGACGGCGTTATCGGCGGCATCCTTAACCGAGATGCCGTCGTAAGCAGTTCCCGCCTGCACCTCCTCACTGAAGGTAACGGTGATAGTCTTGTCCACCGGCTCATTCGTTGCGTCGTCGGCTGGGTCGGTGCTGATAATTGCAGGTGCAGTGGTGTCCCCCGGCCCGGGTGGCGTGCCTGTCGCCGTAAGGTTGACTACTTTCACGTCACCTGCTTTAAAAACCGCCGTTTGCTCGGCCCTTATCCCGGCTACCTCAAAGGTCACCTGCTTACCGTCATCCACCGCGGTCCCGCTAACCACGAGTTTCGGGTCAAGCGGACCAGGGCCGCCGTACTTGCCGTCTTCTTTAACGGTGATCTGACCGCGAATCTCGCTGCCTATTTTGGCCACGATTACCGTACCGGCCGGTGCCGGCTGGCCGTTCAGCGTGACCGCTCCGTAGTATGCCGCAGGGAGCACCGGCTGCTCCTGAGCTACGGCGAGCCCCGGTAGAAGCAGGGCAAATACAAAGAGAAGGACCAGCAAACCAGATTGGTAACGCATGATCTTTCTCAAATAGCATCCCTCCTTCGCTCATTGAGGGCCTGCGTAAAGGGCCGCGCCTGGAAGCGCGGCCCTTAACGCGGCCGGTGCACCATTTGTACGCCTAGCGTTGATACGGGTACGTGCCGACCGTTACCGGGGTGCTGCTGAAGCCGGCCAGTTTGCCAGGCGCATCCATGTAGACCCAGTAGCCATAGTGTGCCTTCACGTACCAAGCTTCCTGTTGCCCCGGTGTTACCACCGACTGCCCCAGTGTTACCGCCCACGGATCGGGATTAACAGCAGGACTCACAGCCACCCTCCACAACCACTGGACAGAACTCAGGGCTCCGTGAATTCCGCGCTCGTCTGTGAACCCAACCAGGTTCCAGCCCTCTGCTAAGTTCCTTACCGGCGGGTTGGTCGGCACCGTGGTCGGCCTGATCACGGCCAGAACGGAATCCTTCAGCTTAACGTAGACCGCCTCGAGGGGCTGGAGGGTGTTGTTGTCCGCGGTGACCTGTACCCACTGCTGGGAAGCCGCGTCGAACTTATAGGCGATGTCCACTTTATCAAAGTCGATCACGTCGCCCAGCAGCTTCTGGCCGCCGGCGAGTTGCACCGGCACGGAGAAGCTTCTCCAGCCGTTTGGACCAGGCGTCAGCTCCCAGTAAGCCAGTACCGGATAGCCCTGGCCGTTGTTGTCGGCAACGACACCCTGGGACTTGTTGCCAGACAGGTCAACGGTCACTACCTTGAACTGGACCCTGTCACTGCCGAGGACGAGGTTGCCGGGAACCTGGACCGTGATGTCTACAGAACTACCGGGTTGGCAATTATAAATCGTACCGTTTTCGAATTTCACCTGGTCCCAATCGTTGCTGCCGTAAACGGTCGCGTACACTGCCATCCCACGTAGGTCCTGATCAAACGGTGCAGTAAAGCTGATGCCGAATACTCCAGCACCGGGCTGCGGGGATACCACAAGGTTGGTCACTTCGCCAGGCGGCGTGGAGTCCGGAGCCGGTACCGACTGCACCGCCACCATCGCGGAGCCTTCCAGACCGGTGGTCTTGGCCGTGATGGTCACTTCACCCGGCTGGCTGTCCTTGTAATAGGCAGTGGCAGAACTCGTGCCTTCCTCGATAGTGACCTGCGTGATCTGCTTGCCACTCTCGTCCTCGAACCGGCCGGTGGTTAAAGAGGAGCTCAACACCAGGGTGAGAGACGAACCATCAACAACCACGTGGTTATCAAACCGGTCCACGACGGTGAATGTGATCTTCGCCCTCTCGTTCACCACCACCGAGCCGTCCGCTTCAACGGCGATCTTCGCCGGCTCGGCAGGAACGACGTCGATGGTACCCTCAGCAGGGTCGAGGCCAGGGGCGCTGACCGTTATCTTCTGCTCGCCGGCCTTAGTGTCGTAGTAGTAGACGGTGGCCTCGCTCTCGCCCTGTTTGATGGTCACGGAGCTAATCTCGGTCCCGCCCTCAGCCTTGTCGTAGAACTTGCCGGTCGGCGAGTTGGCCTTCAGGGTTACGACGAGGTCGGCGCTCTGGGCGACCGGGTTGCCGTACTGGTCGGTCACCTTAACCGTCACCGCTCCGGTCGTTCCGGCTTTGATGATGAGGGGAGCTACGGTAAGGCTCAGCGCGTTTGCCACCTGGCCGGCCGGGCGCACGGTGACGGACTTGGTGCCCTGAACGTCAAAACCGGTCGTTCCTTGTACTCCCACGTGAGCAGTGGCCGTAACCGTGTTCGTCCCAACACTCGTGGGCCGGTAGTAGACGGTGGCCTCGCTCGCCCCCTTGGCAATGGTCACGCTGTCAACCTTGGTCCCGCCGACGAGGCTAGTGTAGAACTCGCCGCCCCTGTTGTCCGTCAGGTTCACGGTCGTGTCCTGGGTCCCGGTATAGGGCTGGCCGTACTGGTCCAGCAGCTTGATGGTCAAGGGCAGGCGCAGGTAGACCTCGACGGAATCATCGCCGGCGATCTCAAACTTTTCCGGGCGCGGGCCCATGAGTTTGATAACGCCTGAGCTGCCAGCAATGCTATCGGCAGTAGCCGTAATCATAATGTCCTTCTGCACGCCGTCCTCGGGCCGCAACTTGTCGTAGTAGTAGACGGTCACGCTGGACTTGCCGGCAGGGATGGTTACTGTTTCAGTATCCGTGTCGCTTGTGGCGGTCTCGTAGAACTTAGCGTTACCAGTATCAGAATTGGACACAAAGTTTACAGCAAGACCCTTATCCGGTTGCGGCACCGGGTTGCCGTACTGGTCCTGCACCTCGACGGTTACCGCCGCACGCTGGTCGGAGTTGATCTCCACATCTTTAGTAGCCGGATAGGCGTCGGCTACATTGACCACGAAGTGATCATTGGCATCGGGCACAATCTTGAATTCCGCCGTGGCGGAAAGCGATGTGCCTTCAATGCTGGCTGTGATGGTCACCTTGTCGGATGCCTTGGTGTCACCGAAGGTGAAGGAGACCTCGCTATTGTCCGCGCTAATCTTGCCGGTGGCCTTGAGCTTGTCTTCCGGATCCTGAGTGACACCGCTCCATGTTACCGTGTCGGCGTTGGCGCCGGAAGCGGTCAGGGTTACAGTGTAATCTTTATCGGCAGGGAACGGGTTGCCGTAGGCGTCCTGGAGCTGGAGGGTGAAGTCCACGGGATCTCCCGCTGTGAGCTGGGTACTCGGCTGGACGAACACCAGCTTGGCCAAAGTGCCGTATGGGTCAACAGTAATACTGATAGCACTCGGGTTGTCCAGGTTCTTGTCATTCCTTACTTCGATGGTTACGCCCTCCGCCTCCGTGTCCTTCAGGTAGGCGGTACCGCCGGTATCGCCGGAAGCGATAACGAGCTCATTACCGGTTAACTCCTGGGTCGTCGCGGAGTCGGAGTAGAGCTTGGCACTACCATTGGCGGTGGCGGTGTCCTCTATGAGAGTAAATGTTACCGTCAAGTTGCTATTCATCGTGGTCAGGTTACCGTACTCGTCCTGGATGGCGAGCTTAATCGGTACAACCTGGTTGGCGACGAACTTAGCTCCGTTCTGCGGCTCGGTGATTACGATCTTCTTCGCCACGGCTGGTTCGATGGTAACGCTGCCGTAGGCCGTGGTCGTGTCCACAGTGGTCCTCACGGCGAACTGGTAGCTGCCCGCTTTAGTGGGGTTATTGACTCCGCCAAACTTCACGGCCACCTCGCCGCCCGCGGGAACGGTCAGCTCGGCTGGGATACCGACTCTAATAATGTTGCCCAACGATGTTCCCGCCGGCTGATAGGTTTTTCCATCATAGGTTATCTCGGTAACGGACGCAGAAGTTACGTCGTAGCCGGTGGGGAAGACCACGGTGATCTCATCGCCCGGCTCTAAACCACTCGTGGCGGCGAAAGCAACGGTGTAGTTGACGCTCGTGGCTCCGGCCTTGAAATTGTCAGCCGTGACGCTGACGTTGCCCACCTGGCCCGCCATCCCCGGCACGGCTGGCAGAAGCGCCACGAGCAAGGCGAGCACCGCAATGATGGAAATAACTTTGCGTGCACTCTTAGGATACTTACCTAGAGCGATCATACTCACGTTATCCATCACCCTCCTCGCTGAAAAATTTTCTAGGCGTTAGGTGTGTACCTTTCCTCTCTTCCCCTGCTACCACCTCCCCCGGGGTTCTGTTGCACAGCTTGGCACACGGCCCGTCCGGCGGCACGCCGGTGCGCTCAGGGCAAGTCATTTTAGAGAAGCATAATTTGCGTCAGAAATGGCAATATTTATCCCCGGCGGCAACCAAACCTTGATGCCCGCCTAACCCTTGTCCAGCGTCGCCCTCGCCCCACGCTTTGCAGCCTGGCCGGTAGCGGGCTCATCGGAGAAGAGTTCCTCCACAGGCCGGTTGAGAACCTGGGCGATGCGCAGGGCGGTTACTACCGACGGATTTTTATGCCCCCTTTCGATATTTGTGTAAGAAGCGCGCGTGAGACCGACCCGCCGGGCCACCTCGGATTGGGTCAGACCTGCCCCGAGGCGGGCCTTGCGCAGGCTATTGCGCATTGGCTGCCTCCTTTATGGGCTTACTATAGTTACCTCATGTGCCATCTGGAAACATTATATGTGTTCTTTTGGAAACTTGTCAATGGGGTTGAGGAAAAGTAAGGTTTCTATTAGAAACATTAAACCCCATTGGAGGTGGCTATCATGATCCAATTCGGAGATAGTTTAAAACAGCTTCGCCAGAGGATGGGCCTCCGGCAGGACGATGTGGCCAGGATGGTCGGCGTAGAGCGTTCCACCGTAGCCAACTGGGAACGCGGGGCGAAACAGCCCAGCCTGGAGACACTGGTAAAGCTCAGCCAACTCTTCGGTGTTTCCTTGGACGAACTGGTGGGCGTCACCGAAGCCACCACTCCGTTGCCTTTAGCCTCCTACTGTTCCCTGGTCTCCGACCCGCTGGTGAAGCTCTTGGCCGAGCGGACTGGTGTCCCAGCGAAGAACATCGCGGCCTTTATCGTGGCGCTCCAGATCCCGGACGATGCTTGTGGTGACGGCAGGTAAGAAGTCTGAGAGAAAAGGTACTGATGGTTATTTCTCGAGAAGACGCAAGATGACTTTTTCGGCGTCGAGTTTGACAGCACGTCCCCAGCAGAAATACGACATGACCGTAGATCAGGACACCGTTATCCCTGTCTGCAGTGAGTGGCTATCCCTGATATTTTCCAAATTATCCGAATTATAACAGGACCTACGCCTTTTCCCTACCCCAACAGTGGTTTAAGGACGGTCACTGCGTAGCATAGCCCTGCAACCAGTTACTGCCACGTTCAAGAGATTCGCAAACGAAAAAAGGCTGGGTTCCCAGCCTTTCCCTTCAATTATTTTCGTGTTTCCCGCGTCCCGTCCTGTCTACGCCCATCTGCCCGCTCCCGTCTCATACCCTAAGCTGCCCGCAACAAGAGCAGGGAGCAGGCACAGTATGTTTTTCTTCTGGGTATCTTTTGATCCGCTCCGGTCTGGAATACCCGCCAACTATGGCATGACCGCTCTATCTTTCACTGTCCTCCATTACCAGCCTGGTCAATTCCTCTAAATGGCTTTGGGAAATCTGGGAGCGTGACCGGACATGAGGGGGTGGCCAACAAAGAAAAATTGGGTTTGGCAGTTGCGGCTCCTATAACTATAGTAGAACAATAGCGGTAATTCCCTGTCTCTCCCAACCGTCGGAACTGGCCGGTATCCATCAAATAGAAGTCCTTCAGTGTATTTTTCTCTTCGTTTTTTCCCTAACTAGCAGGATTTGCCCTCTTCTTGAGCGAAAAAACAATGTTCAATGATAAAAGAAGGTGAGATAATTTGAGCAAGCGGGAGATGGAAATTGCCCGTAAAGCCCGGGAAATGCCACCTTTTATCGTTATGGACATCCTGGAAAAAGCTAAAGAGATGGAGGCGCGGGGAGCAGACATTGTTCACCTGGAAATCGGCGAGCCCGATTTTCCCACACCGGAACCCATTAAAGAGGCGGCCTGGCGCGCTTTAAAGGAGGGAGATACCCATTACACCCACAGCTTGGGAAAACCGGAGCTCAGGGAAGAAATAGCCCGTTACTACCAGCGCAAGTACGGTGTAAAAGTGTCGCCCGATCAGATAGTGGTCACTTCCGGTACCTCGCCAGCATTGTTGTTAACCTTGAGCGTGCTCCTGGAAAGGGAGGACGAGGTGATCCTCTCCGATCCCCATTATGCCTGTTATCCCAATTTTATCCGTTATGTCGAGGGTAGACCGGTTTTTGTACCGGTGCGGGAAGAAGACGGCTTTAAATACCGGGTAGAGGATATCCTTTCCCGCTTAAGCCCCAGGACTAAGGCTATCATGGTGAATTCCCCGGCCAATCCTACCGGTACCGTCTTTACAGCAGCCGAACTAAAAGCTCTGGCAGGCCTGGGTCCTTACATTATTTCTGATGAGATATATCATGGGCTTGTATATGAAGGCCGGGAGCATACCATCCTGGAATTTACCGACCGCGCCTTTGTCATCAACGGCTTCTCCAAACTCTACGCCATGACCGGCTGGCGCCTGGGGTACGTGATAGCCCCGCCTCAATTTGTCCGCGCCCTGAAGAAGCTACAGCAGAATCTTTTCATATGCGCAGGTTCCTTTGTGCAAGCCGCCGCTATTGCCGCCCTGCGGGAATGTGACGAACACGTAGCTAAAATGGTCCAAATCTACGATGAACGCCGCCGTTATCTCCTGAGGAGGCTTAAGGCTATGGGGGTGGCTACCCTGGTGGAACCCACCGGAGCTTTTTATGCCCTGGCCAACGTAAAGAAATACACAGGGGACTCTTACGCCTTTGCCCTAGAAATATTAGAAAAAACGGGGGTAGCTGTAACCCCCGGAATCGACTTCGGCCGCCATTGCGAGGGATATTTACGCATTTCCTACGCTAATTCTCTGGAGAATATAAAGAAGGGGCTGGATCGGCTGGAAAGTTTTCTTGGGGAGAAGGCAGAAACAGCTAGATAACGATATCAAAACTGAGCCAGCTGCTCTCTTACTGCTTTAGCGCGTGGTAGGTCCAGCAGCTTCTGTACCAATTTTCGCACCCTCTGCCCTGGGATAATTCACCCAGGAAATTTAAAACCTTTAAATGAAACTATGATCCCTTACATCAAGGCCTCCCTATAATTAACTTCACTATTTTCCCTGCCAGGTTCTCCACCCTTTCCAGCTTTATTCCCGCTTTCTTTACATTCTCCACTGTGCGGCGGTTAATGTTAGAGCCGATAAGGTACACGATCAGGGGATTTAGGACATCCATAAGGGGGCCGAAAAGCCCATTTTCACTGCGGACATGTTCTAATAAAACAATTTTTCCCTCTGGATGGCACACCCGGCGTACTTCCTGTAATCCGCGCACCGGGTCAGGGACACTACAAAAAACGAAAGTGGCTACGACCGTATCAAAACTGGCAGCGGGAAAATCCAGTTGCTGCACATCCATCTCCAGTAGCGTCACTGGGGCCCGCGCCAGATAAAGCTTTTGCTTGGCCCGGGCCAGCATCCTCGGGCTAAAGTCTATGGCCGTCACCTGGCAATCAGGCGGATAAAAAGAGAAATTAGCCCCTGTACCCACTCCCACCTCCAGCACCCGGCCGTAAGCCTCCTGCCAGACAAGCCTTCGCCAACGAGGAGAAATCATCCTATCCATAAAGTCATAAAAGAGGGCCGTGCGGTTGTAACGCTTTTTAATTATCTCTGTAAGATTTTTATCCACCCCTTCACCACCTCGTAGCTATATTTTTTAATATATCCTATTATATCCTACTTGGATTGACTTTTCTCCTAGGAGACTGTTGACCAAAACGGTTCAAGGATAACGAAATTTTAGGACACTCAAGGTAAATACCACTAATTACCT
>NZ_JBJHHE010000027.1:0-28591 GCF_056378755.1 Thermanaeromonas sp. DSM 22490
CTTAAGCTAGCGACTACTGCTACCTTCGTCGCTCGGGACTTTCACCCTATAGCTAACGCCCATGCCGGGCGCACAAAGAATAGCCGGTGGCGCTATTACCACCGGCTAGGCCCGGAGGAAAAACTCAAGAAGCTTGCTGTTTGTGTTCCCTGGCCACCTCTTCCAGGGCTTTTACAACTTCCGGCAGGAGCTCTCGCTTGAAGGCCACGCCTTTCCGCGAGGGTTTCCACTCCTGCTGGGCAGCGTTGTAGTAGTACACCCGGATATCGATATACTCGATACCTTTGTACGTGCCCGACTGGATCCTGAGCTGCTCGTTGCCGCTCTTGTTGATGGTTATCAAGGCTGAACCCCCTTTACTGTATTTCTAAAATAAAAATAGCCGGTGGCTGATAGCACCACCGGCGATAATTAAGCAAAGCCAGAATTACCTTTAGACGATAACTATCCCTTTTTCAATTATTTCATCGTGTAAGAACTCGCCATTGCGAGCATTAAGATATTGCTCCACCGAATATGGCCTCGGGGAGATATCGAAATCTACCTCCTCAGCTATCTTCTTCAGCAGCACTGCCTCCTCAATCCGGTCTTTGCCCAGGTCTGGGCTTATAATGGCTACATCAATATCGCTATCCTCATGAGCCTGGCCTCTAACATGGGAACCAAAAAGAATGGCCCGGTAAACCCGGATATTATTCTTCCTTAATAAATCTATATACTCACGTATAGTCATTTCAACTTGTCTGCCAGCCATTGAACCACCCTTTCAGTTTCTTCAACAATTTGCCTAGTATACTTTTCTGTGCATTTTGCAGCTAGTTTTGCCTTGTCTTCAGGGTAGCGGCACTCAATGTAATACACCGTCAACCTCCGGAGAAAGTCACGCTCCGTTTCGTCAAGTTCTTCAAGAAGACCAGTAAGCTTGGCTAATACTACAAGGTCGTGCTTGCGCGGCGGAACTCTCCCAAATTTCTTGACATACATGGCCTTAAAAGCCTTTTCCAAGGCTTGTTGACACAGGAACACAGTCCATAAATAGCGTTTGCCCTCAAGCATATATTTGGCCGTGTCCAGATCTTCGTATGCGATTTCCAACCAGGCTTCGGGGGTAGAAAGGGACATACAGCATTTTCCACCTCTTCTCTATTCATAGTACCATACGGTATTGTGAAAAACAATCTATGTAACTTTTAATCTCTTCCCAAGAAGTAAACCTCTGGATTCGGAGGCCTTTTATTTCTACATTATAGGGCCACGCCGGCATATAAACCTGGGTAACTACTTCCTGCAATCCAACTGCCTCACAAGGATCGTCTTCAAAAAACACCTCAATCCTGCAAGCCTCGGCCACCACCTTCTTAAACCCCCTGGACGCGAAAACAATGCCTCCGCGAGGAAAGCCCCAAGCTTTGAGCCACTCCCGGGTGAAGCTTATGGCTAACACTGGCCTGCTTGTTATGTAAAGGATCTCATGCCCCGCCCTCGAAAGAGATCTTAACACTTCTGCCGCCCCCGGAAGAGGCTCTGCCTGGGCTAAGAGCTCTAACCCTTCCTCGGTGCTGAAAAAGCCTACCGGTAAATCAGGAGAAGGATAGACCTCCAGGGAGACATTATATCTTCTTCCCAGCTCCTCATTCAGGTTAGCCACCGTATTGTCTATATCCACCCCTACACGCATCCTGTAACCCTTTTGGGTATTCCCCTCAAGCATCGCAACTGCCTCCTTCTTTTTTTGGCCTTCGGCCTATGGCCTTCCGGCCTTGAGGGTAAAACACAGCCGCCCGGCCGGGCGGCAAGGGCGGCCCGCAGGGCCGGGCCGAGGAATAGCGGACCGAGCGAAGCGAGGGAGCATATGCCGCAGGCCCTTGCCCTTGCCAGCTCCGGCACGGGCGGTGGTAAAATAGAAAGGCAGCCGGAAGGCCAGGAGGCTTAAAGTGATTAAAAGCAGCAGGAGGGCGAAGGCCTTCCTGCTGCTTACCGCTGCATTCAAAGGCCGCCGCGACGCCTGCCTGTAAAGGCCAAAGCGTGGCGGCGGCTGGCTTGTTCACCGTTCTTTCCGTGCCGGAGGCCCCGCCCCTTTAGGGCTGGGGAGGAAGGCACGGTTGACGCCTCCTTTTATGTGATGTAAGATGTAGCCATGAAGCTCGTCAAAACTGTAAAATGCAAGCTCCAAGTCGATAGCGAACAGGCAGCTATCCTCCTGGAAACCCTGCAGAGGTTCGCCAATGCCTGCAACGACATCCTCCGCGTCTCTCAAGAAAACCGCACTACCAATAAGGTTAAACTTCAGCACCTTTGCTACCAGGAAATCAAGAAGAAGTATGCTCTACAGGCAAATCTTGTGATCCGTGCCATTGCGAGAGTAGCCGAAGCCGCCAAGAAAAAGCGGAAACTGTCCAAGCCCAGGAAGTTTAAACCCACGAGCATGAGCCTCGACCAGCGCACCTTCTCCTTCAATGAAAAAGGTTGGGAAGTTTCCGTTTCCACGGTAGGCGGCAGGCTCAAGCTTCCCCTTGCTATTGGCAGCTTCCAGCGTGGGCTCCTGGCAGGGCAGAAACCCACTTCGGCCACCCTCTGTTACAACAAGCGAACGAAAGAGTTCTACATCAACATCGTCGTCAACCGGGAAGTACCCTTCCCGCCAAGGAACGGCAACGTTATTGGCGTTGACCGCGGCATCTATAACCTTGCCACCACCTCCACTGGCCTGAAGTTTTCTGGGCGGCAGGCCATGCATGTCCGGAAGCGATATGCCAGGCTGCGGCAGGTGCTCCAGACCAAGGGCACGAAGGGGGCCAAGCGCCTCTTGAAACGGCTGTCGGGGAAGGAGCGCCGCTGGATGGCCGACCTCAACCACAGGATCGCCAGAGCTATCGTTGACTCCTGTAACCCTGGCGATGTGATCGTAATGGAAGACCTGCGGTATATCCGGGAGCGAATCCGTGTTGCCAGAGAGCAGCGCCTTCTCCAGCATTCGTGGACCTTTGGGCAACTCGGCAAATTCATCGAGTATAAGGCCGCCGCTAGCTCTATGTTGATCCCCGCCATACCAGCCAGCGCTGCCCGAAGTGCGGCACTACCAACCGGAGCAACAGGCACGGGCACCTTTTCCGCTGTACCTCCTGTGGCTTTGCCGGCCATGCAGATATAGTCGCCGCAGCGAATATCCGCCAGGTCTATCTTGAGGCGCCGGCGGATGGGCCTCCGTCAGTAGGCCCCGAAGCGGCTTCGAGCTGCAAGCCCCTAGCTTTAGCTATGGGGCAACTGACCAAGCACCTTTTCAGCGCACCACAGTCCGGTACGATGCCCAGCAAGGCTGCGGTTTCCCAAGAAGATAGCCCTGCCCGTACTTTATCCCCAAACCCCGCAGCACTTCTAGTTCCTCCACCCGTTCAATCCCTTCAGCCACGGTTCCCGCGCCCACATAGCGGCATATCTCGAGAATCTGCTCGAGAAAAAGTCTTTTGCTCTCCTGTATATCACAGTAGCCGACCAAGGAGCGATTAATCTTGATTAAATCAGGCTGGAAGTACAGGGAGGCCCGGATCTGCGTAACCTCGCCCCCCACATCATCGATAGCCAATAAAGCCCCCTTCTCGCGCCATTTATCCAGTATGGGCAGCAACTGTCTAGGATCGTAGGTACCATACTCCGTTAACTCCAGGACCAGGCGCGGGCCCGCAAAAGATATATCCAGCCCTGCCAGCCCCTCACCCGTGACATTGGCGCAAAGCCTGCCATATGGCGGCAACCCCTTGGTGAGAACTGACTTAAAGCAGGTTACGTCTAGCTCCTTCAATAAACCTACTGCATATGCAGCATGGAAAAGCCGCCCTGGGTTGCCCAGCGTTCCTTCACCTCTAACCAGGGCCTCATACCCCCACAGCCGCCCGGACAGGAGATCTACTATGGGCTGGTAATAGACCTGTATCCTCGCAGGGTTTCTTATAATGGCCTCTATATCCTTCCTCTTCAAGCGCATCAAAACCCCTTTCCCAGCGCTTCCTGGCCCACGGGCTGTAGGCCTTTCGCCTCGCCTCGTAGTATTCCAGCAGGGCTTCGATCTGGGCCTGGCTGACATGATAAACAATAACCGGGGGCTGTCCCCGGTAATAGATTATCCTTATCTCGCCTTCCGGAATTAACGGCGGGAGCTCGCACTTGACACGTATCGGTACAAAAGGGTTTTTCTCACCCACCTCCACACCACCACCTTTCATAGCTTTGCGGGTGCGCAACATCCTCTAAATGCTCAAAAATTTATCCAGGGTTTCAAAAAGCCTATTATCAGTTTCCTCTTTCTCCTTAATGCTTCCTGCTGCGCCGGAAGCGATGAGCTGCTTGATCTCTTCTAAGTTCGCCCGCACTTCTTCCCATGCGTCATGGTACCTCCGGTAAAAATCAAGGGCCTTCTGTACCTCCAGGGACCTCATTTTAGGGTCTATCTCCCAGATCCAGTGCTCGCGCGGCAAGCGCACCTGTAATTGCGGATTCCCCTTCCGTTTCTGGCTGGCCACCCAGTATCACTCCATTTTAGAGGGGTGTGTTCACCCTAAAGCCTTTGTTTCTCAAGACATAAAGGCCGCAAAAACAAACCAGGTGAACACACCCGCCAGTTCCTCAAGAAGGGTGTGTTCACCCGGCCTTTAAAAATATTGCTCCACCCTTGAGGCTCAAAGCGTCCCGGGTGTGTTCACCCGCACTTCTACATAGACCCGGCGGTTTTACTCCCGGCGCCCAGCTGCTTCAAAGCCATGCGGTAAAAGCCCAGGGCATTAGCATATTGCGGTTCGGGTACCAGGACAATATCCCTGCGCAGGGACTGCCTGAGCACAGGTAAAAATTCCAGGCCGCCACCACCGGCCAGATAGATTACATCAACATAGCTAAGTTTCTGGGCCCAGGCAGCAGTTATGCCCTCAACTATTGCCTGCGCCACCACAACGCGGCTCTCCTCCTGGAGCGGTTCCAGGTCTATTTTCTGTCCCTCAAAGGTCAGGCGGGACTTACCCCAGAGCTCCTGGGTCTCCACCAGGCTCAAAGGCCTCCCGGTTAACCGCAGGAACCGGTCCCCAAAGGCCTTCATGGCCGAGCCTACCCCTATCTCCATAGAGCCGAAATAGTTTGGCAGGGGCTCTACCCTATCCTTCCTTACATCTACCAGCAGGTAGTCCGTGGTATAAAAGCCTATGTCGAGCAGCCCCACCAGCCCTTCCTGCGGTAGCCTGTCCACACTGAACAGCGCGCCGACCCCCTGCGGGAATACCGTAACATGGCTGAAGTTAATATACTTTTCTGGCCCATTGTCAACGCTCACATAAGCAGCCGTTCCCTGGAGGGACCGCCGAGCTTCATCCCGCTGGTGGCGGAAGTAGGCAATCGGCAGGCCATAGGCCAGGGTCACCTGGCCCTCGGCACCTGCCAGGTAGGCCGCAGTCAGCATGAGAAGGACAGAAATGTCCCTTGAAAGCTTGTCCCGCGCCAGGGTCAGCTGGGCGGCAAGCCCGCACCTCACCGCCAGCTCGCCAACAAAATACTGGCGTTTAACCATAGAACCCTGGGGCCTTACCGTAACACAGTGTCCCCAGGAAACCCGGCCCAACCCCAGATCAGTTTCGCTGGCCGGCGAGACCACCGAGGGGAAAACGGCCTTCTTTTCCCCGGCTACGGCTTTGGTATAGCCGTAACCCTGGTCAATGGCAACGAGCATATTTTTCTCCCTCCCGAATTAATAAACCCGAAGTCTATCGATTATGCTGGCGTACATAGGGAAGACAAAGAGGATAAAGATATAACTGCCGATTTAAACCACGCTCCTTTTCGAAGTTAGATTGAACTACGCTCTCATACAAAAAGAGCCGGGGCAATAATCTACCCCGGCCCCGTACCTGTATCCCCTTAAAATAACCAGTTAAAATAACCAGTAAAAAACCTATTCTACAGTCTATCTTGAGGCGCCGGCGGATGGGCCTCCGTCAGTAGGCCCCGAAGCGGCTTCGAGCTGCAAGCCCCTAGCTTTAGCTATGGGGCAACTGACACTCCTTTGGAAGTAATTGGGAGCTTACTGAAATAAAAAACTAGAACCTTCTTTAAGGTGTCTTTCTTCCCTGCAAGACCACAAACCAATCGTTGTAAACGGTTCCTTCCGTCACCACCACACCATCAGCATAGGGCGGAGCGTCCAGAGCCGCACTCCCCGCTGGGCCCGTACCGGAAAGCTGCATTCTGACCACCGTGCCCTCCGGCGTGACCTCAAGGCTCGGGTCGGTCCAGAACTCCACCTGCCAGGTCTTATTAGGACCGTTGACCGTTACAGCCACCGGCCCGGACCCTATGGTGGCCTGTTGCCCCGCCCCGTAAGGAAAGACCGCTCTAACCGCATCCAGCGGCCCTACGCTGTCCACCAGCAGGGTCACCTTAGCTCCTGCCTCTACCTTCGGAAGCTGGGCCGCAGTCATCCCCGGAGTTATCAGGATATGCGTTGAGGGATTGGCTGGATCTGGAGCTGCCTGCCCCGGAGGCGGGCTGGCTATCGCCGCCACCCTGGGCCGCTCAAAGGCGATGACGCAAAAGTCGGCCCAAGCGGACCAGTCGGATTCCACCCCGGCCTGGTCGCATACCTTCACTCTTACCTTAAAGCGGTAGTCGCCAGAAGCCCAGAGAGGCCCGGGAACGTCCGGAACACCACTGGTGGGAACAGTATACTGGGTACTGCTCCCCATAACTTTGCCGGTGTCCAGCACCGGCTGAAGGTCAGAAGCCCGGACAATCTGGAGCTGGTAGGCGCTCTGACTGTCGCCAGGGTCAGGGTCAGAAAAAGTCCACTTTAGAGTGGGTGTCGTGGTGGTGTAGCACGTCCCCTGGGTATCGATCACCGGCGGGTTAGGTCTGGCGTCCGTATCCCAAATTACCGCCACCCCGTTCAGCCCCACTATCTTGGGGGTAACGCTTGGATCCGAAGTGGCGAGCTCAGCCTTCCACTTGACGGCTCTACCGGAAGGAACCTTGACCCACAACCTCGCGTCGCTTGAAGCAGGGCTCACCGCCTGGCTGTCTCCTATAGCCGTCCAAGTGGCACCGTTATCAGAGGTAACTTCAGCTAGCGGACCGGAAGGCGTACCCCTTACCCGCCAGACCTTCACCCAATTACTGCCGTCGGCGGTCAGCGAGAAAGTTATTGACGTTTTATCGGGCACGTTCACATGAGCCCGTACCCGGACGTAATCCACGTTGTTGCCCGGGTCCTTTGCTTGAGAAACTACTACAGCCGTAGGGGCGTAACTTCCAAGGTTGGATAGCCCGGCCACGGTGACGGACATGTTGGCATTATACACTAATTGGCTGCCGTCCCAGGAGTAATACTTCACCTGGTCACCGTCGATGATTATCCTATCGAAGGTCCCTGGCCTTACTGCTACACAAACCGGATTGTTAAGGCCCGAAGTGACTGAAAGGGCAGCGTTGTACCGGAAAGCAGAGCCGTCGAAAGACAAATGCTTAACCTGCTTGCCGTCCACCACCACCAGGTCTTTCTCACCTGCCGCGGCTATGGCTACGGGAGAAGAGAGCCCGGTTATAGCTAAAGCAGAATTTTCCACCAGCCCGGAGCCGGTGAAGTTGTAGTACCTCACCCGGTTGCCGTCCAGAACGGCTACATCATAGCTCCCGGCCATCAGGGCAAAGTCAATAGGGTTTGTCAGCCCGGAAGGCTCCAGGTAGGGCACCTCCACCATGCCCGTGCCGTTGAACATGTAGTCCTTGATGGAACTCCCCGAAAGCCCCGCGACTTCGCCCTGCCTCACCCCTACAGCCACCGCCCCGGCCAGGCCCGCTACCGAAAGGGCCGGGTTCTCCACCATGCCCGTACCCGTAAAAGAGTAGTGGTAGAGCTTATCGGGCAGGACCACCACTACATCGGGATACTGCCACCCTGCGGCCACGGCCAGGGGATTTTGCGGTAAATTTACGCTCACTATCTCGTTGGGCACCATCTTGGTACCGTCAAAAGAAAAGTGTATTATCTTCCCCGGAGCCATAACTACGTAGTCCGGCTCACCATCAGGCCAGAAGGAAGCAGCGTGGGCTGCATATTTTGGCAGCCGGATCTCGTGCAAGGTGGTATCTACGACCGCAGTAGTAGCTACGCTATCAATAGTAGTGGGAGTGTCCGCATCAGTTATCCCATATTGCCAGGTGGCTGCAAGCGCCGGTCCTGCCCGCAAGAAGAAGTAAAGCCCCGCTAGGGCCAGAACGAGAAAAATTTTCCGTTCCGTCAACAACACCCCCTCCAACCAAAAGAAAAACCCCGGCATTGGCCGGGGCAAAAGCTGAGCAGATCAGACGCGAAAAGCCGTCATCGTAGCCTGGGAGCTATTGCCGGCCGCATCTTTAACCTCTACGGTAATCGTGTGTGCTCCTACCGAAAGAAGAGTTACAGGAATAGCGCTCTGGGGAATATTGTACCACCCAGTCCACGTGCCACCATCAACCTGCGCCCGGGCTTGGAGCTGGCCGGCCCTGTTATCGGTGGCCTGCACAACTACGTAAAAGATCCCGGTAGTAGTGCAGGTAGCTCCGTTCTGGCCCTGGACTTTCTGAATTGTGGGAGGAGTAATGTCTACACCACCTTGAGCAGCCTGGTAAGCCCAGTAAGCGGCAGATTGGCCATTGTAGGCAGTGTTTGCTGCGGCCTGATCAGCTGAGCTTTTTGCTACATTTGCGGCATTATAGGCGTTCAGGGCATAAGTTGCGGCACTATTTGCGGCATCTTTCGCGTCTTGAGCGGCGTTGTAGGCAGCCTGAGCCGTATTTTGATCGGCACCCAGTAAATGTACACGGCTGGTTATAGTGCCTATAGAACAAGAGTGACTATTTCCTTGACCTTGCCATGAACTTACATAGGTAACATAGCGTAATTGCGGAATAGGATAGGGGAGAACGATATTATAGTCGAGAGTCCTCCAATATTGGGAGTATCCGTCCCATGTATTTATTTGCTGAATGTTAACCCACGCATTCCCGTTAAAAGCTTGAATATAAAACTGGCCTGTAACAGACTTTAAAGAAAGAGTCCCTGCATAATAATACTCTGGAGAAAGTCCAGGACTATATGCAAAAACCTTATAATATGTACGCCAGGGATAACCACCATCATGCCAATCATAATAGCCAGTAGAAGTGGCCACATGCCCCTGAAGACTGCTTTGATTCACATCATATTGGTATACAGGAATACCCGCGGCATAGGTAGCAATTGGCAGAAAGCCAGGCAAAAACGCGATAGCAAATAGGACTGCAAGCTTAATAAAAAAATTCCTTACTCGCAAATGGAACCACATAGACATGTATAAACCTCCTTATATGATAGTAATTGCCGAGGTCCTTAAGCCTCTGATCTTTGAAAAGAAGGTTTTTGGGGCTCCCAGTAGAAACCATCTGTGAGAATAGCCTTAACTCCGTCCTCTTCGGTATGGAGGCTACAAGTTTCTATGCCTGGCATCTGGCCCTCTACTTGAGCGGTGCCCCGGAGCTTAAACCCTTTAACCCCCAGGTCTTCTTGTTTAATCCCAAAACTATTAAGGCTTTTAAAAGTTCCTTTAAGGACCTACCCAAATTAGAGATACACCCCACTCTCTTTAATTGATTGCTATTCCACCTGCCTACCTTATTCCTTCAACTGGAACCCTATCTCAACTGTGCAGTATCTTTGGAATGCGCAACTAAATACTAATCTCCCATCGCCATTTTTCTTGCAGCGGGTGTAAATCCACCCTTGGCCGGCCGCAATTCGGCCTACTCCAGCTCCCACCACCAGCTATTCCGATGAACTTCCATCCTGCCCCTCTAAGGCTTGCTCCACCTTCTTCGGGCAAAGTATAAGTTATAAGCCGTCTATATCCCAATGCCCGAGCTGCTCTCCATGCTGCTGCATAAAGTTTGCTACAAGCATTTTTGGTACCATTAGTACACAGTCGAGTAATTTCTAAAGTCCATCCGTCGTCCAAGTGCCGCGCCACTGGCCTCCCCACTATTACCACGCCCACTATTTCATTTCGCTCAGTGTCAGCGAGACCCATTGCAAACTTATATCCTTGCACAGGCCCGTGGTGCCGATGATAACGCCGGACAAATTCATTAGCTTCTTTGAAAGTAATAGGGACGATTTTTAATCCCATAGACCCTCACCCCGTTCTTTCCGTGCCGGAGGCCCCGCCCCTTTAGGGCTGGGGAGGAAGGCACGGTTGACCCATACTAGTTGCGCCTGCAAATCATCCACTTTGCCAATTAATTTTGCTTTCCCCAACACCTCCCGGCTGGTCTCCATGCTCTTTCTAACCGGGCCGGCCAGATACTTGACCGCATCATCCCACTTCCCCGTCGCCAGGGTATCCAGGTAGCCGACAAAAACCTCCCTGGCCGCCGCTAGGCCCCGGCCCTGCCCCAAAGTAAACTCCACCTGTTAAAGCCTGACTCGTAAATCATGCCTTGCTACTTGCAGAATCCTCCACCCCTGCGCCGTCCAGTAGGAAGTTGCTACCACACTCATCTCCTTCTCCCCCACCCGATAGTCACACCGGGCAATGAGCAGCTTCCCGTCCCGCGCTAGGGGTGTCAAAGTAAGACTGCTTACACCATCCAAAATTCCCCCCCTTCCTAAAACATCGTTGGCCGCCAGGTGTTCCCTCAACGCCGGTCCCGCTAGCCACCGGACCGCTTCCTTATAGCGCCCTGCGGCCAGGTCGTCCAGGTAGCCCCTGAATACTGCCTCAGCTTCTCGCAACTCCTTTTCGCTTGAACCGTCGCCCATTAAAGGCAACCTCCGTACCCACTGCGGTAGCCCGCCCACATTCCCCCTCACCACAGGAAGGACTTCCCTAAAGCCGTAAACCTTCCAGGCCCCGCCGTCCTTCACCAGCTCCAGCTCGTACCAGCCCACGTCCGGGCTGCCGTCGTTCAAGGCCAGCTCCACAGTGGCAAGCACTTTCGCCCAGCTGCCCGAATAAGCTTCCACCCTTATCTTCATATCGGTAACCTGAGCCGCGAGGTCCTTCCCTTCCAGCCTGGAGGCGGCGTCCGCAGCCCGCGCCGCGGAAACCTCCCTGGCTGCGGCAACGTCGCCAGTAGCCAGGGCCTGCAGGTAGTCCTCCGCCGCCCTCACTATGCCGGGGTCCTGGCGGTAAAACCCTACGTACAGCAATATACCCACTACTGCCACCAGGACCGACCAGCCGTAGCAGACAACAGGGAAAAAACCGCTATAGCGACCGCCCATACCCCCTACCTCCTTACCACAATCCTTGCCGCCGCCCAGCGGGTAGCCCCAGCGTCTGGGCCCATCACCCCTTTGGCCCTGCCCGTGACTGCGGCGACTACGCCTGGCGTCTCCAGCACGGTAACCCTGGCACCACCCAGACCGGGAACAATATCGTCCTTGCTCACGCCAAACCTCTGGGGAAACCCCGCGCCCGGCACCTCCTCCACCAAAAGGCCGGCGCTGCCGAAGACATACTTCCTCCCCGCCGGGGCCCAACGGTCATCGCCGTTATAGACTACCAGAACATACCTCGGGGCCTCAGCCATTCCGGACCCGGCCAGAGGAGCCAGGGTAACAGGGTCCAGGCCCAGGTTGCGGGCCAGGACCGAAACGAAGGCGGCGTTCGCCCTGTCCGGGTCTATCCTAGGCTCCCCCTCGGCCTGGCTCCTCTCCACTACGCAGTAGGCCGCCGCCCGGGCCGCCTCGGCCACCGCCTGGCCCAAGTCCACGTCGGCTTGCGCCACAAACCGAGTATACTGAGCCGTACCGGCTATGATGAACATCAGCAAGGGAAGGAGTATCACCAAGAAGAGGCTTATAAATCCTCTCTCGTCACGGGCTAACCCTTTCACTTAAGGTCTTCCCCCCTACCTTTAGCTGCACGTTCTGCGGCGGCGACCCGTTTATGAGCAGGCCCATTATGAACGGCTTCTGGTCGAACGAAGCCGTCACTCGCAAAGTTATCTCCGAAGCCGACGGGTCCAGGTTGTTCCGCAGTATCCTGGCATCCCCCCTGGACTCACGCGGGCCTTCAATGGAGGTAACGGTCAACCCCACGCTTTTGAAAGCGTTGACCATAGCTGCCTCATCGGCGGCGGTAAGGTAGCCTTCCAGCCGCGCCCGGTCCAGGTAGTAATGCAAGATATCCTGCGCTTTGAGGTGTTTAGTTTGAACCAGGTACATATCTATGCTCCCGAAGACGAGGAAGCAGAGCAGACTGAAGACAATAAGGAGCTCCAGGATAAGAAAGCCGCGCTCATCCCTTAGAACCCCGAACCCATGATGTCGACGGTCTTTTGGACAGCGCCCTGGTATAAGGCCCGTACCTCCGGCATGAGAACGGCCAGGACGGACGAAGCTATAGCCGCTACTGCCGCGGCTATAATGAGCACTTCGGCCAAACTGTAGCCTTTTTCTCCCCGAAAGGATTTCCATAATCTGGTGGACCACATAAAAGCACCTCCCATAAAAAAGAAAGGGCGGGGGAACCGTTCCCCCGCCACAGCCAAGATTCCCCCTTACGGAGTCGAAGTAGTCCAGCTGTTTATTATGTCGTTTACCTTGGTCCCTACGCTGGTAGCAGCATTATTGAGGCCCGTCTTCATGGTGCCTAGGACAAAGGTAGCCATGAGCCCCAGTACCGCCACGATCACCAAAAGCTCGGCCATCTCGTAGCCCCCTTCATCCTTCCAGATCTTCTTCAGTAAAGCTACCATACCAGTTTCCCTCCTTAGCGTCTCAAGTTATCAGCCCACAGCCATGCAGCCCATAGAGCTGCAACAACTGCAGCGCAAAACAAAGATAGTGCCAGCATTCCGCTTTTCCATAAATGAACAGCCGACATTAGAAACACACCCAGTAGGGTTAGCCAAAGGCAATCCGTGCTAAAGATCTTTTCCCCCTCTCCGGCACTAGAAGAAAAATATGGCCTCCCTTAAGACCCCCACCACACGGTACAGCAAGGGTCCCACAATCAGCCCCACAGCAGCTGCTAAGGGTAAAGCACGGTACAGGGTGAAGTACAGCGGCCTCTTCGCAATATTGACCTCCATAGCCAGCTGACGCAGGCGCTCAAGGTTGTACGCTTCCCTCTGCATCACCCCCTCCAAATTCTTAAGACCCACCCGGTCCACCTGTCCCAGCAGTGAAACTAGAATTTCAGCTTCCGGAACGCCAAGGCTCTGCCTCAGCACTTCCAGGGCACGCCTTGACCCGGCAGGCCAGCACGCCAGGCAGTTGCTCACGGCCCTGCGCATGCGGGGCGTAAGCAAAGCAGCCGCCCGCATAGCCTGGGGTAAGTTATACCCCGCGCGGAGGTACAGCTCGACCGCCTCGAAGAAAACCGTAAGCTCCCTTATAACTGAAGCCCTCTCACTCCCCTCCCCAAGCCTGGACAACATTCTGGAGATAATGAGCCCCAACACCGCTCCAACAGAACACAGAACCGCCAGCACCTGAGGCCTGGCACCCCACCCGAGCAGAAACATACCGGCCATACCGACCAGAACGGCAACAGTTTCCCTCGTGCTTTTCGGATCGCGCGGCCTCTTAGGTTGGGCTTCCTTCCTCTGCCTAACAGCTACTTTGCGGTCAGAGGAAGAAAATAACTTAACGGTCATGAGCACCCAGGCTCCTGCTGCAAGCCCCAGACTAGCCGCGGCCAAGACGGCCAGCCCGCCCTTCATACTTCTACCCTCCCCATGAGCCGGTCCATAACAACCCAGACTATTACCGAAAGAAAGCAGAGGGCCACCACTATCCTCCCGGCCACGGTGGCCACCAGGAACTCATACGTCTCAGGCACGATAGCCCGCATAACGAAGTAGGTGGGCACCATGGCCGCAAGCATAATCCAGGAAAGCAGGCGGTCGGCGTAGAGCTCGCTGCGGTTTTTCCTTATAAGCTCAAGCTGGACGGCCAGCCTGGTCACCAGCTCTCCGAACAGGGGTGCCACTGAAGAGTCCCTCCGGGCAGCCATGAGGAGCTGGACGAACATCCTGCCCGCCGCAAAGTCCAGGCGCACCATAAGGTCAGAGAGAACCTGGTCGAGAGACACTCCTTTGGATATGTCCCGGTAAGCGCGCCTGAAGACGGCGCCCAGTGGGTCCGGCACCCGGGAAGCCACCTCTCCCAAAGCCCTCGCTATCTGTGGCGTCTGCGTAAACTCAGCAGCAAAGATTCTTACGGCCATTGTCATCTGCTCAAGCATCTTAAGCCTTTTGGCCTCCAGGCGCTGGAGTATGAACTGGTCGGGTAGGAGAACGGCTACGGTTGCCATGAGAAGAGCGGCGACGAAGTTTTTGAACACGAAGAGGCCCACATAAAGCGAAATCGCTACCGCCGCGATAACAACACTGGTGTACAACCGGCCACGGAGCCTCACCCCGGCAGCCTCAAGCTTCTGCTCTGTGGCCTCAGCCCAGGCGTTCAGGGACTCCCGCGGTATAAGGGAAGACAGCTGGCGGGCAGCCTTCCGGTAGCTTATCATCCGGAGCAAAAGCAACGTCCCCGCCCCGGCAGCCAGGCCAATGCCCAGAGCAACGCCCAACACAGAAGGGTGGGTCATAGCTCGAACCCCACCCTTCTCCAGTCGTCGTCGGTGACGCCGTAGCGGAAGCACTTAAACCTCAGCTCCGGACCCGGAGGGTTGATTATCCTCCAGGTGCCCTTCCCGAGATAGTCCCTGCCTTCCGGTTCCCAGCGCACCAGGTCGGTATAGGCTACTTCTTCTCCACGGACACCAATTTCGGTTATACTGATGAGCTTTTTAACTCCTCTGTCGCTGTCGTTTAAGAGCTGCACCACCACGTCAAAAGCCGAAGCCACCCGCAACTTCGCCATTTCAAAGGAAATATTAAGCCCTTCCTCCTGGAGCATCATGGCCGTACCTTCCACGGCTTCCCGCGGAGAATTGAAGTGGGCGGTACCCATTGATCCGGGATGGCCGCGCGTACAGGCACGGATAGCCTCCACGGCCTCACCTTTACCGCGGAATTCTTCGACCAGAATCACGTCCGGAGATTCGCGCAGGGTAGTCTCAAAGATCTCCGACATTCCAGCCCCCACTTCCGGATGGGCTTCAAACTCGACAATATTGCGCTCCGGATACTCCCGTCTGAGCCGGAGCTCCAGGTCTTTGCCTATAACCACAATCCGCAGGGCAGGCGAAAGCTCGCCCACCAGCTTTCGCATAAGCGAAGTCTTGCCGCTGCGGACGTTCCCGGAAAAAAGGATATTGGCCCGGCCGCGGGCCAGGAGGCGCAAAACCTCCCACACCTGGCGGTTGAGAGTCCCTAGCTTCTCCAGGTTTTCCACGCTCATATCCACGGTATGGTGTTTTCTCAACACGAAAGTCCAGGTATCGGTCACCGGGTAGCAGGTGGCCGTCAGCCTGGAGCCGTCCTTCCGCACGCTCTCCACCATAGGGTTGGACCTGTCCAGGGAGGCCCCCATATCGTGCATTATCATGCGCTTTATTACAGCCTCCACCCGCTCCGGCGTGCCGAAGCTCACGTTCACCCTCTCATGCCTGCCCAGATGGTCCACAAAAACCTCGTCCGGACCGTTCACCTGGATCTCGTTCACTTCCGGATTCCGGTACAGGTCCTCCACCACGTCCAACCCCCAGACCCTGGCGTAAATCAGCCTGGCCGCCTCTTCCAGGGAAAAACCTGCGACCTCCTTCTTTCCCGCTTCCAGTACCTGCCGTATGAGGGCCTGGGCCTCCAGGTGCATCCCCGCCTCTCCGGCCATGGCCCGGCCCAATATGTCCTGCCTTCGGGCCACCTCAGCCTCCTGCCCTTTCATAAGGGCCCGCTGCACGTACTCTATAGCCTGCTCTAAGGTAAGGACCTCTTCTTTTGGAGTTACTTCCTCCTCACCTGTTTGCGCCGGTGGGTTCAGCAGGAGCCTGAGGCGCGCTATGGCCCTGTCCGCCAGCGTTAGCGCCAACTTGCTCACCCCCTGCTTTAAACTTTCTCACCAGCGCTATGCAGGTGTTGTTGGGGGCTGCCCCCGGAATTACGGCTTTGACCTCTTCTGCCCTCACGGCCAGAACTACGATAGCAGGAACCTTCGCCGCAGCTCCCTGCACGGCTGCGGCCACAAGGCCCTGGCCGGTATCAACGGGCTGACCGTTCTTATCAAGGACGCTCACCACCCTGGCGTCCCTCGCAACAAGGGTAGCTCCTGTCCCGGGCGTCCAGGCGGTCTTTTCCGCGGGCTGTATCCAGTAAACGTCTACCAAGTCCCCCGGCCTGGCCCCGCCCAGCCTGGAAGAATCAACGTTAACCGAAACAAGCTGCACGTCCAAGTTATCGGGTTCCTTGAGATCGCTGGCCCGCAGGGGATAATCTTTGGGCACCGCTTTCGTCACGACTTTGCCCACTGCTTCAGCCGGACTTCTCACCGCTCCAGGCAGTTCAGACGGAAAAGTGCCCCAGCCGAGATCCTGAGCCAGCACCTGGGTATACGGTTGTAGGTCGCGGGCCGCCACCGGAAGCCTAACTCCTTCCTGAGAGGAGGCCTCCTTCTTCATAGCGTTAAAGCTAAACCCTGCTACGCCAAGACCAACCGTCACGGCCAGAAGATAGGGCCACGTCCTTTTTAGAAACGGAAAGCGCAAAGGCAAATCCCGTTCACCTCCTTAACCTAGGCGGCGTAATGCCTCATGTACCACGCCACAAAGGTCACCGCCCACACTCCTGCGGCCAAGCAGGCTGCAAAGGGCACAGCCTGCTTTGGCGTTTCCTCTTCCCCCGGTTTCTCCAATATCAAAGGGTGTTTTGCCCCTGAAAAAAGAAAACCGAGCCAGTAAAGAATATAAAGGAGCTTCTGCTTCAAAAGGCCGAGCCGCGCAAGCTTTACCACAGCCCACAGCACCCCAATCAGGCTGGCAGCCACAAATACCAGCAAACCACCGTAAGCACCCGTCCAGGCCCCTATGGCAGCCATTAATTTAACGTCGCCACCACCCATACCGCCAGTAGCAACCATAACAGCACCTACAATAAACGACACTAGCGCCCCCAAGAGCCCGCCCCACCAATCTCCTACCCAAACCCGGTATGCCAGCCCGGCCACTAGCATTGGTACCGTAAGCCGGTTCGGCACTTTCATCCACAGGAGATCTGCTGCTCCGCAGAGCGTAACCAGGAACAGGAATAGGATAGCAGGCCATTCCATTCTCCTTACGGTCCCCCCTTTCCAACCTCCCTCAATACCGCATCTTTGCCGCTAACTGTTCTCTCCTTTCCTTCTTCAACCAGCAAAAGTGCCGGAAGAGCGTCACCCGGACTCTCCCGGCTTATATAAAGCTCCATATCCGAAAGCCCGGCCTCCACCAGTTTCTCCGCAGAACGCGAGATGTCTATACCCGTATAGCAGACAGCTACCAAGTAAGGCCTCCTTTCCTCCGGAAGCCTGCCCACTTCCCGCAAAACTTCCCGGCACGCCGGACACCACCAGGCAAAGTAGAGGACGGGTCGCCGCGAAAGATCGAGTTCTACCTGTCTGCCATCAGCAGCCACCACGCTAACCGAAAGCCCCTCCGTAGCCGGGAGTTTCCCACTCACCTGCTTGCCAGAAGTAGAAGCCCTGTCCGGTACAACCGTTCCGCTGCCCGCAGAAACTGGAACCGCCTCCGATACGCTACTGGCAAGCACCGCATACCTAGAAACGCCAGGCTTGTAGGCCAGGAGCCCGGCACTTACAAGCAGGAAGACCCCGGCCAGAGAAAGCAATACAGGATACTGCTTCCCGGTCCGTGCAAAGGCCAGAAGCACGGCCGAAAGAGTCTCAATCAAGAGAAAAACCGTACAGGCCGGGCAGAGGTAGCCGGAATCCCGCCAGGCCAGGGTGAGTAAAGAGGCGTGGATCACCGCCAGGAAGGTGGCCCCGGCGAGAGCGTACCGCCTCCGTACCCCGCCAAAGCAGGCCACAGCCATGCAGGCATAAGCCGTTGTTCCCCACAAGAGGAGGGGGCTCCCCAGAAAGAAGCCGTAGCCGCAGTAGGGGACGAAGCCCGCCGCCCACAGGGCTAGCGACCCGACGGCAAGGGCAGTATAAGCAATGCCCGCCAGCAGCACTTCTGCCCCCTCCCGCTCAGGCCCATAGCCCCGCCATAACGGCCGGCGAAACGTAGGTTTCCAGCAGGGAGGCGACCACCAACAGGGGCAGTACGGGCCGGAAGAAAAATGCCAGCCTCTCCCTGACACTCCCTCCTGGCCGGTAAAACGTCATAGCAGCACCCAAGACCAGAGCGGAAAGCTCGAATACTCCGTGGGGCAGGATCCCTCCCAACAAAGCTATCAGGGGCACTCCAGCCCTGGAGAATAAAAGGAGGCTCCAGGAAAGAACCGCACCGTTAAGCACCAGGATTACGGCCGGGAAGAGAGCGACCGAAACATCGGTTACCCATGAAAGGTAAATAGCCAGCCGCGACCTGAACCGGCACCTCAGACCGGCGTAAGAAGGCCCGGCCAGAAGCACGACGAGAAGCGTAAGAGTGTTCTTTGCCAGGACTACCAGCGCGAACTTGAACGACCCGGGCTGTAGCACTGGCCCCGAGTGTATTATCCGGCTCACGACAGGACCGCCTACACGGGCCATGTGAGCGGGAAACGCCACTCCCAGGATCCCTCCCAGACATAAAAGAAACAGGGCCAGCCCGCAGGCCGTACCCCATGTTAAGCTACGCAAAGCACCAACCCCTTTCCTTAACGGCCGAATATCTTGCGAAATATTCCTTCCTTCCGGGCGGCAGGAACCTCGTATATGGCGTCCCGCACCTGGGCCAAGGCCCGCATGAATGGCCCGTTCGCGGGAAAGACCTGCCCCCGGTGCAGGCCGCGCGCAAGGTCCGGATCCTCAGGAAGCCTGAACTCATGGAAAGAAAGGAGATCCGCCAGGGGCCCCGAACCGTCAGTCCCCCGCTTGCAGAGAAAAAAGACTTCTTTGTCCCTCACATTTAACGCCGCCAGCCGGGCCACCACCCTGCTCATTTCCGCCTCCCCGCCAGTAGTCACCAGGAGCAACGTCGTGGCATTTTCCAGGACTTCCCCTACTGGCGGGGCCTCGCTGTTGGGCAGGTCGCATATTATGGCATCGTAAACGGAACGCGCGGCAGTAACCGCCTTCCCCAGTATGCCCCCGGGAAGCTCGTCAAGCTCGCTTCTGCTCCTCGGGGCCTGAAGCACGTCTAAATTTGGCCCGGCCTTCACAACCGCATCCGCAATGCCGCCGTACTCGAAGGCCCTGAGGTGCGGGTACTCTGGCAGGTTGAAAACCAGAGAAAGGTCGCTCCCGCCCGCCTCGAAGCAGCAGTCCACTAAAAGCACGCGCATCATGTCCTTCAGCAGCCAGGCCAGCCCCGAAGCCACGGAGGTAGCCCCGGCCCCACCCCTGGCCCGCCACACGGCAATAACCCTCTGACGGTAGGCCACCCTTGCGGAGCTGACCTGTACCACCGGGGAAGATTGGGAAGCACCCGCCACCTCCTGCACCTGCGCCTTGCCGTCCAGTATGTCCTGCACGGTCTCCACAGGGATTTTTAAGGCCGCAGATATGGCCTCGGGATCCAGGTATTCAGCCATGCGCTTTACTTTTTCCTCTAGGCTATTCATAACACCACCAGCCTACTTCTTTTTCCTGCCAAAGAACCGGAAGAAAGCCTTCTTTTCCCCTTCCGGCTTCCTGTACGTATACCCTGCGGCTGTCGCTATCTCTTCCGCAAGAGCGTGCCACTGGCTGTAGGCGTCCTCCAGGCCCACCACTTCGCCCTTATAACCCTTCTGCACGTAAGCCTCCCACTCTTCCGGTATCACCGCCACCACCTTCGGCAAGAGCTTCGCGGGAACGTCCTTCTTAAAGCCGGAGCAGAAATACTTCTCAACCAGTTTCGCGTTGTGGAGCTTCGGGCTGAAGCGGTTGAGGACTATGCTTATCTTGTCCGGCGTGACCCCGATGGCCAGAAGGCAGGGCGCGTAAACGGCGGTTTCCTGCTCGCTGAACTTCGACTGGTCGACCACGGCCAGCACTTTGTCAGCCAGGGGGAACACCCCCTCCAGCCAGGGCTTGGTCCAGAACTCCGGGGGAGTATCGCCAATGACCACCGGGAACCTCGAAAGCAGGTGCTCCGCTATGGCCGCGATCTCTCCCGGCTCGAAAACGGGGACGGTCCTGTCCATGGGGCCGGGCAGGACGTAGAGGTTTTCTTCCGCCTTAACGAGCAGTCCCTCAGCTATTTCGGGCCGGAAAGACCCTTTGGCCAGCGCCTCTATCCCGGCCACGCCGGATATGTCGAAGAAGGAAGCCACGTCCGGAGCGCCGAAGTCGAGATCCCACAGCACGAGCGGGATCCCCGCCCGGGCCAGGGCCATGGCCAGGGTAACCGCCACCGTGGTCTTGCCCACGCCCCCCTTGTTAGCGGCGGTGAGCACCAGAATACCCCTGCGCGCGGCACGAGAGTGAACGTAAGCCTCCTGCGCGGGCTTAGGAATAAACGCTCTGGCTGAAGACCTCTCAAACGCCGGTCCGGGAGAAGAAACCTGAGGAGAGCCAGGAGAGCCGCCGTACCGGTCCAGAAGCTCGTCCAGGTAGTCGGCATCCCTGTGAAGCTCCGGTTTCTCAGCAGAAGAAAGCTCGTACGGCCTCACCGGACGGGAAGTATGAGAAAGCACCGGTTCTGCATATGTGGTTTTTGCCGAAGCCGAAGGCGCAGACGGCTCTTGAACATACTCTTCCGGTTTCGCTCCTTCCGGCCCAGGCGAACCGATTTCTTCCTCGGCCATCAGGGCCGCCAGCCCGTCGTCCTGCCGCTCATACTTCAAAGCGGCCAAGATGTTATAAGGCCTGTCTCCCGGAAGCTTGCCCGTAACGATATTGTTGAGCCCCGCCTGCTTCGCCATCCTGACGAACGCCCTTCCCTTTTCGTCCAGGCTACCAGCCAGCAGGACTATATGGCTGGCCGGAAACAGAAGGGGCAAGCGCTGGAGGAGAACACGTATCTCCTCCCCCGGAAGGAAGCGGCTCACTACTAGCACATCCGGCCTGTTGGGGCTGTAGCCGTAAAGCTCCTGGGCAGAAGTGCAGGTGTGAAACTCCCAATCAGGGAAAAGTCCCGTCTTGATCAAATCCTGTTTTATCAAATCGGCGGACTTTCTTTCCGCAGCTATAACACAAAAAGGCACTCCACCACCCCCGTCCAAAGCTGAATCGCTATGTAAGGAAATGCCCCGCCGTCTCTGGCTGCCCCCTTGTGCCTGCGGTACCAGTAAGAAAGGCATACCCGACCTGTAGCCACAGCCCAGAGGCAGCAGGGCAACAAAGAAGTAAGACAATCTTACTTCGCTTCGCTCAAACCGGCCAGCTTCCGAATTCTCTCGGCCGCCACGGCAACAAGCCAATTATCCAGCTTGCTCGCGAGCTTATCGAGTTCTTGAACAAGAAAGACATCGGAACTGTAGAGCTTTTGCTTCCACCTTACAGGTCCGCATCTTTTCTCGCATACACCTTGCCCCTTGCACTCTTGACAGCAAGCAAGCTCTTCCTGCTCGCAGTCCGGACAGTCCGGGTTCTCGCATAGAAACATAATCTCCCGCACATAGATCCCCTCCTGTTATTCGTTGCCAGCTACTACTTCGGAAGCGGCAGCATAAGCCAGATCCCGTACCTTACCCAATCCCGCAGGCGCATATTGTCGGTTTCCAACCTCGCTCTTAACCCGTCCAACAGCCAGAGCCAGAAACGTTCATACATGCGTTATATCTCCCCCTTTTGCGATTTGCTCTCAGCACAACACCCCCGGTTGCGGCCCGCTTCCTTAGCCCGGTAGAGGGCCGCATCCGCAGCCTTGACGGTTTCCTCCGCCGTTGACCCGTCCACCGGATAGACCGCACAGCCGAAGGAACACGTTACCGTGATTTCCTTCCCCTCCACAAAAAAGGGCGCGCCGGAAACCGCCAGGCGCACCCTCTCCCCTATCTCCCACACCTTTTCCTTCTCTGCCGCCAACACCAGCACCGCAAACTCCTCCCCACCGTACCTGGCCGCAAAATCAATGCTCTTAATTGAAGACCGCAGGCGGGAAGCAAATATCTTTAGCACCGCATCGCCAGTGTGGTGGCCGTAAGTGTCGTTGACCTGCTTGAAGTGGTCAAGGTCGAAAAGGATAATCCCGAATGCGGCGCACTGGCGGCAGGCTTCTCCCGCCGCCAGCTGTAAAGCCTCATCGAAGGCCCTACGGTTGGGCAGGCCGGTGAGAAAGTCAACGTGCTTTTCCTCAAGTTCCGGCCAGACGACCCGCACGGGCCGGAGGCCCTCCCCGCCGAAGAAAGCCAGGGGAGATAGGTACTCCCACGGCCCAAATGACAGCTTACGCACCGGGGACCGCGCTCCTGGCTAAGTAGACCGCCTTGGCCGAAGCGTACTGCACCACCTGCGGGGCCACCTCCTTGGGCACCTCAAGGCCCACGGAGGCGGGCGCTCTGCTGGCAGGCACAGGACTGATACCGCCGCCGCTCTTCACCGGCTCCACTTCATTGCCGTCCTGGTTGAGACTGTGCAGCACCCTTACCCCTTGGGCCAGAAGCTTGGCAGTAGAAGCCCCGCCAGCACCCTTATCTATCCCGTAAACGTCCACCACCTCACCGGCCAAGACGGCCGCAGAGCTGGAAAGGTCCACGGGCACATAAACGACTGTATAGCCATCGCGGAAGCCCTTCCCTTCCCTGACAGCCTCCTTCCAAATGTACTGCCCTTTCACCATAGAAACGGCGGCTGCTTTCCCAACGACCTCTTCTAAAGCCGTAGCCACGCCGTTCGCGGCTTGGGCAGGAATAGGCACTACTTCTACCATTTCCGGCTTTATTTCCGCGCCAGCCGGTATGAACTGCGCGGCCCGGACCACGTTGACAGTCTTACTTGCCTGCCTGTACTTGGCATTCGCTCCCATGGTGACCAACCCCGTAAACAGCAGAGCCAGAAGAAAAGAAACAATTATCCCCGTTTTCCTGCTCAAAAGTGCACCCCCCGAAGAAATTTTCTCGGCCTTTCCCGTACCATATGAGCGCTCCGTGGCGGACAGAACGGGCGGCAAAGCACCGGACCGGGCCCCACCCGCCTCTCTGCCATACTGCCTCTCCCGCGGCCTGTTTCTGCCTCACGTAACGCCGGAAGGTGGACGGGACAGGCGCCGCAGTCTCCCACAGGATTAACGTCCTCGGCTCCAGCCCCTCCGCCACAAAGTAAAGGTCGGAAGCCAGAAGGCGGGCGAACTCTGCCAGCCCGTACTTCCGCGTAGCGGCTATATGCAGCTCGAAGGCCCGGCGGATTTTCTTTGGACGCAGCCTGGCTCCAGAGGAAAGCAGCACCGCCCGGGCCAGGAGGGGGTTCAGGGGCACCAGGACCAGAAGGTTGAGCCCGGCCCCCCTGCTGGCCTCCCTCCAGCGCGGTATATGCGCCAGGTGGTACCAGAAGAGGTAGACCACCAGAAGCTGGGTCCCAACACAGCAAAGGATCAGGAGGGGGCGGTACTTTTCCGCCCCCCTGGCAAAAAACAGGATCGAAGCGGCAAACAGCAGGCAAAAAGCGGAAAGGAAAAATCTCCTCATGGCGAAGTATAACTCACCCCGGATAGCGTGCCGGGAATGTAAGCGCTCACCGAGGTCCCCTTCCCGGTGACAGGCACTTCAAACGGGGCAAAGAACCGGCCAGCGCTGAACCGGAAGGGATAGGTGATCTGGCAGGTCACCACTTGACCCCAGGGGACAGGGCCGCCGGAAGGAGACACCATTACCTGCGCCTTCGAGCGGTCCATCTTCATCTGGCCCATGAAGGTCCTGAGCTGAGCGTCCAGATCCGTAGTGTAGCCACCGTACCTGCTCATTCCCGCGGCGATGAACTGCGCCTCCGACTGGAGGGCGTACCACTGCGAGACCATGCCGATGAGCATGGCCCCGCACATGGCAAAGAGCACCAGCACAAAGACCACCAGGTACAGCGATACTATCCTCTCAAGCAAAAGTCACCACCGCCCGGGCTAGAACCCGAACTGGCTGCGGATATAGTTGGTGGCCGCATTCCAGAAATTTTGGGCCGTCTGGGGAGCAAAAGCAAAGGCCAGCACTATAATGGCCGCCACCACCAGGGCCGCCCCGATAACCCACGTCATCTCCGGAAGCGAGCCCCGTTCATCCTCGATAACCTGCCCCACAAACACCTTTAAACCCCTCGGATAGTTTAGCATTACCTCCAGAAACCTCCTTGCAGAAGTTTTAGAGCTGGATCCGTCCGGCAGGCTGGTAATACCGCATCCGGACGTCCAAAAACTGCGGCCCTATAAAGGGCACATTTCCCAGGAACACAGGCACGTTTAGAGTAGCCGCAAAGCCCGGCTGGCGGGCAATGCCGCCCGGCACGGGCTCACCCGGCCGGACGTACCGGAACTCCTCCAGGACCGCCGGGGCCTTTATGGGCGAAGGACCCGACGGCACGAAGCTCGTGCCGTTAAAAGTAGTGTTCGTCATCCTGGAGAAGGCCAGGATGAAATACTGGCGGGCGCGGGATTCCACCTGCTCCAGGTTACCCCCCGTATCCCTCGAAGCAGATACACTCGCAAAACCCACGGCCTCGCCTACTATCTGGTAAACCACATCGGCGTTCTTCTTCGCCCCGAAGACTATCCCCGCGAGCACGGCGAAGGCGCTGAGGGCGATCACCGCAAAGAGGACCAACAAGTAGACCTCCAGAAAGCCCCGCTCGTCCCTCACACAACCCAGCGCTTTACGGTGGCCAGCCACCACAAAAACCCCAAGACGAGCACCGCCAGCGCCAGCAGGAAAAGCACCACGGCAGCGACCCTTCGCACGCGGCTTACCCCCTCTATCCATTACATCCCGAACCCCCCAGCAATCTTCTGCACCATAAACTTGAAGGCGGGATAACCGAACAGCGGCAGGGCGCCGAGAAGGCCGAGGACGGCGACGAGCACAAAGAAGGAAGCCCTCGCCGCCGTGGCCCTAGCCGCCAGCTCCTCCCGCACGGAAGCGAGCTGCCCGGCCAGGTCGTCGAATATGCCGGCGTCCACCCGCACGTCCCAGGCCGACGAAAGCCGGAAGGCTATGGCATCGATCAAAGGGTGCTTCACCCTTCCTGCAAGGTGCTTATCCATAGCCTCCTTAACGTCGTGCTTCAGGGTTATGGAGGCCACGGCGTTCTCCAGGAGGCCCCGCAGGGGCTGGGGTATGAACGGGAGCGAAAGGGCCAGGGCTTCCCGCGGAGTCAGGACCCCTGTCTCCAGGAAGGCGGGCACGAAGTTGAAGAGGTTCGGCACCCCCTCCAGGACCCTGCCCTGCCAGCGCCGGAACTCGTAGTCGACCGACAGAGAGGCCAGGAGCGGCCCCACCATAAAAGCAACGGCCGCAGGCACCAACGCCAGCACCCCCAGAAACTTCACGCCCGCCACGAAGGCCAGGAAGGCCGCGGCACCGCCTATGACCGCCCCACTCCGGAAGAGCTCCCGTACCGACCTGCCTACGGTCTCCAAGCGTGCCGTCCTTTCCGGTGTAAGGAACCCCCTCCGGAGCCTTGCCTTCACAGCATCCGCAGTAACCGCGGCAGGCGAAGGCTCGCCCCCAGCAGGGCAAAAGACCAGGTAAAAGAAAATAAAGGCCGTCACGAAGAGACCAACAAGCGCAAGCAGAAAACCACCCCCCTTCTCTACTCCGGGCTCCCAGCCTTGACCGCCAGGAAGACAGTGCCCACTATTACGGCCGACGCCGCAGCCAGCACCAGCCTGCCGCCGCCCTCAAAGTAGTGGGGCAACAGCAGCGCATCGGCCAGAAAGCCCAAAGTGAGCAAAAATATCACCACGGCTGCGGCCACCTTCGGCTCAAAAGTCTCCTTGCGCCTCTCGGCCAAAAGCCTATCCCTCTGCTGGAGCGCAGCGCCAAGCCGCTTGAGGCCTTTGGCCGCAGCATAGGGGCCACCGGCCCGGTCGGCGGCAGCCAGTATGGCCGCCACGGCGTCGAACTCCTCCAGGCCGTACTTCTGGGCGAGACCGCCGAAAGACCTGGAAAAAGGCGTCCCGAAGGCCTCCCGCTGGCCCACCATTTCCCTGAACTCGCTCCCGAAAGGTTCCGGCATCCGCTCGGCCATGACCCTCATGACCTCGCTGGCCGTCTGGCCCGCAGAAAACATGCCCGCAGCCGCCACCACAAAGCTCTTAACCATCTCCCTGAGCCTCGCCCGGCGCCTCTCCTGGGTAAACGCGGTGACCCACCCGGGCACATACCAGCCCAAGACCGCCCATGGCACACCTCCCAGAGTAGTACGGCATAAAGCCGACCCCACAACGAAAAACGCCGCTGCAGAGACCCCGGGCAGGAGCTTATCCCTGGTTACGCTTACAATTCCGGCCTTTTCGGGAACCTCACCACGAGTAAGAAAGTAAAACAGTATGAATAGCGACAGCAAAAGGCCTACTGCTAACAACCCTGCGTCTCCCCTTCCGCGGAGTAAAGGTACTTCTCATGCACCTGCTCGTACTCCGGCTTCACAACAGCACCTCGGAAAGCCAGCCGGCCCAGCCTCTCCGCAGTCACGGGCGCCTCGTATACCCATCGGCGGACCTTACCCCTGGTCCTGGCAAACTCCTCTTCATCGAAGCGGATTATAGTCCGGTAGCCATCTTTCGTTACCTCCACAATGCTCATAAGCGTCCTCTTGCCGTCGTAGCTCTTGTCCAGGAACACCAGGAAGTGGAACATGGCCCGGATCTGCTCGTCAACGTACTCCTTGGGCAGGGGCATGCCACCGCGGTAGAACATCTTGGGCAGGCGTGAGCGCAGCTCGTCCACTCCCCCGGCGTGGCCCGTGGTCCAGAAGCCGCCGCTGGTGGACTCCGCTATCTCGGAAGCAGCCACCACTTCCCCACCGCGGATCTCGCCAACAATAGCTCGATCTGGGTTGGACCGGTTTATTACATCACATATCCTCGCCAGGTCCACCAGCTTCTGGCCCCCATAGGTGACCTCCACCATATTGACGCAGTTGGGCAGGTTGGGCAGGGAAAGCTCAAAGCTGGTCTCCCCTATGATCACCCTCTCGTCGGGGTCGATCTGCTCACCCAGGCTCCGCAGGACCGTCGTCTTGCCGGAGTCCGTCCTGCCGAACACCCCCAGGTTGGCATGGCCCTTCACTATGAGGTCCACCAGGAAGTCGGCCGCGAACAGCGGCATCATTGCGCTCTTCACCAGGGCGGGCAGCGGCAGCGGAGGCCGCGCCAGCGGCGACTTCCTGATGGTCAAGGCCGTCCCCAGCGGGCTGGCCTTGAAGCCTATCACCGAAAGTCTCGACCCGTCCCGCAGCCAGGCGTCAACTATAGGAGAGTCCGCCGTGAACGGCCTCCCGGCGTCCTCGCATATTTTCTGGGCAAACCTCTTCACCTCGTCATCGTTCTTAAAGTAGTTTCCGGTAGCCGGGTAGTGCCTGCCCCTCATGCCGTAAAACACCCTGGGGCCTTTCGGCGTAGGGTTGACCGCCACCTCTGTTATTTCCTCGGCACCCGGACCCGTGAAGAACTCCTGGAGCGGGCCGTAGCCTGTAAGCTGGCCCATGATGATCCGTACGCCGTCCTCTTTCTCTTCCGGAGTAAGGTCCTCCCGCGTGAAAACAGCGTTTCTCACCAGCGCTTCCGCGTCCAGCCTCGCTCCTCCGTCCAGAGAGCCGGAAAAAAGCTCCGGGTGCTCCTTCATCAGCTGCCGCGCTACTTCTTCGATTATCGCCTCCTTCTGCCTCTCGACTTCCTTCAGCCAGTCGTGGGTAGCGAATTCAAGCGCGATAAAAACCACCTCCCATAAAAAAAGAAAAGCCGCCCCCCAGGAAGGGAGCGGCCCCAGAAAGCTCCTACCAGAGTATGTTTATACCCGTGCCGTTCACAAGGAGTTTGCCCGAAGCCGTGCCGGAAGCTGTAGCCTCCTGCCTCACAGTCTCCGTCCAGGTCTCAGTACGGGTTTCGCCGTTTTTATCGGTATAAGTTCTCCTGCGGGTCACCTCATACTCATACGTATACCTGATCGTGTACTCTGCCTTTATGGTGTACTCCGTAGCCGGCGGAGCCATCCTGTCCGCTAGCATGTCGTAAATGGGGGCCCCGGCCAGGCTCCAGTCCTCCTCAAATTCAACCGTAGCCTCGTGACCGTTAGGCACCATGGATACCGTCACCGTGCCTACGGGTTCCGCAGTCGGGTGGCCGAAGGAGAACTCGGGGTTCATCTTGGGATAAGTCAGCGTAGCAGAAACTACCTCCCACGACACCAGCCTGCCCCTCGGAGGAGTGGGAGGCTTCGGCCGCAGTACCGCCTTAACTATGTCCGCATACTTGGCAGTGTTCACCGGCCGGTCCTCGGGAGGCTTATAGTTCCCGTATATGTCCTGGCCGCCGCGGCTGCGGGCATAGAAGACCAGCTCGCCAGTTGTAGAGCCGGAGCCGTCATCGCCACCGCCGGAAGTGCCTCCCTGGTCGCCGGGTGGGAGGGGCACCTGGATGGGCTGGACCAC
>NZ_JBJHHE010000028.1:0-27985 GCF_056378755.1 Thermanaeromonas sp. DSM 22490
AGTAGATGTCATTACTATTTTCGATGTCGATATGCTAATACCTGCTAATTAAAATGAGTTTTTCACAACGCTTCTAGGTGGCTTAATGTTTTTCATGATGCGTTATGGGGGTGGGTGTTGCGGAGGTCACCGGCACAGTGAGCATAACCACAGTAGACGAAGGGGGCATGGCGAACACGGTGATGGTCACCACCAAGCAGACTACCCAATGAGGGATCACGAAAGCAAAATCTCTGCCGGCCAGGCCCAGGACCCTGTTTGTGGAATGATGGTAAACAAGGAAGAGGCTGTTTACAGGATTTACGGCGGACAAGAGTATTACTTTTGCAGTGAGGATTGCGCGCGTATCTTTGAGGAGCGGCGTGAGCGCAGGGCGAACTTATGAGGGAAAGTTGATTCCCTCTGTGAAATAGGTCACAGCTCTTCTTTTGGGAAACCGGCTTCTTTAATAAGAAGAGCTGTGACCTTTTTATTGTGGGTGTGGGCAATAACACAAAGGCCTGCCCCCTAGCCGGGCAGGCTCTAAGGCTTAAACCAGTTCCTATTTGGCTAGCATTCCTCGATTGAGCCTTAACTCGCTATAGAGGTAATCCACAAATTGCTTGGCTGTACGGCCTGAAATTCCATTTTGAAAAAGGACCCATTTAAGGGCTTGCTGGCGCAATTCCTTCTCATCCATGTTGATGCCGCGCTTGGCTGCCAGCTCCTTTACAATGGCCACATACTCCTCCTGGTCGGGACTGTAAAAGATGACGGTCAAGCCGAATCTCTCCGCCAGGGAAAGTTTCTCCTGCAGCGTATCCGCTTGCCATACCTCTCGTGTTCTGCCATCCTGGTGGCCAAGTTCTCTGTCGGAGAAATATTCTTTAACTAAGTGCCGGCGATTGGAAGTAGCATAGACCAGAACATTATCAGGTTTGGCCTGTAAGCTACCTTCCAGCAAGCCTTTGAGTTCTTTGTATTCAATTTCATCTTCCTCAAAGGAAAGATCGTCGAGAAAAATAATAAATTTTTGCGGTTGAGGTGCTATTATTTTTAATATTTCTTGATAATCCCTCAAATAGCGCTTGGGCAGCTCAATTAATCGCAATCCCTGTTCCCCGTAAGCATGGATTAAACCTTTGACAGTGGAAGACTTGCCCGTGCCCCGCGCCCCGTAGAGCAAGACGTTGCTGGCCGGCAGGCCGCGTAAGAATTTTTCCGTATTACGCACCACTTCGGCGCGCTCCCTTTCATAGCCAACGAGATCCTCTAAGCGTATAGGATCGGGAAAAGCGATGCCCTCTAAATACCCCCCTTCTTTCCCCCGCACCCAACGAAAAGCCCAAAATTCGCCAAAAAGGCCGGAGCCGTAAGCAGCATAATGACTGGCTAGGAGTTCCAGGCCTGATCGTTCCCAGTCCGGGAGGGCTGCCAAGTTCCTTTTTAGCTGCTGTCTGGCCTTTTCTGCCGGTCCCAGGGGACGGTGCTGGGTTAGGGGATTAAATTCGGCCCAGTTGGGCAAGGCCTCCTCCCAACCGGTCCGGGCCAATCTAGCTCGGGCCTCTTGATAACTCGCTTCCCCTAAGCCTGCCAGCATACGCAAAATACGTAGGTCCTGCTGTACTGCTTGGACCAGAGCAGGTCCCATGGCGGCGCGGTCTTTTAAGGCAGCCTTGCGGGTAAATACGTTTTCGGTCAGGATAATTTGGTCCACAAGGTAATTCTGCCAGGGATCACCTACCATCTCGCCAGGATAAAGTTCACTTTTTTCAGCCAAGAGAAAGAAAAAATTCTGGCAGGCAGATAAAAGCTTTTCCGGCTCGACTTCTTGTGTGCTCAAGTAGCCTAGTAAATCCAGGAATGCAGCATAAACCGGGTCCTCTAGGATCTCCCGGTAGATAATTAATTGCTTCCCCCGGGCCGAGGCGTAGCCGAACACATCTTTCTTTGCCAACCTTGGTAATCCTCCCGTGTTATTTTCCAGCTTGCTTTCCGTATAAGCCGCCCCTCCCTTTTGAGCCGGAGGGAGTAGTTTAGGAGTTCGCCATGCGGTGGCTATTTTCCTGTAACCCACAAAAATTCCTTTAGTTTTACTTTTTCCCTCCGGAGGGCACTACACTGGGGTACGCTAAGGGCGCAAAAATGGTCCTCCACCTTCATAAATTTCCTTGGGGAAGATTATCATATTTTAGCGGCTAGTCAGGCTGCGCTCGCTTATTTGCTCACTCTAATCAGCCATTCCCCATCGTTGATAGAAGTAACTTTCTGGACGTTACAGCCCTTGCTTTTGACCACTTCCGGCACATCCTTGGTGGCCGCGGGACAATCGACCAGAAGGTCCATAAGGCTTGCCGGCGGCAGCTTTTCCAAAAGCAATTCAACGGCGTATTTAGGATAGGGGCACATCCAGCCTCGCATATCCACCTGGTAGTGGTTCTTATTTATTATTACTGGCTTAAGCTCTTTCATATTTTCCTGCCTCCACCCAAAGTATGAACAAATAGAATACTAGCAGGAAGGTGTAAACAAAAGCCAGGGCACCGCCCCAACCTAGGGCTTCGGGCAAGTAGACCGGCTTACCGTATAGCCATCCTTGGCCTACTTTCTGACCATAAAGGTGCACCCAGGCTCCTGAGGTCAGCATAGCCGTGAAAATGGCTACCCAAGAGCGAGTATAACCCTCGCCGCTACGCACTAAAATCCCCAGGCCGCAACCCCCAGCAAGAACCATTCCAATCCCAAAGATAAAGCCGCCCACAATATTATGCCAGCCGGCCGGGAAAACCATATGCTGAGGTTGGTAGCCCTGGCCCTTGAGAAGGGCAAAACCCAGGGCACCAATAGCCATGCTACTCAAAACCCATTTCATAACCTTACCGTCACGGCTAATCAAGATCTCCCGGAAAGCAGCAACAAAACACAGGCGGGAGCGCTGGACAATTACGCCAAAAAGTACCCCGAACAAGAACAGGCCGGCATTCTTAGGCATTCCCAGAAGATAATAAACTACAGCAATGGCGCATATAGCAAGAAATACCAAGATACCCTGTTTGGGCTGCTGGGATACAGAATGCGATATAGCGGGTTCCCCCTTTAGGGCTTTAGCAAAATCTAATTCCTGCAGGGCCTGGCGTATGTTGTATTGTAGGATTTTACCTCCTACGTAAGCGCCTGGCAGTAGGCCTATAGCCGCCAAAGGACCGCTTAAAGAAAAAGCCATAGTAGCTACCCAAAAGCCACCCACATTGCACGGCGGCATCAGTACCGTCCCCAACCCCATCAAGATACCGCCAAGGGCGCCTAAAAGATAACCTTGCCAGTCTTCTAGCCGGATTTTAAATTCCCGGGCCAGCAAAGAAGCGCCCAGAGCACCGAAAACAATGCCTATATTGAGCAAACTATGCATATCTAAATAAATGGGTTTCACCGGGTAGGGAATAAAGGGACTTTCAGTCTTTATTCCTATCAAGTTATAGAGCCAGCTTCCCCACATGGCCATCTGGGGAAAAACGCCCAAAGCACGGGCATATATGAACATAAATAAGTTGGTGATGGTGAGTGCAAGGGCTCCTGCTCCTAAAGGCCAGGGCTCATGGAATAACCGCAACCAAACCTCCTTTAAAGATTGCTTTAAATAAGCTTTTCTTCTTTTACTCGGAGTAGTTATAGCTGTTTTACTTTCCAAGAAAATTTCCCTCCTTTGCCTATTTATGTTTTACACCATTCGTCGCCGTTTGATAAATTCCTGCTATAGCAAATATTCCTTTTTGGAATACTAATTGCCTACCACACCCATAACCTGTTATGCCCGGTACGTAGCTTGACAAAAGGAATGATTACCTCTAAACTAATAATTAGATAGTTATCGAAATAAGGTGGAGTACATGGGGTTAAACAATATTTTTCGGGCTTTGGGAGATCCTACCCGGCGGGAAATTTTACGCCTGTTAGCCCGAAAGGACTTGACGGCGGGGGAGATTGCGGATCATTTTAACCTCACCAAACCTACTATCTCTCACCACCTGGCAGTGCTGAAGGAGGCCGGGTTAGTTCTGGACGAGCGCCAGGGGCAGTATATTGTATACTCATTAAACACAACCATATTTCAAGATTTATTGAGATGGTTACTGGAGATTACTAGTAATAATGGGAAACGACCAGGAAATGAAGGCATATAAAAACATTTTATAAGGGGGCCTTCCTATGGAGAATTACCGCCTTGATAAAAGGATGCTGGTCCAGGACTGGCCGGCTATATTAGTCTTGCTCATAATGCTGGTGGCCGGTATAGTGATTTACCCCTACCTGCCCGAGAGGGTACCTATTCACTGGAACGCAGCAGGTCAAGTGGATAATTATGGTTCCCGTCCCTTTGGCGCTTTTATGCTCCCCTTCTTTACCACCGGCATTTACGTTTTAATGTTAGTTTTACCCCTGGTTGACCCTCGGCGGGAGAATTATCTCAAATTCCTGGGGGCCTACCGGGTTATTCGCCTAGGCTTAGTCCTATTTATGGCTGTTCTTTATGGCCTTGTCTTAACCTCCGCCCTGGGTTATTACGTGCCTATGGATCGGGTAATGCCTGTTTTGCTAGGTCTCCTGTTTATCCTCATTGGCAATTATCTGCCCCGGGTTAGGTATAATTACTTTGTGGGAATTCGCACCCCCTGGACTCTGGCCAATGAAGCAGTGTGGCGCAAGAGCCACCGGTTTGCCGGTATGGCTTATGTCCTGGCAGGGGTTATTTCTATCCTGGTCGCTTTCCTGGCCCGGGGTACGGTGGCCTTTATAGTCGTAATAACCGCCCTCATTCTGGCTTCTGTTTTAAGCGTTATATACTCCCTGGCTATTTTCCCGCGTAAGAACTAAATCTTTGGTGCCTCCCATAAGAAGTATAAAGCTTTTAATCCTCGCACACTTTATTATTTAGGGGTGCTGTTCTAGCGTGGAGGAAGCTACCCTTATCCGCCATTTGAACTGGTTTTATAGCCTGGAAATAGAACAAGTTGGCCTTTATACCGCCCAGGCCCGGTCGGCAACTGATGTCTACTTGCAAAAGGTACTTACGCGGTTGGCAGCAATTGAACAACAGCATGTGGTAAACCTGGAAGAAGAAATTAAGCGCCGAGGTGCTACTCCTACGCGCCTCGGCGCTATTTTAGGCCCTCTATTAGGCCTGGCTACCGGTACTATCCTCAACTGGACGGATCCCCGGATCCTTCTCAAAGCCAACATTACTTTAGAGGAAAAGGCTATGGCTGATTATAAAAAGCTGATCCTTAAGGTGGGGGAAGAGCGCTTATTTGAACTGCTATGGTCCCACCTCATCGATGAAGATCTGCACGCTGCCTGGTTCAGCCACAAACTGTGCGAGTTAGAACACCAGGGGGTGCATTAGAAAACCCACCCAACAAAAGACCGCTCCTGAAAGGTAGCGGTCTAGCCGAAAATGTGGCCGTAGTTAAAATCATCTCTTAACAGGAGGTGACGGAAGGGCCCCAGATCAGCTTTTTTCTTGATGAGGGCGCCGTAAACTCCTGCCTGGTGGATGGTTCCTACCAAGATCATGCCTACCAGGATATTATCGCGGAGTATCAGCTTTTTGTATCGGTTGCGATCCGGCTGGTAATCCTGTAATACTTCATATTGTTGGTCTTCGGGCGGTTGGGTGAGTCCCATAGCAATAGCTGGGACCTCCCGGAATTCCACTGCATTTTGCATACCTACCATACTACCATAAGGCCGTCTAACACCGGCCATATTATAAGCAGCAATGCGGCCCTGGACGCAAGCGTTGGGCCAGATAGGTGTCAGCGCCATCTGACCAGTTACTACATCTTTTGTTTCAGCTACATCTCCGGCAGCGTAAATATCCGGGATGCTTGTCTCCATAAACTCGTTAACTGGGATACCGCGGTTTATCACCATTCCAGTACCGCGCACTACCTCCACATTGGGCCGGGTGCCGGTAGCAATCACTACCACGTCGGCCTTTAACCTCTCTCCGTCCTCTAGGATTACCCCTTTACCAGGCCGCCCAAAGAGGCGGCTCCATAATCCCGGTGCAGCAATCTCTCTTATACCTTTGCCCAGGATAAACCGGATTCCTTCGGCTTGCATATCCCGCATTAAGATACCTGCAGCCAGAGCATCAAACTGCTGCGGCAAGATATGGGGCATCTTCTCTACTACAGTGACTTCCAGGCCCCGGCCGTAAAGGGCATAAGCCGCTTCCAATCCTACAAAACCCCCGCCTACGATAACTACCTTGCGGGCGTTAGCGCAGGCTCGCAAGATACCCTGAGCATCGGATAAATGCCGTAAGCCAAAAACGTTTTCCCCGTTAACCCCAGGTACCGGGGGAAGTAGGCTGGAAGCACCGGTAGCAATAAGCAGCTTATCGTAAGGAACTGCGGTCCCGTCTTCCAGCTTAACTTCCCTGGACCGGACGTCCACTGCCACTGCCCTTTGGCCGAAAATGGTCTGAATTCGATTCCGGCTGTAAAAGTCCCGCGGGCGAATGCGCAAATCCTCCCCATCCCGAGTGCCGGCCAGGAAATTGGGCAAAAGGCAGCGAGAGTAAGCCGGTAGATTTTCCTCGGCAATCATGATTATCTCCGCTTTAGGGTCGAGAGAGCGGAGGGTCTCGGCTGCCCGCACTCCGGCAGCACTGTTACCAATAATAACGTGGCGCAAAGGTCATCGCCCCCTCTCCTTTAGCCGAGGGCAGCTAAAGCAAGAGTAGCTCTTGCAGCACGTTCCCTGGCAAAGGCATCTACCTCCACAAACTGGAGGGCGTTATTAGGACATGCTTCCACGCAGGCTGGCACTACCCGTCCCTTGCAGCGGTCGCACTTGAGGGCTATTTTCTTGGTCGGGTGCTGGGTAATGGCGCCGTAGGGACAGGCCATAATACACATCCAGCAACCTACGCAGGTCTGCTCGTTTCCTTCATTAGTCACAATCCCTGTCACCGGGTCCTTCTGCATAGCTCCCGTCATACAGGCATCCACACAGGCCGGTTCCTCGCAGTGTCGACACATGAGGGGTACAGCTTTACCTTTAACCGGCAATACCTGTATGCGGGAAGGAACTTTTTCTACCATAGCTCCCAGGATGGTCTGACTGAGGGAATGAGCAGCAGCACAGGCCAGGGTACAGGTCAGGCAGCCGTTACAGCGCTGGACATCAATCATGATTTCTTTCATTTTAAGTCGCCTCCTATAAGCCTAAGGCTTTACGCTTGGCATCTATATGGGCGACCATGGCTTCCACTGCCTTCACGGGATCCTCTTCCACCAGTACCCTACCGCCTAGTAACTGCTCGATGTCCTGGGTTAAAATCTTGGTCACCAGTTCGCTGCCGGTCACAGGTGGTACCGGGCCTATATGGGTTAAGAGCCCGAAGGCCACGGCAAAGATGCCATCGGCCACCGCCTTTTGTTCTAGATACTCCGGTGCCGAAGCTGCCACCGGTAACTGGCTCGGATCTACTCCTAAAGCGCCGGCTATGGCAGTTACCGCGACTCCAATGCGGCCAATGTCCACACAAGAGCCAAAGTTTAACACCGGCGGTATACCTAGCGACTGGCAGACGGCTTTCAGAGAATCCCCGCAGAACTCCGCAGCTGCTGGATCCATGAGCCCTTCAATTTCCGCCGCGCTGCTCATGCAGCCAGCAGAGATAACCAGGACATTGTTTTTGAGGAATTCCCGCATAATTGTAAGCCCTTTAAGGTCATGGCCGTTGCGGTTATTAGTGCAACCGACAACCGCCGCTATCCCGCGGATGGCCCCTTGCTTAACCGCATCGAGCAAGGGATCTAGGCTGCCGCCCAGGGCTTTTAAGATGGTCTCCACGCCGAAGCCGGCCACCACTTTGGCCTTGTAAGGCGGAACATAGATGCTCCGGCCGCGCTTCTTGTAGGCCTCGATGGCCATCTTGACCAGTTGACGAGCCTGTTCGGCCACCTTTTCCGGATCATAGTCCACATGATCCTCTACTCCGGCCATGCGCACAATCCTGTCGACGCTCACCAGCCTGGTATGGAAGTGGTCGGCCACTGTTTTCAGCCCCGGGATAGAACAGTTCATATCCATCATTACCAGGTCTACGGCACCCGTGGCTACATAGTATTCCTGTGCCAGCCAGTTGCTGAGCTGCCCAGCAAAGCCCTGGGCGCTGGTCGCTGAACGCTGCATAAGCTCCTGGCCCGTACACATGGAACCATAAACCTTGATTCCCTTGGCTCCGGCCTGGTGGGCTAGTTCCTGTAGCTCGGGATCTTGGATGGCCTGGAGAACGGCCGTGGCCATTAACGGAACATGGCCGTGGGCTACAATATTCACCGTTTCGGGATCAATAATGCCCAGATCGGCTTCACTCTCTACCAGGGCCGGTGTGCTCAGTAGGATGTCCTGCACCGTGATGGTACCTACCAGCCCCATATAGCCGGTAGCCAGGGCCAGCCGTACCGCCGTCAACAAAAGGTCGACGGGATCAGTATCGATGTTGGTCATGGATTTAGTGAGGGCATCGCGGATTTCTGATAAGACACCACCGGGTATCACCCCCAGCTTCTCCCATACTTCTTTACGGGAAGCGGGCGCGAAAACCTGAAGCAAAGCCAGGGGTTCCTCGCTACCCTTGCGCAGCTCAGCCAGTACTGCATCGGCTAGGGCTACGGCGAGCTCTTCTACAGACTTGTTGGTGTCCAACCTCAAAATCCCGGCTATTTCGCGCAGCTTTGGTTCATCGCCGATTTTGAAGGGAGTTTTGCCCTGGGCCGTGGCTTTCAGGGTTTTAGCGAGCTCTTCCAGGTGATGGCTATAAGCTGCCGCTCCGTGTACGGCCAGTCGAACCAGGTTGCGGGCTACGATGGTATCAGCCGTGGCGCCGCAGATAGCCCGCTCGGCTCGCCGGGTGATACGGCAGGGGCCGTGGCTGCATAGCTGGCAACACACCCCCTGCATACCGAAACCGCACTGGGGCTGTTGAGCTTCCCAGCGGTCAAAAATGGTGGTAATCCCCATCTTTTTGGTACGCTCGTACATCTCATTGGTACTCTTATGGGCGGAATAACAAAATTGGGAAGAAGTGCAGGTGCTGCAGGCGGTCATAGTTCTAACCCCCTCAAGATAGTCGATTTTTATTTTAATATACCAGGCTGACCTCGGCATTGCTGTGATGGTTTTCTTCTTCCTCCAGTGATCTGCATCACACCTTGATGTTTGAAGTATAAAGGGCCTCTGGCTTAGAGCAGGAAAAAGTTCTTGGATGTCGAATGTAGCATAAAGCTTTATACATAGGAATGGAGGACAGATCTTGAATTATTATTTTTTTGACGGACGCGACTTGAAGGCTATGCTGGTGGGGGCCGCCAACCGTCTGGCTACCGCCCGGGCCGAAATAGATTCTTTGAACGTATTTCCTGTTCCCGATGGGGATACTGGTACCAATATGTACTTAACCCTTTTAAGCGGGGTTAAAGAAATGCAAGGCCTTGATAGCTCGGTCCTGGGAGCTGTGGCTGATGCCGCTGCCAGGGGTTGTCTTTTGGGAGCCAGAGGAAACTCGGGTGTAATTTTATCTCAAATAATGCGGGGCTTTGCCGACGCTTTGTCAGATAAAGAGCGGGCAGGAGCTCATGACCTGGCCCGGGCCTTTGCTCTCGGTGCCGAATATGCTTATCGCGCCGTGGCCAACCCGGTGGAGGGTACCATCCTCACGGTTTGCCGGGCCATAAGCCAGGCCGCGTCGGAAGCGGCGGCAAAGACCAGGGATTTGCCGCGGGTCATCGTCTACGCTTGCCGGCAGGCCCAGCAGGCCCTGGAGCGCACGCCTGATCTCTTGCCGGTTTTAAAAGAGGCAGGAGTGGTGGACGCGGGCGGTAAAGGGCTGGTTGTAATCTTAGAGGGCATTATCCAGGCTTTGAAGGACTTAGCGGTTAGAAAGGATATTCAACTTTTTGATTTGGCCGTCTCCCAACAAAAGCAATTTGCTCCTCTGCGAAGGACGGTACTGCCGGCGGAAATAGAATTTACCTATTGCACCGAATTTGTACTGGTAGGCTCTAATATCCCCCTGCAAACCTTAAAATCTGAGCTGGCCCCTTATGGAGACTGCCTCTTGGTAGTGGGGGACCAGAAGACAGCCAAGATTCATATCCATTCTAACCACCCGGGACTGGTGCTGGAATGCGGCCTCAAGTACGGGGCTTTACACTCGGTAGAGATAAATAATATGGAAGAGCAGCACCTGGAGTGGAAACTGTCCCGCAGTGAGGAGAGAGAGCCTATAGGGATCGTGGCCGTAGGGCCGGGCGAGGGCCTTAACGCTATATTAGAGAGCCTAGGGGCAAGCAAAGTAGTGGACGGCGGGCCAACCATGAATCCCAGCGCCCAGGACCTGGCCACCGCTATAGCCAATGTAGAGGCCGACTGGGTTATTGTTCTACCTAATAATAGCAATGTACTCCTGGCATCCGAACAGGCCGTTAAAATATCAAACCGGCCTGCGCGGGTAGTACCCTCTGTAACTATACCCCAAGGTATTGCTGCCCTTATGTCTTTTAACCCTTATGCCAGTCTGGAGGAAAACCTCGCTAAAATGACAGAGGCCATGACCAAAGTTAAAACCGGAGAAGTAACCCGGGCGGCCAGAAATTCCCAGGTAAACGGCCGGGAAATCTGCGCAGGAGATTATCTGGGCCTGGTGGAAGGGCAGGTGGTTACCTGCGGGCCTGCTCTGGCCCAAGTGGTGCAAGAAGTATTGGAGCAGATGATAGGTGATAAATCCAGCCTGGTAACCTTATATTTTGGCGGTGGTCTTTCCACTTCCGAAGCCGAAGGCTTAACGGAGGTTATGCGGCAACGCTTCCCGGAAGTGGATTTTGAACTCTATTACGGCGGGCAGCCCTTATATCAATTTGTTATTTCCGCGGAGTGAAGGGGGTTAAGCAAACGGTGGGTAAAATTAAAATTGTTACCGACAGTACGGCCGACCTACCCCGGGAGCTAATAGAGAAGTACGGCATTACTGTAGTCCCCTTAAAAGTAATGTTCGGGCAAGAAATTTACCGGGATGGGGTGGATCTTACCTCCAGGCAATTCTATGAGAAGTTCCGCACTTCTCATGACTTACCCACTACCTCTCAGCCCTCCCCCCAGGAATTTGTAGAGGCCTACCGGCCTTTAATCGAAGAAGGGGCCAGTATCATCTCCATCCATATTTCGGCGTCCTTAAGCGGTACTTTACAGTCGGCCAGGCTGGCTAAAACTATGCTGGGTTATGAGGAACTGGAAATAATCGATTCCCGGTTAGTAAGTTTGGCCCTGGGTTTAGTTGTACTGGCAGCGGCCCAAAAGGCTGCTGCAGGTTGTACCAAAGAAGAGGTGTTGCGAACAGCCAGCCAGGTTATGGACAATATACAAGCATACTTTTTGGTAGACACTCTGGAATACTTGCAGCGCGGCGGGCGCATTGGAAAGGCCCAGGCTTTTTTAGGAAGCTTGCTCAATGTAAAACCCATTTGTATGTTAAAGGAAGGCATTATATATCCTTACGAGAAAGCTCGGGGTAAGGCCAGAGCCATGGAGCGGCTGGTGGAGATCGTGGCAGAAAAATTCCCGGTCGACTGTCCCCTGTGGTGCGCCCTCGTACACGGCGATGACCCCGAGGGGATGGCGCAACTGCGGGAAAAATTGCAAAACAAGATTGCTTGCAGCCACATGCTCATCGGAGAAATTGGGCCTGTGGTGGGTACCCATGCCGGTCCGGGTTTGTTGGGAATTATAGTTTGTCCTGCTCTGCTGCTTTAACCCTCAGCCCGCATCATCATGGGCGGAGCGCAGCAAAGGAAGCCTCACGCTGGGTAAGGATTGATATTTTAGATTTAGAAGGCCGGTTAACCCGGCCTTAAATCAAAGTTTAGCGACTATATATAGGGGTGAACTAGAACATCCTGTACGCAGTACACAGCAGTGTCCACATCACCTTCGAGGAAGTTTGGAGCTACAAGAGTTAACTTCATCAAAAAGAACGACTATCTTTCCATGTTCTGGGGAATGAGGAGAAATGATAAAAGCTTTTTTAAGGGCTGGAGTGACAATGCCTAGGAGTTGCCAGAACCACAAAAATATTGGGGGAGAAAAATGGATTACAAAAAGAAGTCAGGTTTAATTATTATCTTATTGATTGCATGTGTTACTTCAGTGACACTAATTGGATACGCCTCTTCATTCATGGTAGATAAATTATTGACTAATAATGTTCCTACAAATCCCAAACCAAGTGATAGCCTAAATACAGTATTTTTTTCGCCTGACAACAGATATGTAGTAGAACTCAAGGCGCAACCCGAGTTTTTCGTTGACGGAAGTATTGTGTATGACGTTTATTTAAAAGCCTCTGAAGGAAACCAGAAAGAAATTCCGGAAAAAATTTTTATGGCCTCCCCGGCAGAGGCAGAAGCGAAAGATTATGTAGTATGGCTTAGTCAAGATGAATTCATTATAAATGGAGAGAAGGTAATTCAAATTTCTGGTGAAGTCGAGGCCCTTCGTCCTTTATGGGGAGAACTAAGATACGCTTCTTCTTTTAAAGTCTCTCCTGATAAAACCAAATTGGCGCTGACAGGTAAGGATAGCAACAATAACAGAGTTATAAAACTCATAGATCTAGAGACCCGCAAAGTTATTGCCACTCAAATCCACCCCTTTAAAGAGCCGGTAAACACTGGCCCCCTGACCAACCGGATAGCATGGGGGTTAACAGACAACGTCTACTATGATGTAGATGTTGAAGGCAAGCATCGAGTGTTTCAATTACGTAGCGGTGTTCTACACCTTCTTTTCGAAGATGCCAAGCTTATTAACACTTCCCTTGATGGGAGATACCTAGCCTTAATTAAAGGATTAACAGGGGAAAAACCCCTCACCCTCATCTACGATCTACAAGGCAACAACGTTAGAGGAGAAATTTCCCAGGCCAAACGTATTTTTTGGCTTACAGAGCAAGAATTTATTGCCGTTGACCTGCCAGGCACGAGCTCTCAAGCAGAGGTATATACGATTAATGACCAAAAGCTGTTGAAGCGTGACACTTTTAACCTGCCGGGTGGTATTTTAACAGGAGCCAAATTAGAGCAAGGTATGGTATGGTTGGACCTTGTTTCCACAAGCGAAGATGGTAAAGTACGAATGTTCCAGGAAAGACGCACCTGGAAGCTATAAGAATAGCCGTCTCAATATACGAAATACGAATACTGGGCTCAGAGATCGCAACGCTGCTCTTTTATTTACTTTTATTTATTGGAGCAATACCTGGGCTCACGATAGATATTGCGCAGCCTCTCTTTTTGGTTTGCTACAATTTCTAGCAAACACAATTATGCAAGGAGTCTTTTGTTCATATAGCGAACTAATTCTTGAAATCATATGGGAGGGGTATCCATTGTATTATAGCAAAGAAGAACTCGAAAGAATAAGGAAACGAGGTGAGGAACTACTAAAAAAGCAAGAGGAAGAGACCAGGGGCTATAAATATCAATCGGAAAACGGTGTTCAAGTTATCTGTGTTCATTGCAAACACGAATTTTTTCATAAGGGAAATGCCCTATTAAACACTAGAGGATTGACGTTTTTTGGTCTAGATTGGTTAAATGAATCTGCCACCACGCTAATTTGTAGCCGTTGCGGGTATATTCACTGGTTCGGTAAAGAAGTAAAACAAATATAATAGAAATTTATTTACAAATCAAGGGCAATACCATACTCGCCTGAGGTCTCGGTCTTTCATCCTTATTTACCAATAAAAAAGTAGAGGCTCCCGTTGGCGTCAAAACCCAGAGGGGTACCAGGTATTTTCTTTCTTTGCCGCTATCGATTTCCCCAAGCTTGGTTACCCATTCTGACTGCTCGAACTCCTTAAACAGCAAATACCGTCCATCATAACTCCCGCCTGCAACACTCTGAAAGTTGTGGCCAAGTAGCCTAAGTTTTAGATCTCCGGCAGCAGTCAGTATCTTAACCCCGTCCACCTTGCCTACTGCCGGGTATTCGCCTCGGGGAGACCAGAACACGTTGAGAGCGCGGTCCGCCAGCAGCAATTTCTTCCCTGTTTTTAGTAATATGACATATTATTAGGTAAATAAAGGTAGGTGGTATGATGAACAGAAGCAAATATATCATGTTTATATTCTTAAGTCTATTTTCCCTCGTCTGTCTATTAGCGGTAATTGAATTAGCCCTCAAGAAACAAAAGGGCGAGACAATCGAAACTAGGGATATGTGGATTTCCTGGTTTAGGCAAGCCCTCCAGAAACAAAAGGTCGAGACAATCCAGGCGGTAGCAGAGGGAACAATTACGACTGAAAACCTTACCCTTCTTGAAAGAATGTATGAGGACGTAGATAGTGACGGCAAGGATGAAAGCATCGAACTGTATACCTCAGCCCAAAGGGGTCCGGATGGCTTCATGGAGTGGGATGATGGTCAACGATGGCTTTTACTTGTAAGAAAGGAAGGGGAAATATTTCCCCTGTTTAATGATTATGTGCAGTTGGGACAAATAGAATTCTGGATAGGTATCTTTAACAAATCTCGCATTATTAGCCCTGACACTGTGGATTTAGAAAGGCATATTTATGTGATGCATACTCGCTATATTCAATTGGCTGACTATTACTGGGATCAAAAGAAACGTTGTTTTAATAAAAAAATTGTTTTCGACCCTTCTCATTGGTGGGATGCGAGATCTTCATTTAGATATAATTGTTACGACCCTGATTTAATTAAACAACCCCACCCTGATTGAGCCTGTAAAACATGTCCTGGACGACCATACAATACACTCCGACTGCCGGGGTTGGAGCAACGTTATAAAAGCAACCCCATCCTTATCACTATATTTACTTGGCTTGTATAAGCCCTTTGAGATAGGCCTTCAACTGTGTAAAGATGTCTGATAAGCTGGTATTGATCCACTCGAATCACTTCTCCTTCACCTCCTGTCTCCTGAAGTCTAGACACCTCCAGGATACAGGAAATTGTGATCGGGTGGATTACTTTTTTAAAGGTCCTATCTAACGCAGGGTTGGTTTAACTCTCCACGTCTATATATAATGGGGATGGCTAATGGGGAAAGGGGGGTTGGGCGATCTGGAAAAAGAGTTGATCCAGCGGGCCGCGGCAGGAGACGACTATGCCTTCACCCAAATAGTAGAACGCTTTAGCCCTTTCCTCTTGGCCGTGATACTGCCGGTGGTGCGGGACCCGGTAACGGCAGAAGACATTTTACAGGAAACTTTTGTGCAGGTTTACCGTTATCTTTCTAGCTATGGCGGCGGCAGCTTCAAGCGCTGGCTGGCCCGCATCGCCGTCAACAAAGCCATTGACTGGAAACGCCGGCACCAACGCCGGCCGGAAACCCTAGTAGAGGATCTGGGGCGGATAGACTCGTTTTCCATCTCCTACCCTTCGCCGGAAGAAGCATTAGTCCACGAAGAATCCCTGACTTATTTGCTGAACTTGAGCGACGAGCTCCCGGAAAAATACCGGCGCACCTTAATCGGGTTTTACCTGGAAGGGAAAGATTACCGGACCTTAGCTGCGGAAGCAGGTGTAACCATTAAAACGGTGGAATCGCGTTTGTACCGGGCTCGAAAAATGCTACAGGAGAAATGGAAGGGGAGATAACCGGTATGGCGCACTATTCCCGTAGGGAATGGCTTTTGTATAAAGATGGGCTGCTGCCGGAGAAGGTGCGAGAAGCCATGGAAGGACACCTGCGTTTTTGCGAGAAATGCTTGGATGCCTACCTTTCCGCCTTTGAGCGGCAGGACGAGGTGCAAGCCGCAGCCGTCCTTTCTCCAGACTTCTCGGCCAGGGTGGCCCGCCGTTTGGCCTCCCTTTCCAGCCGTCCCTCTTCCCGCACCGTCTCCGACACCGCTCCGCTGACCAGGTCCCTTCTGTACTACACTATAGCGGCCGCCATTACTCTTCTCCTTCTGGCCGGAGGGTGGTTCGATCTCCTGGCCCAAGGAGCTGCGCGCAGCCCGGAAAAGATAACCCTCTTGACCCAGAATATTGAAGAGAAAATGCCCACCGGTTGGTCCGAACGCTTGGTAGATAGGGCTACGGGAGCACTGGCTGCGATCATCAATATAAAGGAGGGAGCCGAGGCAAATGGGAAAAAGTAAGTTTATCACCTTCATACTATCTGCCTTCCCCGGCCTGGGGCACCTTTACCTGGGGCTCATGAACCGGGGCCTGGTTTTCATGGCGGCCTTCCTGGGCTGGACCGCTCTGGTCCTGCTGGGCGCCATTATGTCAGGTAATTTCATGGTATTGCTGGTGCTACTGCCCATCATCGGTCTCTACAGTTTATTCGATGCCCTGCATTTATGCGGCCGGATGCAGGCCGGCGAAACAATTCCGGATGTTTCCCCTCTGGTCGAATTGGGGAAGAGCTTGGCCAATGGATATAAGAGCAAGCTTGCGGCCTTGCTTTTCAGTATTATACCGGGGGCCGGGCACATGTATCTGGGGTGGCAGCAGCGGGGGCTGGGCTTTATGGCCATCTTCTTCCTGAATCTGTTTCTCATGGACTGGGTTCACTTAAGCCTTTTCTTCTTCATGCTGCCTCTGATCTGGTTTTACAGCTTCTTCGATGCCTTGAAGCTGGCGTCCTCAGACACCAGGACGGCTCCTGAAGGGGAAGAGACCCTATTTTCCTGGCTGGCGGAAAGGCAGCGGTGGGTGGGCTTCGGCCTAATTGCCCTGGGCGTCCTGATACTCTTCGAGCGCCTGGTCGCCCCCTATTTGACTTACCGGATCGTAAGTATGATCAAGACCGGCTTCGTTGCCGCCCTACTTATCGGCGGCGGCGTAAGGCTGGCTTGGGGAAGTAAAATTGCGGTGCAAAACAGTAAGATGGAGGATGTAGAATGCAAGGACAAGGGAAAGCCGTGCGGCAGTGGCGAGTAGGCTCCTTTTCTATGGCCTTGGTGCTCATTCTGCTGGGGGTAGCGCTCCTGGGGTGGCGCAGAGACCCAACCGCCGTTCCCCGACTGGTTCTCAACTGGTGGCCGTTAGCCCTTGTTTTGCTCGGGCTGGAGGTCCTCCTGGCGGGGTACTTTGGCCGGCAGGAGGTGCCCCGGATAAAGTATGATTTTCCGGCCATTATCCTGGTCTTTCTCGCCGGGTGCGTCAGCCTCGGGCTTTATGGGCTGACTGCCAGCGGCCTGGCCGATAGATTAACCCGGGTACTGGCCGTCACCAGCTTTACGGTGGAGCTCCCGGAAGCAAGGCTGGCGGTTCCGGAAGGTGTGCGGAAGATAGTAGTCCAAGGCCAGGGTGGTGGGTGGCAGAACCTGCAGATCCGCGCCGGCCGTTCAGGCGGCCAGGTAGCTTTCTTTGGCCTGGCGCGGGTTGCTGCCGCTTCGGAGGAGGAGGCCAGGGAGCAGGCCGGCAAGGCCGGCCTGCACACTTATCAGGCGGGAGACACCCTTTTCCTGCAACTGGGGGAGGTGCCGTCCCTTAGGAACTGGGGCCCTGCTTCGTATATAACGACTAGCACCCTGGTACTTCCCAGCGATGTGGAAGTAGAGGTGACCGGGCGGAGCGGGTCTGCCCTGGCTCTAGCTATAGATGAGTTAGAAGCCAGTTGGTCCATTAACAACTCGGGTCCCATACAGGTGACTCTCAGTCCCAACGCTCGGGTCCAAATTGAAGCCCGTGGCGCCAAGTTGGAGGGAAATGTTCCCTGGGAAATCCAGAAGGGGTCGGAGGCAGGGTCTCCGCCGTCACCCGCGCGGGGAACCGGGGTAGCCCCGGTAGGCATGGAGCCGGAGGTCCTGGGCCGGGTTGCGGTGGGCAAAGGCGGACCATTGCTCAAGCTTTCCTCCAGCAGCATAATTTCGGTTGATAGGCGGTAAATATTAACGGCCCCATGGAACAGCATTCTTAAGTATTCAACATAACTGGGCAGCGGCGCGAAGGGCTGGTCCCGGCCAGTTCGTTAGCCAGGGTATTGCCCCGATTCCCGCAAACGTAGCGGAATGAGCAAAGAAGGGGAGGCGGCTTGGCTTTGGCCGAGGACCAAACCAGATAGCAACTGTCTGCTGGCGGTATGAACAACCCTGGAGTTACTGTTCCCCCACTCCCCCAGCAAGTCTCACCGACTGAACCTGCAAAAGCGGACTCCGCATGTAAATGTTGGGCTCATGGGAAAGGGTCCCTTCTAAGGTCACCCTCTGCCCCAGGTACTTCTCCAACTCGGCAGCCACCTGGGGGTTAGCCGGGATAATCACCAGGATGCCCTGGCGGTCCGTCTCCAGCTCCAGGTGGCGGCCTTCGATAAAGCTTTCTATCAGCTTGCCGGTAAACGACAAGGGTTCCGCCTCCCCTGTTTGCCGCAAATGATAAATGCTCACCCACGCTGGATAGTAATTGCCGTAGTAGCCAGGCGAGCCGGTTATGTTGCGCACCAGTTCCTCCGCTGACCCCCCGGTTAAAGGTTGGCGGCTGAGGGAGCCACTGAGGGCGCTGTTAAGGCGCAGGAAATAGAGCTCCCGGCCATAAAGGGAAGGGGAGGAGTAGTAATCAGCTTGGTCAGGCGAACTGCTGGTAAGGGGTTTAGCTTGACCGTCCCCTGTTGCCAGCCAGATGCGCTGATCGCTCACCCAAACCCCTGGATGCCGCTTATCCCAGGTGGTAGTGGCCAAGCCCCGGCAGAAAAGGAGCCCTTCTTGAGGCTCTGGCAACCAATGGGGCTGGCTGTCCACCGTCCCGGGCTGTCCGTAGGAGGTAATCCGACCCTCCGGCAGGGTTACTACTGCTAGGTGTTTATTGTAAGTCGCTTCCCGGCCGCTCCCCTGGATAAAGGCCAATTTGTTGCCGTCCGGGGACCAGGCCAACCACTGGCGATAAGGTAGGCAGGTGCCCAGGTTCAGAGGCTTCTGCGGATTTTCCAGGTCCAGAACCTCCAGGGGCACGCCGTCGGTGGAGAGGGAAGCGGCATTATAGCGGAGATAATAGGCCAGGTAGCGGCCGTTGGGGGACCACTTCAGACCCACTGCGTGGCTGAAGTAAACCTCTCCTAGAGGGTTACCGATTTCCGTTCCCTTTATCAGGTTGCTGCGCTCCCCTCTCAGGGTCAGGCGGTCAATCCTCCAGGGCTCTTCTGCTGTGCGCCTAAGGGAAATAGCCAGGCTCTGACCGTCAGGGGCCCAGGCCCAATCTTCCACCGGCAAGCTATGGTCGGGAAGGAGAAGCTTCACCTGTACCCCCTTCTCGGTTACAGTGGCCAGCTTAAGATTCCCATCCAGGGCGTAATCAGCGCCGGGAGCCTGGGTGCTGTAGGCCAAGATGTTCTCCCGGGGAGACCACTGGGGCTCCCCTACGACCGGCCGCGGGTCTACTTGAACAGCGCCGCTACCGTCGTACTTCACTACCCAGAGATAAGGCTTGCTCTTCCAGGGCTCTGGCGTCTCCCGCTGCAGGTAAGCCAACCACAGGCCATCAGGAGACCAGCCCAGTATCTGCACGGAGCCGTCTTTCGTCACCTGGACCGGTTGGGCACCGGCCTGGCTGCCGTCCAGGAGCCAGAGGTTGTTGTTGGCAGTGAAGGCCACCCGTGCCGGGAAAGCCCCCCAGTATACCCTTTCCGGCGGGGCGATTAAATTTGCGGTCTGGGTCCTGTCATCCCAGCTCACTGCCAGCCCCAGGACCTGGGCTAAGAAGCGCAAAGGCACCATAGTCCGACCGTTCTTCAATATTACGGGCGAAGGCAGGGTAACTTTCTCCCCGTCTACCATAGCCTCGCTGCTCCCTATCTGGAAACGAAGGGTAGCTTTTGGAGAGGTGACCAGCACCATTTGCTTCTTCTCGTCCCAGCTCACCTCCGCTCCCACGGCCCGGGCCAAGTCCCTTAGTAGAACCAGGAGATGACCGTCCCGGTAAAAAGATGGGGGTGTCTCCCAGGTGATCTCCTGGCCGTTCAAGAAAACCTTGACCTCCCCTTCTACGCCTATCCCTTCCGGTTTCTCGGAGTCAGTTGTAGCCAGGGCTGCCGTGGCCACGGCTAAGACTATTAAAACCGAACCCAGAACTGCCAACCATTTTTTAACCACCGCATCCCACTCCCCCTAAATTTCTTAAGGAAGTATTCTCCAGAAGTACCTCCAAATCCTTTTATAAATTTATTATACTTAGCTCTTGTAGAGAATCACCGTATAGCTCACCAGCCCCCTGACCTCAAAAAGACGCTACTGCTGAAACTGTGTTTTACCAGAAAAATTCCCGGTCGGGCAGGAATTTTTAAAAGGATGTAGAATTGTTAATATAGGACAACGATGTTGGTTATTATGCAACCAATTTAACCCATAAGTTTTTCTCAAGGTGACCTAATGTGCGAGAAGGCATCCAATCTGTTCAACGGGCCCTGTATATTTTAGACCGCCTGGCTAATTCAAAAAACGGTGCTGGTGCTTCGGAAATAGCCAGAGAATTGGGCGTTAACCGTAGCACGGTATTCAGGTTAATGGAAACGTTGATGCAGGAAGGCTACGTTAGACAGGACACGAGGACCAAACGTTATTACCTCACTATGAAAGTCTTTTCCTTGGGAAGCAGGCTCCTAGACCAGATGGACATTCGGACCTCTGCCCGAGGAGTGCTGGAGGCCTTGCAGAAAGAGACGGGTCATACCATTCATCTTGGGTTGCGCGATCTAAATGAGGTAGTCTATATCGATAAAATTTCGGGCACTAACCCTATCCAGATGTACTCGATGATTGGCAGACGGGCGCCGCTTTATTGTACGGGCGTAGGAAAAGCCATCCTGGCCTTTCTAAAGGATGCTGAAATTGAAGCCTTCTTGCAAGAGGTAAAACTGGTCAGATTTACCCCCAATACCATAACCGAACCCGAGGGCTTATGGGAAGAGATTAAGCGCATTCGCAGCCAGGGCTATGCCCTGGACCTGGAAGAGCATGAAGTTGGCATACGCTGTGTGGCGGCTCCCGTTTTTGATTATAATCAAGAAGTCATAGGCAGTATCAGCGTGGCTGCAGTAGTAATTACCTTGGGAGAGAAACGTATTGAAGATTATGCAGGATTAGTTATAAAGGCGGCTAAAACGGTAAGCGAAACATTGGGTGCTCGCATCTAAGGGGTCTCCCTTGGCGATGCTCCCGGGTGCCGGGAAGGGATGATAAACTTTGCTGATTATGGCTATAGATGGCGGTACTACAAATACGAGGGTGCGGATTTTGCAAGATGATAGAATCCTGAGCCAAGTATCCAGCCCTGTCGGAGTACGTAATGCGGCTATAACCGGGTCCAAAAAAGATTTGGTAGAGGGAATACGCCAGGCCATCATTGCTGCTTTGAGGTCAGCCCGGATAGAGGAGAAAGACCTGCACTTAGTGGCTGCATCAGGGATGATTACTTCTAATATAGGAATTTATGAAATACCCCACGTGAGTACTCCGGCAGGCATAGACCAGCTAGCAGCAGCGAGCCGTCGGGTGAAAATACCTGAATTAATGGAACTCCCTATTCTCTTTATTCCTGGAGTAAAAAATGACTGTGCAGCTACTTTAGACACTGAAAATCTTGAGGCCATGGACATCATGCGAGGTGAGGAAACCGAGGCCATAGGGATACTTGAATTAACCTCATTGAAAGGACCTTTAACGATGGTTTTACCAGGCTCCCACACCAAGATCGTTACGGTTAATGAACATAACCAGATATCGGGCTGCCTTACCACCATGGGGGGAGAAATTTATAGTACTCTGGCCTCCCACACCATTTTAGCCGATTCTATTCCTTCTACTTTGATTTCCGAACTGGATGTGGACATGCTCCTAAAGGGTGCTGCCCTCTCCCGCAAGGTGGGTTTAACACGAGGTTGTTTCTCGGTGCGCATTATGAGCCATTTTCTTCCAGTTACTGCGGAAAAAAGGGCTGATTTCCTTCTCGGGGTTGTACTAGGCCAAGACTTGATTGCCATAAAAAACAGCCTGGCTTGTGAAGTCCATTGGCGAGGAGAGATTATCATCGGGGGACCGGCACCTCTGAGGCACGCTCTATATTATTTGCTAGCCGCAGAGCCCGATATGCAGGGACGGATTATTTTACTAGATGATAAAACAGTGGAAATATCCACTGCAGTGGGTGCTAAGGTCATCGGGTCGCGATACTTAAACATGATAGCCAAGCAGGAAAGAGGATGGGAGAAATGAACTGGCGCAGCAAAAGTTTTCTGGGTACTCCGCAAGGGGCCATGGCCCGGTCCTTTTATAAATGCATGGGCTATACGGATGCCGATCTGGAAAAGCCGGTAATTGCTATAGTAAATTCCTGGAATACCATCTGCCCTGGACAATATAACTTGCGAGCGGTAGCCGAGGCTGTGAAAGAAGGGATTCGGTCCGGCGGCGGTACGCCTGTGGAATTCGGGACCATAGGTCCCTGTGACGGTATTGCCCAGGGACATGAGGGCATGCACTATATTCTCCCCTCGCGGGAAATTATTGCTGCTAGCGTGGAACTGATGGTGGAGGCGCACCGGCTGGATGGAATGGTTTTGTTAGGTTCTTGTGATAAGATTGTTCCCGGGTTACTTATGGCGGCTGCACGCCTGAACCTGCCGGCAATTTTAGTTAACGGTGGGCCCATGTATCCCGGCGAATACCGAGGCCGGCATATAAGCGGGAATGAGGTACATATCGCTCTGGGGGCCTGGCGGGCTGGTAAAATCAGTGCTGAGGAATTTAAGGAGATTGAGGATTCGGCTTGCCCCACCCCTGGATCCTGTACCATGATGGGCACGGCCAATACCATGTGTTGCTTGTCCGAAGCCATGGGCATGAGCTTGCCGGGTTCCTCCACCATTCCGGCCATAGCTTCGCAAAGGCTGCAAGTGGCTCAGGAAGCAGGACGCCAGATAGTCAAACTGGTAATGCAAGGTATAAAGGCCAGGGATATTATCACCAAAGAGGCCTTGGAGAACGCTATTAGGGTAGGGCTGGCCATCGGCGGATCCACCAATTTTGTATTGCACCTGTTAGCTATAGCGCATGAAGCCAAGCTAGAGCTGGCCATCGATGACTTTGACCGTTTGAGCCAGCAAACTCCTTACCTGGCTTCCCTTATGACGGCTAGCGAATACGATATGGTCGATTTTCACCAGGCAGGTGGGGTACCGGCGGTGATGAACCAGCTCCTGCCCCTGCTCCACGGCGATTGTTTGACCGTTAACGGCAAGACCATAGCCGAGAATGTGCGAGGCGCAGCCATCCAGAATAACCAGGTCATACGGGACTTGGCTCATCCTTTTCTGCCTACCGGCGGTCTGGCTGTAATTAAAGGTAATCTGGCTCCCCTTTCGGCTATCTGTAAACCTGCGGCTATTAGCCCGGATCGCTGGTTTGCTCGAGGGCCTGCCAAGGTGTTTGATAGCGAAGAAGATTTGGTAAAGGCTATTCATAATGGCCAGGTACAGCGAGGCGACATGCTGGTTGTCCGCTATGAGGGGCCTAAAGGCGGGCCGGGTATGCGGGAAATGTATACAGCCATGGAGATGCTGGCCGGCTATGGCTTGGCGGAATATGTTTACTTATTGACGGATGGACGTTTTTCCGGCTCCAATTTTGGCGGCTTTGTAGGGCATATTTCTCCTGAAGCGGCGGAAGGAGGCCCGCTGGCCCTGGTCCAAGACGGGGATATGATTACCGTGGATATCCCCCATAGAAGACTTACTTTAGAAGTAGGGGAAGAGGAGCTGGAGAAGAGGCGGCAGTCCTGGCGCAAGCCGGCGCCCAAGATAACTCAGGGTTTTCTGGGACTTTATGCCCATTTAGTCAAGTCAGCCCACTATGGCGCTATTTTAGAATTTTAGACTAGCGAAGTAAAATTTTTTCCAAACTGGCAGGAGATTGGGCGGAGAGGGCGAATATATACATTTAAATAAGTTGTATTACAACTTATGACTAGAGACTTAGAACGAAATGAAAGGAATCTCTGTGCTGAGCGACAAAGAAAGGATTAATTGTGGCCGAGACAGTAGAGAGGGCTCAGGAACTTAGCCGCTTTATCAAAGCACTATATACCGGGAGAGAAAATTAACATGACCATCAAGCGCATTCCCAAGGTTAACGTCAGCCAGGCGGTATTCGAGCAGATGAGGGAGCAAATTTTTAACGGCAACTGGCCGCCGGGCAGCAAAATCCCCTCGGAAAACGAGCTCGCCAAGATGTTTGGGGTGAGCCGTATCTCGGTTCGCTCAGCTCTACAAAAGTTAAGTACCCTGGGGCTGGTTTACAGCAAGCAGGGCGGAGGGACCTTTGTAGCCGATGTTACCGCTGACGTCTATTTGAATTCCCTCATACCCGTCTTAGCTTTGGGCAAGCATGATCTCCTCGAAATCCTCGAATTCAGGAGGATTTACGAAATAGAAAATGCCCGCTTGGCGGCCCTGCGCCGTACAGAGAAGGATTTAGAGCGTTTGCGGGCCATTGTAGACCGGATGCACAAATCTAAAGATGATCTTTCCCTGTTTTCTTTGGAAGACCTTAATTTCCACCTGGAACTGGCCCGGGCCACCAAAAATTCCCTTATCCTCAAGGTAGCTCAGATTACCAGGGATATCTTGCGCTGCCATATGGAAGAGGTGGTCGCCTTCCGCGGTACTGCGGCAGGCCTGTATTACCATCCCCTTATCCTGGAGGCTGTTGCTGCTCAAGACGCACAAAGGGCAGCGGAACTGATGGCCGAACATATTGAGATGGCTATTAAGGATATCAAGGAAGGTTATCCGGAAGAAATGCTCAGGTACGGAAGAGAAGGAAGAACGAAGAGCCGATGGGAGAATTCGCAGGCAAAGTCATAATAGGGTCTGCCGGAGGCAGTGGCTGAAGTTATAGTTTTTCTGGCCTTGCCGCGGGCCAGTTATATTACCGGGGATAGCAACAAATGATTTATTTTTACTGTAAGAGGGGATGCATATGCGAATAGAAGGCTTAGAGGACGTAATTTTACCGCAGATGTACCGGATAAGGCAGCATTTTCCCGATTTGGCTTTGCCGGATATACCGGGGAAGATCAGGGAAGAGATGGCCCGGACCAGAATAGGGGAGAAAGTGGCTGGCGGGAAGAGAGTGGCCATAGCCGTAGGGAGCCGGGGGATTAACAACATAGCCCTGATAGTAAAGAGCGTGGTAGAAGAAGTAAAGAGATATGGGGGTAAGCCCTTCATAGTTCCGGCCATGGGGAGTCACGGTGGGGCCACAGCGGAGGGGCAAAGGGAAGTATTGAAGAGCTACGGGGTTACCGAAGAATATACAGGGGCGCCCATAATTTCCTCCATGGAAGTAGTATCCTTGGGTAAGACGGCCAAAGGCGTAGAGGTATTCATGGACAAAGAGGCCTATAGAGCAGACGCCATTATAGCTATAAACCGGATAAAGCTGCACACAGACTTTCGTGGGGAAATAGAGAGCGGGGTGCTAAAGCTTTTAGCCATAGGGTTAGGGAAGCACAAAGGGGCGGCAAACATACACCGGTATGGGGCCTGGGGGTTAAAGGAGCATATACCCGAAGTGGCGAAAGTAATGATAGAGAAGGGGCCGGTAGCCTTAGGGATAGGGATAGTAGAAGATGCCTATGACCACACGGCCATAATAGAAGCCATGGAACCGGAAGAGATAGAGGAGAGGGAGAAGAGGCTACTTAAGACGCAGCGGGAACTGATGCCTTCACTACCTTTAGAAAAGATAGACGTGCTTATAGTGGAGGAGATGGGGAAAAACATAAGCGGGTGTGGGATGGACACCAACGTAATAGGGAGGATAAAGATAAAAGGGGTACCGGAACCGGAGAAGCCGGACATACAGGTAATAGTAGTGCTGGACTTGACGGAGGAGAGCCATGGGAATGCGGTAGGGGTAGGGCTGGCGGACATTACCACCAGGAGGCTAGTAAACAAAATAGATTTTGAACAGATGTATGCCAACTGTATAACTTCCACCTTTCCGGAGAGGGGCAAAATACCGGTTACATTAGAGACAGACGAACTGGCTATAAAGACGGCCTTCATGTGGATAGGGCCGGTGAGGAGCGAGGAGGCCAAAGTTATCCGGATAAAGAACACTTTGGAACTGAGCGAGATGTATGTTTCCGAGGCTGGCCTTAAGGAACTAAAGGGGCGTCCTGGCATAGAAGTCCTGGAAGGCCCCGTAGAAATACAATTCGACGGCAAGGGAAACCTCCGTTAAAGGAAACAGGGGACTAGGTAAAAGAGGTTAAGGAGGAGTAAACGAACAATGCAGCCCAAACAACTGCTGGTGGAGATATGTCACCGGCTCTATGAGCGGAAACTGGTGAGCAGTACAGGGGGCAACGTGAGTTTAAGGAGCGAAAGGGGAATTTATATAACTCCCACCGGCTACTCTTTAGGCGAAGTCACCGAAGAGGATATAGTAGAGATCACCCTGGAGGGAGAAATCTTAAGCCAGGGGAAACCCTCCAAAGAGTGGCGCTTTCACACCGGGATATTAAAGATGCGGCCAGATGCTGGAGCAGTTATTCACGCCCATCCCACCTACACCGTAGCCGCCTCCTGCTTTAAGGACTTAAACTTTGAAGATGCTTTGCCTAAACTCACCCCCGGTTATGCTGTAAGGGTGGGGAAACTACCTGCCGTACCCTATGCCCCTCCGGGGAGCGAAGAACTGGCTAAAAATGTCCTGGAAAAATTGCGGGACCATAACGCCGTTCTCATGCAAAACCACGGAGTGACTGTCGTAGCTGAAGACTTAAGGTACGCTTATATACTGCTGGAAGAAATAGAAGAGAACGCCCATATCTTCCTCCTTTTGGGGAAAGAAGCGCATACCATTGACTAAAAAGGGAAGAGGGAGAAAACACCAATGAAAGCCCTGTGCTTTTTAGGACCTGGCAAACTGGAACTAATAGAGACCGAAATACCTAGAATTGGGCCGGGAGAGATACTCATACAAGTAAAGTACGCCGGAGTATGTGGCACAGATGTACGCATATACCAGGGGACAAAAATAATAAAACCTCCTCGCATTATAGGGCACGAGTTCTCAGGCATTATCGCCGAAGTAGGGCAGGGGGTAGAAGACTTTAAACCCGGAGACAGGGTCACCGTCTACCCGGTCATACCGTGCGGGACCTGTTATGCCTGCAATGCCGGGCGGAGCAACATATGCGTACACCGCACCACCCTGGGGTATGAGTTGGACGGCGCCTTTGCGGAATATATAAAGATTCCTAAAGAAGCAGTGTCCAGGGGCCACGTAGTAGCCATACCCGCAGAAGTAACCTTTGAAGAAGCAGCGGCGGCAGAGCCTGTAGCAGCTGCCTTCCACGGCATCTTGCGTTCTCGGCTTTCCCCCGGGCAGGACGTATGTATCATAGGCGCTGGCCCCATAGGCCTTTACCATGTACAACTAGCCCTCTGGCGCGGTGCCTGCAACATAATTGTCTCCGAGCCTCAAGAAGAAAGGCGTGCCCAAGCTCTAAAATTTGGTGCCACAGCTGCCGTTACACCCCAAGAAGTAAAAGAAACGGTGCAAGAACTTACCAGGGGAGTAGGGGTAGACGTAGTGTTTATAGACGTGGGGATACCCTCCATAATCAAAGAAGCCATAAGCCTGGCCAAAAAAGGCGGAATTTGTGTACTTTTTGCCGGCTGCCCGGTGGGGAGTACAGCTGAAATAGACCCCAATGAAATACACTACAAAGAAGTGGACCTTATAGGGTCCTCGGCCTCCACACCTAGAAATTTAGCTACAGTTTTAAGGTTGGCCGCCCGGAAATTTATTGACATAAAGAGCACTATAGGGCACATCCTGGAGCTAAAAGACTGGGCCCAGGCCTTCCAGATGAAACAAGCTTATGCTGGCCTAAAAACCTTGCTAAAACCATAGCAAAAGAAAAAAGCCCCAAAAGACAACAAAACTACACCCGT
>NZ_JBJHHE010000029.1:0-27227 GCF_056378755.1 Thermanaeromonas sp. DSM 22490
TATTCCGCAAAGGCGCCGTCCAACTCATACCCCAGGGTGGTGCGGTGTACGCATATGTTGCTCCGCCCGGCATTGCAAGCATAGCAAGTCCCGCACGGTATGACCGGGTAGACGGTGACCCTGTCTCCGAGTTTAAAGTCTTCTACCCCCTGCCCTACTTCGGCGATAATGCCCGAGAACTGCCCAGGGTACTTAACTTTTGTAGAGTTGAGCGCACCGAGATACGGCTCACCCCAAACATCTTGGCCAGCTCGTTTTCCGAGGGGATTTTGCTGCCCGGCGGCCAGTTGCCGTTAAAAATTTGCTCCCTCATCTGCTCGAATACCGCCTGGCTGACGTTAACCTTGGGAATGCGCTTGATGGTCATGTTAATTTTCTCTCCCGGTATATAGTGCTTTGATAAAGCGGCTAAGTTCCTGAGCCCTCTCTACTGTCTCGGCCACAATATTTAAGAAAAGACCTCGCCGAGGAAGTTTGGCGCCTATTGCTTCTATATCTTCTTCATCCAGAGACCCCCAGATAATGAGATTTTTCTTCTCCAGTACCCGTAAGAATTCCGGTATCATTTCTTTAATTGATGGCCCGCCCACATCTTTATTGATCTCAATAGCTTTTAGCTCTTCCAGATTAAGTAGATCGTCCAGAATAAAGAAGGAAGCAGGATGTAAGTGAACGGCGCTGTAAGGATAAGTACCTGAGAGCATCCTGTCACATTCTAGGAAGAACTGCCGGTACAGGTTGGGCGAACATAAAGCAGCCAGATCTTCCTGGAACCATATACACTTTCCTGGTGTCCAAACCGGATAAAACCCCAGGCTATAACCCCCGTGAAAGGCCGGTACCCTTTCCATCAGAGCAGCTATAACTTCCTGGATTACTCTGGTGGCCTCTAAGGCCAGATGCTTCATGACTACAGGGTAATCAAAAAGGTGATAAACAAACTTATCTTGGCCCAAGATAGTGCCCAGAATATCTGTAGGGCCCCGCATTATGGGCTCGCCAATAGGAAAACGGCCGGCGGATTTTTCTATCAATTTATCTATAAATTCGATGAATTTCTTAAACCATGGATTATCCCTGTTAAGTTGCAGCTTGCTTATTGCTTCAGGACACTCCGCATAGGGCTTGGCCCAAAAACTCTCTTCCGAACTATAAATTTCACATCCTAAGATAGCTTCCATCCATGGTATACCCGTAAAAGGTTCCGCGCACCAAAAGGCGTCCTGATCTACCTGTAAACTTTCTTGGTACATTCTTTCATAATCCTCTAAGTAGTCTTCCACCGGGAAATCCTCCGGTGTTACCCGCCGCGGCCGCGCTAGCAGCGGAGCGGCCGCCTTAAAGCTCTGGCTAAAAAAATAATTGCTAATGCGAAAGCCTACGAGTGGGCGATCCAGCTCTTCTCCCTGCCAGAAAGCGAGATGCCGCTTAATCTTTTCTTTATCACTCAGCACAGGGATTTCCCTCATTTCTTTCTAAGTCTATAGTCATAAGTTGTAATACAACTTATTTAAATGTATATATTCGCCCTCTCCGCCCAATCTCCTGCCAGTTTGGAAAAAATTTTACTTCGCTAGTTTAAAATTCTAAAATAGCGCCATAGTGGGCTGACTTGACTGAACGGGCATAAAGTCCCAGAAAACCTTGGGTTATCTTCGACGCCGTCTTGCGCCAGGACTGCCGCCTCTTCTCTAGCTCCTCTTCGTAAGCGTCAAATACTACCCACCTTGTTGGGTTGTAGTAGTAAGCATAAAAGAACCCCTACCGAATCATCCAAGGTAGGGGCTAAAACAAGCTTAATTATTCATCCGGCAAACGGGGGGCAGAGTTTCCGCCCACGGCAGGAGTTGATCCAGGGCTTCTTTATCCTGCGGGTCCAGGTTGGGAAGTTTTTCGAAGAGGTAAATGAGATGGTGGAAGGGATTTAACCCGTTTTCCTTGGCTGTTTCTATGATGCTGTAGATAATAGCGCTAGCTTTAGCACCCCGAGGGGTGTTGGCAAATAACCAGTTCTTACGGCCAATAACAAAGGGTTTTATAGAACGCTCGCTGCGGTTGTTACCAATTTCTAAACGCCCGTCTTGTAAAAAGGCGACAAGTTTCTCCCATTGGCCCAGGCAATAGTAAACCGCCTGCCCAAAGGCACTTTTGGGCAGCACCTGCGCTTTCTGCTTCTTAAGCCAGGCTAAAAACTCGTCCAGCTCTGGTTTGCTGCGCTCCTGCCGGATTTGATATCGTTCTTCCGGGGTTTTGTCTTTAAGCTCGCGCTCTAGGGCAAAAAGCCGGTTGCAGAACTCCAGCCCCTCCCGGGCTGTCACTGCTGCATGGCGTTTTTCCTCCGGCAGGGCTTTTAAAGCTTCGTCAAACTTGCGCCGGGCATGGGCCCAGCAGCCTACCAGGGTGACCTCGGAAAGTCCATTGTAACCTTCATAGCCGTCAACATGCAAATAGCCCTTAAAACCTTTTAGAAACCGGCGGGGGTGTTTGCCGGCCCGGGTGGTCTGGTAGTCGTAGAGGATAATCGGGGGACCGTCCCGCCCGGTACGGTAAAGCCAGAGGAATGATTTGGTGGTAGGCTCTCTTCCCGGTTCATGGAGTACCTGCAACGTGGTCTCATCGGCATGGAGGATGTCTCTTTTGAGGAGGTGTTCATGGAGACGGTCGTAAATAAGGGTTAAGTAGGTGTTAGCTCCATGGAGCACCCAGTTGGCCATGGTCTGCCGGGAAAGGGCTATCCCCCAACTTTTAAACTGCTGCTCCTGGCGGTATAGGGGTAATCCTGCCCCGTATTTCTGGGTCATGATGTAGCTAAGAAGCGAGGGAGATACCGGGCTTCCCGGAAGTACAGGAGCAGGCATGGGCGCTGTGATAACCGGGGTGGTTACCTCTTCTTTCTCGCAGCGGCGGCAGGAATAGACGTAGCGCACGTGCTGAACCACTTTCACCTGGGCCGGGATAATTTTGAGCTCTTGCCGTACCTCGGTGCTCATTTCATGTAAAGGGCCACCGCAACACGGGCAGACCCGCTCCTCTTCCGGTAGGCGGTGTTCTACCACCTCAACCGGTAAATCTTCCAGGTTCATCTCCCGGCGGCCGCGCGTTTTACGGCGCTGGTAGGTGATGGTCTCGAAATCCGGTTCAACTGCTTCCGGCCGGGCTTCCGCTTCTGCCTCATTAAAAAGCAAAAGCTGTTGCTCTAAAGGCTCGGCCCTCTCGCTGGAAGAACCGAATTGCCTTTTCTTGCTTAAACGGAACTGCTCCATAAACCAGTTTAACTTGGCGGTAAGTTCGGCAACCTGTTGTTCCAATTGAGCACAGTGCTCTCGCAGTTCTTCTATGGTTATGGTAGCTATAGACTTAGCCGTGTCCATGCTTTAATAATTCGACGAATCAGCCCCAATTCCTCTAGTATCAGCCATAAGGTGAAAATATTTCTTCCTGATGCTTTATATTACAAAATGGTGCGCGCTTTTACCTCGGGATGGGCTTTAGGCTGTTTTAGGGGGAGGGCATCGAGCAACCAGCGCAACTCCCGGCGGCTGATGGCGATGGTTGACGAAGTAGCATCTTGAGGCCATATGAATTTGCCCTTCTCCAGCCGGCGGTAATACAGCCAGAACCCATTGTGCTCCCAGTGGAGGATCTTCAGTTTGTCCCTCTTACGGTTGCAGAAAACAAAAAGGCAGGAAGAGAAGGGGTCTAGCTCGAAGCCTTCCTTGACCAGCACCGCCAGGCCGTCAATAGATTTACGCAAGTCTGTGGCGCCGCAGGCGAGGTAAACCCGGTCGATACCAATTTCGTTTAGCATAAGCCTACCAGCACCTGTACTACCTGGGTGAGTAAGGCCGGGTCAAAGCCGGGTCTTACTTCGATGCTAGCCGGTCCTATTTTGACCAGTAGGGACTGTTCTGAAAAACCTTGCTCGCTTATTTCTATTGGCAGCCACCGGTTGGATTTCCCCGAGGAAACTGCGTTCTGGTTCTTATACTTCCGCAGCCAGTACCATAACTGCCTGGGGCTAATACCCTCATGGGAGGCGCACCATGCTTTAACGCTTTGCCCGCTTTCCCTGTATTCGGCTATGCGAGCTTCCCACAGTTTTTGTAATTCGGCTCTGGTCATAAGGGGAATCCTCCTCAGTTAGTTTTCTGAGGAAGATTATCCCTTAAACCTGACGACAGTGCCAAGGTGGGTTGTATTTGACGCTTACTGTTCAACACGGATCTGAACGGTTCCAACCTGTACATCAATCTTGGCAACAGGTCGGCCAAGGTCGCCTCGCCAGATGTCGTCTGGAATACCAGACTGGGCCACTATACGGTATAAGCCAGTCGGCTTCCCCCATATTCCTTTGGCCTTGAGGAGCGCCACAATCTCTGCTGGCGTCCGCGATTCCGGAAAATCCACGAGAAGTGCCGGACCGCCGGCTATTTCCCATTGATATTCTGGCTGCTTGGAGAAGTCCGCTATTGCATAACCATCACGTGCAACCAGGCAAAAAAGCTGCGAGGAGTAAAGGTATGGAGATACATGTAAGGGCGGGTAACCGCCACCTGTCGGTGGGGAATCAACGAACGCACGGTATTCACGACGATATGCCTCCACGTACGAGGCGAGATAGCGTGCGATTTGCGTCAGCGTGACAATAGCCATTGATCAGGAACTCGCACCCCCTAATGGCGCGTACAAATCCTTCTTAGGGATAACGACTTTTTCAGAGACCTCTAAGTCTTGAGCCTCCGAGGATCCGCCTGTCGGAAAAAGTTTAGCATTCGCATCGTCTCAAGATAAAGTATGGCTGGATATGTTCCGAGGTCCTCAAAGGGCATGGTAAATGAGGCCCCGCAGGTTCTCAGCTTTGCGCAACAGACCAACTCCCAGAGAAGTAATCCTCACTCTATTGTTATCTCCTCTCCCAACCCCAGCTCCCGCAGCGCCACCCGTGTCTCCTCAATTCTCTGCTCAGAAATGCCGTCCTCTGAGGAATACTCGACGCTAATGGTAATCTTTAGCCCGGGACTGGTGGCAAACTTCGCCAGGACCTTGGTATAGAAATTCATCCACTTTTGCGGCGGTACCTCACCGGCCCAGCGCATCTTGCCGATCCTGCCGGACGGGGCCGGTGGCTGCTCTGGCGGCGATAACGTTTCCTCGCCCCCAGACGTTATCGGCTCGATAACGGTAACCCTGGCGGACCCCCGTATGCCGCCTACCTCGGCGGTAACCACATAGCTGCCGGTACTCTCGTTGGCCTGGAAAACCCCTTGCCGGTCGATTATCCCACCTGTAGCGCTCCACACTACGTTTTCCACGGCGATCTCCCGGTTGTACTGGTCCAGGCCTTTGACCGTGAAGGTATATTTTTCCCCCGGCTTCACTTGTACCTGTGAAGGTGAAACTACCAGGGAGGACAGCTTGGGCGGTTCGATTTGCCTCCTTGCTTCCTGGGCGGTGACGATAAACATATCTTCCGAGAACTCGACGGTTTCGGGGGGCAGGCTGGTATTGAAATAAAACGGGTCGTAGCCGCCAGTTCCTGTCTTGCCCACGTAGGCAATAATCCCGCTGGCCACGCCCCGGGAAATGGTATCTTTCAAGACCTCCGGGTTCAGCAAGCGGGGAAACTGGGGCGATGCGTAAAAGGCGTTCCGTACAGCCTTGGTACTCCACTCCTTAAAGGCTGGCGGCCAATTTCGTACGAGGAAGTTGGGGCTGACGCCATCTTCTATGTCCCCATCTTGCCGGAGGCGGTTTAAAATCAAGCTCACCATCGATTCGGCGGCGCTTGAGTGCACCAGTCCCAGATCCACCACCCGGAGGCTGTTGTCCTTCCCAAGCAGGACGATGTTTTTGTAGGACCGCCAGACGCACTCTCTCAGATCACGCTGGGCCTTCTTCAGGTTTTCCGCCAGTTGCCGCTTTTGGGCGTCGTCCAGACGCAACTCGTCTTCCTCGTCTTTGATGTCCTCCCAGGCCAGGAGTTTGCGGGCTTCTTCTCGCAGCGCAGCGTCGCTGTCGGCAACGGCGAAGATGAGAGCACTCTTAAAGGTCCGAGAAGAGGTACCGTGCTCCCAGATCAGTGCCTTCACCAGTTCCAGAGTCCTTGGATCCTCCAGAGTCTGGTCAGGCGCCAGCACCACCAGGGTAAGCGCGGCCCGGTCGGGGATCTGGCCCGATTTCTCCGGGAAATAGACCATGTCCAAGCTTCTGCCGGTACCAAAGACCGCTTCGATTTCCTTTTTCACCCGCTCGTCAATTCTCTCCTGCTTGATGTTGGCCCGGCGGTCAGCCAGGAGCTTATTCAGGTTCGGCGAGAGGCTAAAGCGGTAGCGATTTCGTTCTACGGTCAGGTAGTAACAAGTGGAGGCCAGCGTTTCCAGGACCGTTTCGACGTGGCCGATGTCCAAGTCGGGGTCAGCAACGGCCAGGCGGATTTCTGGCACGGTGGCTTCGCCTCGGGCCTGGCCGCCGTTGGACTCGAAGAAGATGACGGTAGCGGCCTTGCGGTGCAGCCGTGCCCTTTTGACGGCGTCTACGGCTTCCTTATCCAGACGGACGGCGTGGGAGTCGTTTTTCCCGCAGATATCCGTGGTCACAGCTACCTCCAGCCTAGACTCCCCCAGTTGCTCGAACACCGCCGCCCGGAACAACGGGTCATCAAGGGGAGCCGTTCCTAGGCTGATGAGCGGGTCGCGGTGCGCCCCCTGATAACCCTCCCGGTAAGCCCGGGAAACCCAGAGCGCCAGCAACCGGAGGATGCCCCGCGTCTGCTGGAAGCGCGGCAAAGCCTGCCACTTGCGCTCGAACACCGAGAGCACCGCCGGGTGGAAGGGATAGGTGGTCGCGAAGGCCTCTCGGGCGTGATCTATGGGAAACCAACCGGGGAGCTGTTGGCGGTGGTTCACCACCCAGGCGGCATAGGCGTTGCAGACCTGTAGGGCGTCACGATTCAACAGCACCCTGCCGTCCTCGCCTATGGCGCGGGGGTCCCATTCAAAAAGCCGGCGACGGATGATCTCTGAGGTTTCGGCCTCGGCGGACATGACCACCGGCTTACCGAGCCGGTCCAAGAGCTTCTTTAAGCACTCGTAGTCGGACTGGTCCTCCGCGGTCATCTCTAGTTCGGAGGCCGGGAGGGAAACCGCCAAGACCACGTTGTCCATACCCCTGGCCGTTTCGGATAGGTTCTGCAAAAAGTCATAAAGTTGGGCGGACAGCCCCATACGGCGGTAACGGCTAACGTAATTCATTAGCTCGTCCATAAGAATCAGGCAGGGCCGGTCCTGGGGGAGGAATTTACGGATCACATCTCCAGCCGGGGCAATCATCTTCTCCTCGTGCTCGGCGACCACAGCCAGACCCCGCTCGCCGGCCAACTGAAAGGCGATTTCTCCCCAAGGCGTCTTACGCAGCGGCGTGCCATCGCTTCCCCCGCGGCCGATGAGGGAGTCGAATTCGGTGCCGACAAAGACGGCGGTGGCCGCCCGAGGCACCGCCCTTACCCCGGCCTGGGCTAAAAGCTTATCCACACCCGGCCAGCGGCTGGCGGCCGGGCCGTTTTGGGCCAGGTGATAGAGCAGCGTGAGGGCGTGGGTCTTACCCCCGCCGAACTGGGTACTCATGTTGAAAACGGCTGAGGTCTCGGTCTTAATACCTGACAGGCGCCGTATCACCTCTACGGCCAGGGCAGTAAGATTTTTAGTAAGATAGGTACGGGCAAAGAACCGTTGCGGATCCTGGTAATCTAGAGGTGCCCGCCCGTCGCGTACCTGGTCCAGGTGCACCGCAAACTCGGCCGCGTCCAGGGGCCGGCCTTCACGCAGGTCCTCACGGGGTGTCACTACCTTGTACCAGGGTTTAAGGGCCATGCCATCACCCCCATTATTAGAATCCGAGGCTTTTCTTACGGGCCAATACACCATCCACCCAGCGCTTTTCCTCGGAGTTAGCAGGGTAAAGGGCCGAGAGAGCCTGGGCTAGGCGCCAGAAGCGCTGGTCGCGCCCTACCCCATCTTCTACTAGAAACCGTTTCAGGGCTTCCCCGCGGCCGGCCGCAAAAAGGAGCATGCTCTGGTGGAGGCGATCCAGCACCGTGGCCCCCGGAGAAAAGACCGGTACCTCTGTTGGCGCGGCCGCGTCTCCTTCCCCTTGTGTCTCGGGTACAAAAATCCGCAGCTGGACCGCCTGCTTCTTTTTCCGTCCCGCGGCCTGACCTGCGCTCTTGCCGAAGAGATAGCGGCTGCGCTCCGCCACAGGTAGAAGCCGGGCGGTTTCTCCTTTAATCTCCATCAGGGTAGTCAGGTTCTCCAGATGCACACCCAGCCCCTGGGCAATCTTACGGGCGGCATCATACTCCAGGACAAAGCCCCGGATTTTGGTTGGTCTGGCGACTCCTTCCTCGTCATCCACACTTTCCTCAGCTTCGAGGCCCAACTCTAGCTGGCTCCCGGCAGGCCCGTTGCCGTTGGCGCCGGTGGACAGGGTCCACAGCCACATGGCCGTCAGCCGGGCATCCTCCTCAAAGCCGGTAGTATCGGCGCCCTCGAAGATCATACTTAGGGCCTCCCTGGCTACGGCTGCCCAGACGTGCTCCAGATATTCCCTAAGGGTGACCACCTCGCCGCTGGCCTTTTCCACCCGGGAGTAGCGAGAAGATCTCCAAGGCCGGACCCAGGCAGGCAAAAATGGCATCCGCCCCTACCACCCCCTCTTTAGCCAGCCGCGGCAGCCACTCATGAATGCGCCGAGGGAGTTCCTGCAATACGTCCCGCCAGTCGCCGACATTATCCCGTACAGAACCATTGAGGTTCTCCCGTGGACGGCAGACCAGGTGGATGGAGGAGGCCAGGGCGGCGGAGTTGCGTGCGCGCAGGCGGGTTTCCATCTCGGTATCAATGGGCCAGGAGGCGGTAATAGTCCAGCCCGCGTCAATCATAGCTTGGAGCATGGCCTCCCAGCCGGACGTGCTCTTGTGGGCGAAGACCACCACCCCCACCCCTGTTGGGTTTAAAATGCGCCGGCCCTCGGCCATCGCCTGAGTCATTTTTTGCTCAAACCACTTCCCATCCTTGTGCGAGTAGCGAACTGGATCCCAACCAGCCATTTCGCAGATTTCATCTTCTTTAGGTGTCAGTGGATCACGGAATAGGTCTGGATAGCAGTTCCCAATGGTTCGTCTGAGCCAAACGTAAAAGAAGTCGGACAGGTCAGCATAAGGTACAGAGTTATAGTAGGGTGGGTCGGTGATAAAAGCGTCTGCTGCGCTGTCGGGTAGGAGCTGGGTGGTCACAGAGGCTTGCTGGGAATGGGCGTAAGCTTCATTGGTAGCGAGGTTCGACTCTTGCTCACAGACGCCCAACACCCAGTCTACCGCACCTTCGTAGCCCCCCGTTGCGCCGGAAAAGGGATTGACCTCACTGAAATCCCACACCATGGGAATAGCTTGCCGAGAAAAGAGGCCCTCCACCTTTTCACCCCTTACATTCCAGCGCGAAAGACTCGTTAAAGCGTTGGCCTCCCGGTCCACAGCCAGGGCCAGGCAAGTCTGTACAGCGGGTCCCAGAAAACTCTTTCGTTCGGCCAACCTTTCCCCCGCCTCGCGTACCAGCCGCACCAACGTGGTTAGGGCCAGCGACTGCCGTGGGGTAAACAGGCTCCCCCACGTATCATGGCCATATATGGGGGCATTAAAGACCCCGCTCATTACAGGCAACGCTTCATCCGGTACCAGGCTCAACGGCCCCTGGTGCTCTGTCTTGCGCCGTTCCAGTTCCGCCGCCGCCTTCCTCACCGCCTCCAGGTCCCTCTCGGTGGGCAGGCGGTAGAACCGCCCCTGCTGGCCGGGCCGAGTGGTAACCACGCAGAACAAGCGGGCGTCTGTCGCACCGCCCCGGCGTTCCTTTAACTGGCGCCGCACCGAGGCCACTGGCGTGGTATATCCGCACACGGGGCAGGTGGCCGAGCCCCGGCGCACCGTGCCCTCGACTACGTCTGGGGCCTTGGCATTCTCGATAATCTCGAAGTCCACCCGCTTTTCCTTCCGGTTGGGAATCAACCGCAGGGCCACCGAGCGGCCCCCCTTTTTGGCCAGCCACAGGGAGCGGATCAGCGGCACCTCGGCGCCGCACCCCGGTCCTTCGCACCGGATGGTCCGAGCCCAGAGGTAGGCGATCGGCGTGGCCCCGTCGGAGTCTTTGGGGTAGAACTCAGCCAATTCTTTTTCGGCTTCCTTCCTTACCCACTCGCCCCACTTGCGTACTTCATCCACCAGCTGCTGGCCGTATTTTGGGATATACTCCAGCACTACCTTGTTTAAAAGCACGGCAACCGGGTTCAGGTCACTGGCGAAGACATCTGCTCCCACCCGCAGAGCCTCCAAGGGAATGGATCCACCGCCAGCAAAGGGGTCCACCACCAGCGGCTTAGTACCCGGCACGCCACCCAGGGCTTCGTGAGCCGCCTGAGTCAAGGCGCGACTTGTCTCCAGGTACTCCCGGCGGGTGGAATTGTCCCAGTTGGAGAAGTCGGCGATGAAGTCCAGGAGGGCTGTACGCAGCTCTTCATTAACATTTAGCTTCTCGGGGTTTTTATGGTAACTCATAAAGCGTTCGAAGCTTTCCACCCCCAAGAGCCCCAGGTAGTCCGTGGCCCACTTCCGCATCCAGAAGCGGGCCGCCTGCCGGAAAGCCTCCGGGCACAGGGGGTCGGCCGGATCGGGCCACAGCGCGGCGCAGATTACCGCCCGGCAGGCCGCCAGGGGCCGTCGCGCCCACCAGATGTGTAAGGTGGAAATATGCCCGTGCCGGATGCTCTTTTCCCGCCGGGCGTGCTCGGAAATGCGCTTGATCGGCAGGTCAACTTCGATCAACCGCTTAGGATAATCCATCGTTCGTCTTACTCCTTTTTGTCATCAGAGGCCCGTGGCGGTATAATATTTGAACCGCCTCGCGGTGGGTTTTTCCCCTCAGGGCGTCCAATGCCCTGGGGCTGATAGCCCTTCTTAATAATGTCTGACGGTCGGTAACCACCACTTCCTTGTTTTGGCTGATAGCCCTCTTCCAAGCGCAGTCGCCTATTTTTGCTCCGCATTTGTTTCCACCTCCCCTTCCTTCCAGAATTCGATATGTTTTATCTGGTCCCCTCGTATCAAGACCCCGTCGTTTTGCGGTATGCGTTGCCAGGGTTCATCACTGTTAACTTTAAACACCTCTTGTATATATAAGTCTCGTTCACCTGGCTCAGAAGAGGCAAACGATTTGCTACCAAAAAGCCCGGCAACTTGACTGCCATCTTTCATAGTGACAAGTATCCAAACTGGCTTATCGGTCTTGCTGAATTTATAATCCCATGCGGTAGGAATAGGATGTACTGGATTGAAACCGCATCTCTGTAACGCTTTCCTAAAAGTTTCTTTGTAATGGAAATGCGCTACAATAGCCCCAACTACTATCGGACTGACAAGGATAATAAGCCACCAGACAATAGCAGCACAGATGGGATTTTTTATGAAAAAATCGAGTTTGATCAACAGGTAAATAAGCCATGACCAGAGTGCGTAGTTAAAACAACTTAAGGTGAGGAAACGAATCAAGGATAGTTCTACCTGCTCTCCTCTTTGAGGAACGAATATAGAAAGCGTAGCATGTAGAATAAAGCCTGGCACTATAAACGCAAGGGTATAAAAAAGTGTTTGAAAACCGTTTATAGTCATTTGGCTACCAATCCCGAACCATTGAATTACGGCGTACCCGCACTTAGGACCTTTCCCGGTTTTACATAATAGTGCTCAATCTTCACCAGCGGCTCCCAGCCCAGGCGGACCGGGTCCTGAATGGCGTGAATCTCTGGAGCCGAAGCGCAGTTGAACACTACGTAAAGCCAGTAGTCTTTCCTCAGGCGTTCGGCCGTCTTGTACTCGTTAGCAGTGAGGGCGATTTCGCCAACACCGGCGCGGCCTTTCACCTCGATGAAACGGACCTCGATGGCCGTCTCCGGGTCCTCCGGGTGCGGCCGACGCGAGATAAGGTCAAAGCCCCGGTTCTCGTTTTCCACGCTTACCACATTCCAGCCTCTGGCCTTCTCGTAAGCGATTACGGCTTCTACGGCGATCCGTTCGATCTCCTCATCGCGCACCATGGTGGCGATGTCAGGGGAAGTGCGTTCCGGGTGAGGTAAGACCCAGGCCCGCCCGTGATGCTGAACGGCGGCGATGGTGCAGTGGCGTTCCTTTTGCAGCTCCTCCCGCCGACGCTCCAGGCGGGCGTTTAACTCATCCAGACGATCTTCCGTTGTTTTGATATTCGCCGCCAGAAGGGGGCTTTGATCCCCGGCCTGCTGGGCCTCTAGAAGCTGAGCCATCCGCAGGTTCTGCCGGTGGATGAGCTCGTTGAGGCTGATCTCTAGGTGCCTGGCGATAGTTTCGATCTCCTTCTGGCGCTGAGCCGTAACCTCTTCCAGGAAGGGCTGCAGGGCCTTAGTGACCAGGGCTTCTTCGACTCGGGAACGGTCTGGCAGCAAACTGTCGTCCGGGACGGCCGTTCCCTTGGGCGCTGGGATCAGGTCCAGGAAGATAGTAGGCTGCCGTATGCTCATGGTGCCGTTCATAGTTGTCTCTACTATGAACAGGCGCCGGTGAAGGATGTGTCCCCGGCCGTCCCGCACGGCCGCAGAAAAAACGTCCAGGCAGGCCGGCTCTTGCCGGTGCAGGTCAAAAAAGACGGCTCCGCGGCGCAGGTCGTCTTCTACCCGCTGGAGCACCTCTTCCCGCACGCACTCGAAGAGCGCATGACCAGGGGTAACCCATTCCAGGGTAGGGTCATGTTGTAGGAGTTTCTTATCGAAGACAATCTGCTTGTACTCGCGGCCGAGCTTGCCAAAGCGGGGCTCCAGTCGTTCGCCAAGCGGCCAAAGGGTCCGCGGTATCCGGCCAATGCGGTAGATATGGGAGCCCTTACGTAATTCCCGGGGCTGAACCCCGGCTAGTGGCGCGGCTTTGAGAAAGAAGTCCTCGATGACTTCCGGCACCAGACGCCGCTCCTTAGCCTCTGCCGACCTGGCGACGATGGCCGAGAGGTTGAGTTCTCGCTTGGCCAAACCTTCGAGGGCGGAATGGGTGATCCGACGGAAACGCTCGGTGTCTATCTGCTCGACAATGCGATTCTTGATGACTTCTTCCGTCAGGTTGTGGGCGTACATCTCCCGCAGCATGCGCTCCAGCTGGTTGGCGGGAAATACGTCACCCAAGACGTTGAATACCTTGCCCGTACGTTGAGGGTCGAGGTCTTCCTCGATTTTTCTGATGCGCTCGAAGAGCTTCAGCAGCACGCGGCCCTCGCGGGTATTGGTACTTACGAAGTTAAGGATCAAGCAGTCCTTCTCCTGGCCGTAGCGGTGGATGCGGCCCATGCGTTGCTCCAAGCGGACGGGGTTCCAGGGGATGTCGTAGTTGATCATAAACCAGCAGAATTGTAGGTTAATGCCCTCCCCGGCTGCTTCGGTGGCCACCATAACCTGGCAGTCCTCGCGGAATTCCCGCTCGGCGTAGAGCCGCGTGCCCGGCGTGTCGCGGTCCCCGATCTTCATGCCGCCGTGGATCTGGGCTACCGTGAGGCCCCATTCGCGGAGCTTTTTAACGAGGTAGTCGAGGGTTTCTTTATGCTCGGTGAAAATAAGAAGCTTCATTCTTGGGTCCCGGAAGACCCCTTGGTTGGTGATTACCTCCTTAAGCTTGACCAGCTTGGACTCTACCTCGCGCTCCTCTAAGAGGCGCGCCTGTTCGATCAGCTTCGTGAGTTGAAGCACTTCTTCCCGGAGGGCCACGGGATCTATAGAAGCTACCACGCCTTCCAGTTGGTCGAGGATCTCCTGCTGCTCGTCTTCGGGAAGGTCATCGAAGTCCTCGGGGAGCTTGGCGGCGATTTGCTGCTGCCGGTAGGCCTCAGGATCGGCCAGGATTTTCTCCCGTTTTTCCTTCATGCGCTCCAGGCTCCGTCGCACGGCATAGATGCTGGAAGCGAAGCGGCGCTGTAGCATGGCCATGGTAAAACCCAGAGCCCGTCCTCGGGCCGAGTCATCGTCTGCCGCCCTGATAGATTGATCCTCCACATACCGGGTGAGGGCATCGTAAAAGTCCCATTCGTCCTCGTCAATCTGAAACTCAATGGTTTGGACGTTCCGCTTCGTAAAGAGGGCCTTGACTTCGCCCGTATCGGGATCGGGAAAGGTTACCAGGGCCTCTTTCACCCGGCGAAGGTAAAAGGGAGCCTCCCGGCGCTTCATGGCCTCTTCCAGGCTCTTGATGTCGGCATAGACATCTTTGTCCAGGAGCTCGAGAAACAAGCGGAAGTTTTCTGGGTCGCCCTTGTGCGGGGTAGCGGTCATTAGCAAGTAATGGTCGGTCATGTTTGAAAGCTCTTCCCCGAGCTGATAGGCCAACGTCTTGTTATCGGCGCTATACGCACTCATCTTGTGCGCCTCATCTACGATGACTAGGTCCCAGTGGCTGCGCAGAAGGCTCTCTCTGGCGTCTTCGATCCGGGAAACCCACGAGATAGAAGTAATTACCTGGTTCTTCTCCTGCCACGGATTGGTGCCGTAGCTGGCCCGCAACACGGCTCCACGGACAATCTCGAAGTGCTCGCGGAACTTGTCGTGGAGTTCCCGCTGCCACTGGAAGCACAGGTTAGCAGGGGTAATGATAAGGATGCGGCTAATAAGGCCGCGAATCTTGAGTTCCTTGATGAGCAGGCCAGCCATGATGGTCTTGCCGGCACCGGGATCATCCGCCAGGAGGAAGCGGATGCGGGGCAGCTTCAAGAAGTAGTCGTAGACGGCTTCTAGCTGGTGGGGCAAGGGATCCACGCGGGCGATGGACAGGGTGAAAAAGGGATCGTACTCATAGGCCAGCCCCAGGCGCATGGCTTCCACGCCGAGACGAAACCGGCCGGCATCGCCGTCAAAGGGCTCCTTGTCAGGGGTTATATCCAAGAGGGCCACTTGCTCCGGGGATAAGACGAGTTCGTGAACCTGGCCGGTACGCAGGCCCTTGCCAACCAGCTTGACAGAGCCGCCCAGCGGAACGGCTACAATGACCTGCACCAGCTCCGGAAAGATGGGGCCACGGACGATGGCGTTAGGCTTAAACTTGTCCGCTAGGTTACTCACACTATCTGCCCCCCGCCTCCGTTTTCGGTGCTTCCAAAACTGAAATCCGCAATTGTGCGGAATTTGACGCTCGTAACCCTCCTTGATTTCGCCCTCCCCCTCAAGCTTTGGAAGCTCTTGAGGCTTAAGGCTTCGATCAGCGGTGCCTCAGAGCGATCAATATAACCGGTAACGGTCGTCGGATGCACTGGCCGTCCCATAGCCAGAGCAAAGAAGTTTCTCACATGATATAGCGGATCCCTAAAGTATTCCTCCAAGTGCCGGGGGAACTGGGTCTGACTTCTAGCAAAACCGACTGATTGATATTCGCTCCGGTGAAGGGATGTCCAGAAAATCAAAATGTTGGGATAAAGAAGATCATTGTATCGCCAAGGGGCGCTTTAATCGGCTCAGGTGGGTAATACTCTATGCACCACTTATTGCTAACAGTGCTATCACATGGGAACCTGAACCCGCTTAGTCTAGTCGAATGTTCGAGGCCCGGGTATCCCATGGAAATCCGATCAAACATTATGTCCTTGGTTTGGCCGAAGTGCTCCCCCAAGAGAACTACGGAGGCTCGAAACTCAGCGGTGACTATGCCTGGCGCGCTGAAGCTGGTTCTTGTCTGGATGCACTTGTACAAGATGACCAGTGTTCCTGCTGAGGATGCCGTGTACCAGAAAGGTTGCCACCTAGCGCTCAAAAATGTGACTTGTAGCATTATTACCCTCGGTATTCACGCTATCAATAGACGGGCTTTGCGCAGCCGCCTGACCGCGTAGCGCTTCCCTCAGACTCGATTTAAGCCTCCATCGGCAGACCCCAACAGGCTGTTCCCGACCTCGCGGGCCTCCTGCTGGAGCTTCTCGAGGAGGTCGGCGTACCCCATGTTCAACGGGACGGTCTTCACCTGGGCCATGCTGGCGAGCAGCAGCTCCCGCTCTGAACGCTTTAATCGAACCTCGGCTTCGGTGGCGACTTCAGGCGACTCACGCCAGGCGTGGGGCCAGCAGTGACCGTATTTATACCACTCGCCCATGTCCAACTCCAGGTAAATCCTCCTACTGTCAGAGCGCCCCCTGGCGTAGGCTACGGCATCCTTGCTGTAAAGTTCCACCTAGATGGTACTTTTCGACGTGTCTACGTTGATAAGCCGCACCCTCTACTCACACCCGCCTCCCAGGCGCACGCGAACGGTGTCACCGTGCTGCTACGCGCCTGCGGTGGCGAGAATACATTCGTTGCCCAAATTCTCAGACGACCAGGACACCGTCGTCTGTGCTGGGCCTGGTGGCTCGTCACTTTGCTGTGAAGATTCGACGCGCTGGCTTGGTTTTCCTGCTCTAGATTATCAAATTGAGCGGAGAAGATAATCCACTTTGCGTGCTGCCCCGCGGCGAATACGGTCGCCAACAAGAATGATACGCCCACGTGTGTACTGATAGTCCCGATTGTAGTAAAACTCGCGAATGACTTGCTGGTCTGTCCAACCAGCAGCTTTAAGTTTGGGTTCGATCAGCCTTGCCCGGGTATCTGCTTCGTTCACACCCTCACCTTCTTCCGGTGCCTATCTCATATTACGGGCCCGCGGATACTAAAGGGTGCTCCCCATCAGAAGTTAGGAAATCCAGCGTGTGTCCAACCGCATGTAATCCTCTCTTACTGTAAGTCATAGCCGGACCGTAGTCGTATTACCAGGCAAGAGTAAATATTTTCTCCGCCAAGTTTCGGATTAACTCCCGCCGGGCGATCCTAGCGCGCCATTCCCCGGGAATGCCCTCTTCGCCGTAGTAGGCGCCGGCCAGCTGGCCGTAAACAGCTCCGGTGGTGTCCGCGTCCTCGCCAAGGTTTACGGCCATTAACGCCCCCTCCCGGAAAGAATTGCTCCGGTAGAAGGCCCACAGGGCGGCTTCCAGGGTGGCCACCACATACCCGCTCCCGCGAATTTCCGGCGGGTTGCGCCGCTTAAAAGAACCCCCTGCAACAGCGGCTATTCCTGAAGCCAGGGGAGCTTCTTCCCATATACCCGGTTCAGGAGAATAATAGGGGGACAGAATTTCTTCTTTGGAGGCACCACGAAGGGCTCCCACGATCAAAGCCGCCAGATACCGGCAGGCGTCCACCGCTTCCAGGGCGCCGTGGGTAGTGCGCGAACTCTCCGCCGCCTTCTCTATGGCCTCGCGGGGCCTGCGGGCGTACAACAGGGGAACCGGCGCCAGCCGCATGAGGGAGCCGTTGCCGGCGGTACGTGGATCCATGGACCCGCAGTAGGGCTCCCGCGTCCTCTCATAGCGGGCCAGAGCCGCGCGGACCGTCGCGCCGATGTCGAAGCAAACACCGGTGCTGCTCATATATCCGTCCCGGTACCAGCGCAGGTATCTCTCCATCTGGTCAGCTGGGTCGAACCCCTGGCACTCGACCAGGCTTTCCGCCAGGCAGAGGGCCATTGCGGTGTCGTCGGTCCACTGTCCGGGCTCTAAATTGAAAGGCCCACCCCCGACCATATCTTCGATGGGCGCGAAAGACCCGGGCTCTCTGAATTCCAGGGTAGTTCCCAGGGCGTCTCCCACGGCCAGGCCTATTAAACTCCCGCGGTAGCGCGCGAGCAGTTCCATCAGGATTTCCTTCCTATAGTTCAGTTCCTAGCTACATTTGAACCCGGCGACCGGCTTATCAAACTCTGCTTGGTTAGGGTAATAACGGCGTTTCGTCCCAGTTTCTGTCCTTCGACGGCGCTGGGAGAGTTCTTTCAAAGGGCGCTCCAGGGTGTTTTGGCCTACCTCCCCCACTGACCTTTAGCCATAGCACCTAGCGTCTAGGTATTAATGCTCTTTTCTTTCCATTAGCAGTTTAGAGGCAATGGGCCAATCCGCTTCTGCCAACTCATAAGAGGAAAGGTATTTTACCGGTACCCACCGCACTTCCTGGCCATCCATAGGCGTGGGATGGCCCGCTTCTATCAAAACCGAGTAGGCCAGTAACAATACAGGCCCTTCCGCATACTCATGGTAGACTACCTTGAAAATCTCCAGCACCCTGGCCTCTATCCCCAATTCTTCCTTTAGCTCCCGTGCCAGGCACTCTTCCGGGCTCTCCCCTGGCTCCAGCTTGCCGCCCGGAAATTCCCACTTGCCGGACAGGGGTCCCTTTTTTCTCTGGGCAAGGAGGACTTTATCTCCCCGGCGGATCACCGCCGCGGTAACTATAAGGGGATATTTCTTAGAGCTGTCCTTTGAAGATGTGTTCATTGTGGTATTTAACAAACTCCTCGTTTATGGTATGTCTTAAGATAAGGGTACGGCCATGTAAATCATCTCCAGGATCGGCATGTATAACTCGCCTCTGCGCGATATCTACGGTTATAGCTCCTAGGTCAAAGAGGGCATGGTGATTAGGACACAAAATTATAACGTTCTCTGGAATGTCCGGTCCATTATGGGGGTGGCCTAAGGGTTTAATGTGGTGACCCTCCACTATGGGATCCCCAAATCCCCTGTTTAAAGGGCGGTTGCAGACCTGACAGGTGTAATCATAGAGGGCCTTTAGCTCTTGAATCACCCTGGTATCGCGAAGGATGCGTTCCAATACGGCACTAGCCCTTCTAGGCTGGAGAGAACCTTGTGAAAGAATGACCTCCCTGGCCCGTCTCGCTTCCGGTTCCGGGGGCTCCACTCTTCTTAGCCAAAAGCGATAATGGGGAGGAAAGCCCTGCCAACGCGAATATTCCCAATCAATCACTTGCCACTTGCCCAGGTATTCATATTGATTCTTTCCCCATTTAGCTATGGCCGGAAATATGGCCCCTGTCTCTTTCGCCCTTTTTAAGGCCAAATTGCCGGGCGAGTCCGGCTGCGGCTGAGTGAGTTCTCCCTCTCCTATGTAAAGCATTAAATCTTCGCTCAAAAGCTGATCATGATATTTCCGATCTTCCCCTACAAAAGAAGCACAGATGGATAAGATTTGCCCTTGCCGCTGGTGAATACCCTTTTGGTTAGGATGATAACGGCGCGCTTCTTGCCAGGTGAGCAAAAGCTTTCGCCCCTTTTTTAAATTTAGTCCCTTTAAGTTCCTTCCCTCATAAGGCCCAATCCTTAAGCTGTTAAGTCTTAACCATTTCCCCTTCCCGCCCTGCAGCATAGGTGATTCAGTTACCCAGGTCACTATAATCCGTAGGGCCGAGCTGACTTTGCTGTATGGCCCGGACTCCTTAGGCACATAGGCGAAATCGCTCGTAAAATCAGGTTTATTGTAGAAACGATTCAGCAAAAAACCAGAAATTCCTGCTTTATCCTGCTGGCAAGGCTTAAAAAAGTAGCGCCTGAAAAATAGGCGGCCCGCCTCCCCGGGGTTTTCCCCGGCTTGGCCTGGCTCTCCCCGGTGATTTATCCGGGCTTCCCGCTGCAAGCCGCGAGCTGTGGCCGGCTTCCCCCCGGGCTTACCCATCTCCGGCGTAAGAAAAGGCCGCTACTGACAGTAGGCGATGGCCTCGCGCCGTCGCACCGGACGTAGTGAAAAAGCGCCAAGGCGGGCTTGCGCCAAGTAGCCCCCATGGAGGCGGCTATGCAGGTGGGGACGTACAGATAGGTATCCTTCACCGCTTCGAACAGCCGGTCAAGCTCCTCCTCGGTAAGCGGTACCACCTCCGATCGGGTCGCCCTTGGAGGGTCTACCGCGTCGGCCACGTTCCGGTAGACCAGCTCCCACTTAATGGCGCAGGCAAGGGCCTCGTGGATCACGTTATGCACCTTGCACACGTAGGCAGGGGAGAGCCCCTTGGGAGCGCTTTTCGTTCCGTCCTTGCGGCCCTGCCGCAGTAGCTTGGAGTAGAGTTTGCGCAGGTGGGACGGGTGCAGCCGGGAAAGTGGGACGTGGCCGAGTTCCGGCTTTATGTGGTAGCGGATAATAGTCTCATAGTCGTGCAGCGTCCGGTCAGATACGTTGCTCCTGCCGTAGTCGACCAGCCACTTCTCCAGGAACTCGCCGAAGGTAAGTTTTTCGGGATTGATATTGATCCCTTTCTCAAGCTGTGTGATAAGCTCGGCCAGCCTGGCCTCGGCCTAGGCTTTCTTCCCGCGCACCGTCTCCTGGTACTTTTCGTATTTGCCGGTAACCGGGTTCTTGCCCAAGCTTACAGTTATTCGCCAGCTTTCTTTTCCCTGCTTCCGGATTGAGCCTCGCATGTCTCTCCCTCCAGCGGGTGATTTTTTACCCATTCATCTACGGCCAGTTGCACCAGCCGCCCTACGGTTAACCCCCTCAGCGCCGCCTCGCTCTTGAGCTTGCGATACCACGGCAGCGGCAGCCGAATGGTGATTTTTTCTCCTGCTGGTATAAGCATCACCTCACCAGTCTCGTTATACGGCAAGGGAGGTAAGACGGTCAACTAAATCGCCGCAAAAATGGCTTTCTTCTTATGCAGGATTCTTCTTATGCGTAAAGAATAACCTAAATAGGAAGGAGTACACATGTTTAGAAAAATGAAGGAGTGGTTTCTAAATACAGAAAAAGAGCTCTGGCTTGGATTTGGAATTGCGTCGGTGCTTCTTTTTTGCCCGGGGAAACTTTGGGGGTTGAAAGGCCTTACAGTTGCCTACAATAACGATTCTTGTTGCCGGAATTGTTTTTATGCACTTGATAGAGGCAGTGTTACAAGGAGGTATGTCATGATTCCCGACTACTATGAGGTTTTGGAAGTAAGCCCTAACGCTAGCCCAGAAGTAATAGAAGCAGCATATAAACGGCTAGCAAAAAAATATCATCCTGATGTTGGTGGTGGTAGTAACGAGAAAATGCAACTAATTAACGAGGCTTATAGAGTATTAAGCGATCCTGGAGCAAGAAAGCAATACGATGAATATCGAGCTTCGGTTACCGCAACTCGTAAAAAGGACATGATTGAAGAATATATTAGTCGTTATAGGCCAGAATTACACAAAATTCTAAAGCTATATGACTTATATTGGGAAGCAATTGTTGAGCCCCATCCATTTAGACGCTTTTTAGCTAGAGTTGTAGACAGCTACCTATGGGCAATAATTGTTGGAATAGCAATACTTATATTGGCTCCTGCTTATTATTCTAAAACTAAATTAGCCGCTTACATAATAACTGCGTTAGGTTTAGTTTTGTGGGCGCCAATTGAAGCATACCTTTTATCACGATACGGTACAACTATTGGAAAATGGCTTTGTAATGTATATATTTACCACGAAGATGGACGGAACTTGACTTTTAAAGAGGCACTTAAACGCACTATTTTAGCACTGTTGTTAGGAGTAGGAGGTTGGCTTCCTGTTGTTAATTTGATAACTCTTTTCTTGTCTTATGTTAATCTCAAAAGCGCGCGGATGACCTATTGGGATAAGCAGACACACTCTCTTGTTATTCATTTTCCTCTTACAATCGGTAAAACAATAGGAATTGTTATTGTATCTCTTATCTTGCTCTTGCTTTCTATTGACATAATAGAACTTCCCTAGCACTTATTCCTATGCCACGTAGATCAATTGACTGAAATTTAGACTGCCATCTGTGTTCATCAAAGTAATGAACAACAAAATTGAGCGAATTATTTGTCTTGAGTAAAGCTGGAAATAGTAAGACAGGAGGAACAAAACTATGTTAAAAGCCAAAAATATTTTGGCTACTGCTGGGCTTACAACTGCATATGTGGTAGCTTACTTGGTTCAATTGGGGATAACAATACTTGGGGTTTTTCTCCATATTTGGACTGTAATAATAGCTTATCAAATTTCTGGCATTATAGCTGCCATAGTAACCCTTATATTCCCGGCAGTCTCCGAAATAATATAGCTGATTAATATTTGGCGCGGAACAGGTTATTTCTTTAACTTTTACACCCTCGCCGTTGGCGGATACGTGCTTCTTTGGATAGCATTTTACGCTGTTCTATTTATAGTAGCTGCCGTTGCTGCGTTTATTATGGAACGTCGGCAGGGTTAAAACAACATAAATTAGTATCTCATAAAGACCCGCGGTAAAATGTCAAGACCCTGAAATGGAAATTTTATTGGGTCAGGAGGGAAAAAGGCAATAGGAAATCAGGCCAGCAAGCCAAAACAGTAGTTGCCAGCACAAACAGTAAAAGTAAGCTTGAAAGGGGTGTTTAAGTCGACCTCCTTTGTCGGTAGATTTGGCCCTCACTCAGCAAGGTGAAGACCATGCGCACTAGTTTACGGGCAGTTAAGACCAAAGCGCGCTTATGATTATGGTGCCTGGCCTCGGTAAATTTCTTACGGTAGAATTCGGCATATTCCGGCTCCCGCACCCGGACGGAATTAGCCGCTTCAATGAGGTAGTACCGTAAGTAATAATTACCGGACCTGGAGAGGGGTATATCCTCGGCGGTGAACTTACCGGACTGATGTTGCCGCCAGGTCAAGCCCGCGAACTTAGCAAGGGCATTGTGGTTTTTAAACCTGGAGATGTCACCTATTTCAGCTACTATACCGGCGGCATAAACCGGCCCTATACCAGGAACAGTGTCTAGTGTTTGAGGAATGGCTTTTAGCTCATGGGCAATGACCTGGTCAATTTTCTTCTGCTGGCTTTCAAAGAACCGAATGGTCTCCAGGGACATAGCCAGGGTAATATCCACAGCCTCCCGCATTTTGGGGTTTAAACGGTAGGAATTGCGGGCTGCCTGTTTAATAACTCTGGCCATCTCCGGGACATCTTTTAAGCGCTTATTGCCGTGTTGGAGCATAAGGTCAACTAGTTCTTCCACCGGCATAATAGCGATTTCGTCGGGTGTCAGGTTACCGACGACGGCCCGGGAGGCTTGCCCGAATATATCGGAGAAGGGGCATTCCCTCTGGTAGGTGGAAAACTTAAAGAATATCAGATTGAGGGCTCTATTCTTCTCCCGAGTGAGGTTACTTACCAGGTGATAGTGAAACCGGGTTAGCCGTTGCAAAGGAGCATAGGTCATATCAAGAGGAGGTGTTGGCCGTACTCGTCCAAACCTCAAGCAATCAGCGATAACCCGGGCATCCAAGGCGTCTGTTTTAGCCATATCCTGGTAGATGCGCTTAAAACCGTCAATTACCTTGGGGTTAATCACCGCTATTTCCGCCTCAAAAGCGGAGAGTTCAGGGGCTTCATGCAAAGCCTGGGAAAGGTGCCACCAATAAAGGTTAGTGGCTTCCATGCCAATCTTAACCTTATCAGCATTAATAGAGACTGCTTTAGCAACAACCTTTTCCACCAAGTTTTCAGTTCCCGGGAGGTCGTTGGAAACGCTGAACCCGCAGACTTCTTCGCCGGCATCGTCGAGGATGCGGACCACATTGGTATCAGACCCTATATCGACACCGACGAAAAGAGTTTTGCCCATAGCAATAACACCTCCTTTCCTGGAGGAATAGCGAACCAAGATTGGGGTATCCCTGGGAACCTGACGTAACAGCAACCTTGCTGATGAGCACTGAACCTTAAGAGACTGGTGCGTAGCTCCTTGCTGAAGGGAGAGTCTCTAAAAGTCGTGCAACCCGCGCGTAAGCGGTTGCCATCAGGGCCGGGGAGCAGTCTTCAGAAGCACTTGGGAAGTGCAGGAGGTACTGAACTGCCCCGTCTTCGGTTCTACCGTGATTGTCCCAAAGGATACCCCAAAGGTCAACTTTTTTGAGCTAAAAATATAATATGACCAACTGGAAATTTACCCGTTGGTCATATCATACAAGGAGGGATTGTATATGCCCGGCCCGCTTTTAAACTATGATGAGGAGCATGATGTACTTTATATTTCCCTGGGAAAGCCGGTGCCGTCGTATTCTGAAGAGGACGGAGTAAAAGGTGTTTTTATCCGCTACTCCCTGGCTACAGGAGAAGTCAGCGGTGCAACCGTCCTGGATTATTCGAAAAGGAACAAGGAGGAACTTTTGAGGTTGCTACCTTTTCCTGTAGTATTACCAGGGGACCAAGTTTGAGAAAAACTTGAGAAAATATTTTTGGTCCGCAGAAGTTTACCGTAGTGTTTCAGCGGCGGAAAGCAAGGAAAATCAAGCACTCTAAGCTGGCATAAATTGCCATAAACTAACTGTCGAAACCTAGTAATGCGCAGGCCGTGAGTTCTAATCCCACCATCAGCTCTAGGGAAATTAGGAAATGGCAAGGCTTCCACGTACGGAAGTTCTTGCCATTTTTAGTAGTTAGACCATGATACAAGGCGTAAGTTTACCTTGCTCCCGCACCCAATATCAGATACAATAAAGAAAAACGGGAAAAACCGGCCATGCCTATCGACCATGACGCCATATTTTCAAGGAGCTAATCACCACCTTTTTCCGAGAATTTATGCAACTCTTCTTTCCCGAAGCTCACGCTCTGATCGACTATACGGATCTGAGCTTCTTGACGCAGGAAATCATGACCGACATAACCGCTGGTGAGAAACTAGGATAAACAGGTTACTCAGTTTTTTCCCCTTTTCTGCTGAGCTTAATTTTAAAGTTTTTTAGGAGGAATTATGTGGGCCTGTTTGAGCCAGCTTTAGGTATTAATGCTCTTTTCTTTCTATAAGCAGTTTATGGGCCATGGGCACATCCGCTTGTGCCAACCCATTTCACAGGAACCTAGCAATTTTAACCTGTTGCTACTGGAAACAAATTTTGGTAAACCAATGGAAGACAATCGTTTTACCTATTCCAGGTTTTAACATGAGGGGAGAACATATCCATGAGCGAACAACTGCTACAAGAAATCCTTAACGAAATGAAAGCCTTTAGAAAAGATATCCAGGGGTTAAAATCGGGCCAGGAGCAGCTGGCCGGCGAGGTTAGAGAACTGAAAGCTGGCCAGGAACAGCTGACCGGTGAAGTCAGAGAGCTGAGAGCCAATCAGGAGCAGCTGACCGGCGAAGTAAGAGAATTAAGATCCCGCCAAGAACAGCTGGCCGGTGAAGTAAGAGAATTGAGAGCTGGTCAGGAGCAGCTGACCAGCGAAGTCCGAGAATTGAGGGCCAATCAGGAGCAGTTGGCAGGCGAAGTCAGAGAGCTGAGAGTCGGTCAGGAACAGCTAGCCGGTGAAGTCCGAGAATTAAGGGCCAATCAGGAGCAGCTGGCAGGCGAGGTCAGAGAGCTGAGGGCCAATCAGGAGCAGCTAGCCGGTGAAGTAAGAGAGCTGAGAGCCGGCCAGGAGCAGCTGACAGGAGAAGTAAGAGAATTAAGATCCCGCCAGCAACAGCTGACCGGTGAAGTAAGAGAATTGAGAGCCGGTCAAGAGCAGCTGGCAAACCGAGTACATAGACTTGAACTTCGGATCGAAACCGAAGTTATCGATAAGGTCCGAGCCCTTTTCGATGGCTACCATCTCAGGGGCGAACAGATTGAGAGCCTGAGAAAGCACCTCGATGAGCGCCTGGACGCCATAACGCTAGACATCAACTATCTGGTAAGAAAAACAGCTCAGCAGGAGACGGCTCTTCAGGAATTGAAGCGGGCGAAATAACTACCCTATTAAAAGTTTAGCAAAGCTCGTCCCTGCCAGTTGGTAGGGCACCCCCAAGAGTTCGGCCACCGTAGCTGCCAGGTCGGCAAAGGTTGAACGCACTCCAACATTCACTGCCTGAATAAATTTCCCAAATACTAGAAGGGGTACGTATTCGCGAGAATGGTCGGTACTAGGAGTGGTAGGGTCGCAGCCGTGATCAGCAGTGATAACCAGTACGTCTTTTTCATCGAGGTCCTCCATCAAGTCCGGCAATCTGCGGTCAAAAGCCTCCAAGGCGGCTGCATAGCCCTCCACATCATTTCGGTGGCCGTAGAGCATATCAAAATCCACCAGGTTAGTAAAAATAAGGCCCCGGCTACCTTCCCGCAGGAATTTGCAGGTTTGGTCAATGCCGTCCATATTATCATGGGTATGAATCCAGCGGCTAATCCCCCTGCCGGCAAAAATATCTTTTATTTTGCCTACGGCCATGACCGGGAGCCCAGCGCCGCTTATAACATCTAACAGGGTAGGCTTAGGCGGCTCCAGGGAAAAGTCCTGGCGCCGGTCGGTGCGGATAAAATGCCCCGGTTCTCCCACAAAAGGACGGGCAATAACGCGCCCTACAGCATGTTCTCCCTGGAGAATCTCCCGCGCAATCCGGCAGTAACGATATAGCTCCTGTACCGGGATGACGTCTTCGTGGGCAGCGATCTGGAAGACGCTATCGGCAGAAGTGTAAACAATGGGATAGCCCGTACGTAAATGTTCCTCGCCCAGTTCCTCGATGATGGCCGTACCGGAAGCCGGTTTATTGCCCAAAACTTTGCGGCCAATGGCCTTTTCAAAAGCCTCTATAATTTCCGGGGGAAAGCCCTGGGGATACAGGGGGAAGGGACGTTCCAAAATCAGTCCCGCCAGCTCCCAGTGGCCCGTGGTCGTATCTTTGCCCGGCGCCTGGGAAGCCATTTTCCCATAAGCTGCCGAAGGATTGTTTACCGGATCAATACCCCGGAGAGGAATAATATTGCCTAGCCCGAGCCGGGCCAGGTGGGGTAGCTTTAGAGGCACGGCAGCAGCAATATTGCCTAAGGTATTGCTGCCTTCATCACCATATTTATGAGCATCGGGCAAGGCTCCCACACCAACGCTGTCCAAAACTATAATAACCACGCGCTTTATTGCCATCAGCTCGCCCTCTCTCCTCTACCTTAACTTAGATTGACGCCTGTCGCCAGCTGGCCACATAACTTTACCTCTTCTCTAATATTAGCCAAATTACCGGATCGTAAACTCCCAATCTCCCAATGATAGCAACCCGCACCTTAATATGCTCTCCTTTCTTTGTAATACCTGGAGTATTAAGCATATTTTTTCGTGCTAATACAGCATAATATGTTATTCTTTTTCTGCGCTTTTCCCGCATATTTTTTAAAGTACTTGTATATTCTCTACCAAACGCCATTTTCCTCCATAAACCGCGTTGAAACTTTAGATCAACCTGCAGTTAAATCTCACTTAACCGACAAGTCCGGACCCCCTCCGCTTTCCCTCCGCTGTAGATTGTCAAATTGAACCGTAAAAAGCTCGCACATTAAATTAGGTCGTTCTAGAGTCAAAGTAGCCCTAATTCT
>NZ_JBJHHE010000030.1:0-23112 GCF_056378755.1 Thermanaeromonas sp. DSM 22490
CCCATCTCAGAAATCGGTGGGGGTTCTTTATTCTTATCTTACGTAAGGGCAAAAAGTGGGTTATATTTGACGGTTACCTTCATTCCTTATGTAGAATCTCCTCTACTTCCTTCTCCTTTTCCGGGCTTAAACCTAAGTAAGTATCAAATATCGCGGTTATAAGTCCCAGCTTCGCTGGGTCTAGCCGCATTCTGGTCAGCATTCTTGTAAACTCTCCATTAGACGTCGCTAAGTTAAGAGCCGGTGAGGCCCTCCAGGCTTGGGGTTGGTCAGCCCCAGCTAAGGTGTTCCTACAATACTACTTTTCTCTGACCGATTATGGTTGTATTACAATGTGATATGGAAGGTGAAGCTCTTTTGTTTCACACTATTCGCTGGCGCCAGGATAGGATATCTCACATCGAGCAGAAACACGGAATAACACCAGAAGAAGTTGAAGAAGCTGTATTCGACGATCCCCATGCTATTCTATTGCGTGGTCCTATTATGTACTTGGCCGCACCGCAAGTGGCAGATATTTGGCAGTCGTGCTTCTGGATCAAGGAGAAGGTATAGCCCTTCCAGTCACAGCACGCGACATGTCTCAAAAAGAAAGACGACAGTATAGAAGGAGGAAAGTTAAATGAAAAAATACCCGCCCGACACAGATGATCTCCATGTGCTCGCCGAATTCTTCGATGAAACCGATATAACTGAACTTGAAGGGTTAGAACTGGTTGGTAAAAAACCCCAACGGCAGATGATAGCTGTCACAGTCAGGTTGCCCAAGGAAGACCTGGACGAACTAAAGCGCCGGGCAAAGATGCTGGGGTTGGGTTATACAAGCCTAATCCGCGCAGCCGTAAGGCGCTTTGTGGCAAAAAAGTTGTAATTTCAGTCTGCTTCTCCTCTTCCGGGCTTAAACCCCTTTATGTAATCCTGCAGCGAACATACAAACTGGCTAAGGGAAGTAGGCCTCAAAGCATTGACCAGCCTTTCGTCAGCCGTGATGAATACTCCGGTTTTTGCCACCGCCAGGGCAATATACAAGCTGTCATACAGCGTCCGCTTGTAACCGCAAGCAATCTCAAAGGCAGCGGGAAGCAAAGGCTGCATTTCGGCAACCCTAGCAGGGAATTCCTGAACCACGGCCTCTAATATCTTACGGGCGTCTTCCCCGTCAATTTCGCCGCGCATACACTTTTTCCACAAGACATTGCCCACTTCAGCATAAATCAGTTCTGGTGCCCATAAATGGCAGTCGCCTTTTGCCGCCCTTTCCAGAAATTCTACTGCCGCCTCCCATTGGGATTCGGGGATGTACCATTTAACAGCAACGCTGGCATCTACAACAATTATTTTCACCTTTCCCTATCCTCTCTGATTAAATCAACACTGTCGCTGTAGCTTTTCCCTTTTACCTGCAATTGCTTCCTTATCTCGGCAGCCAGTTTGAGGCCGTCCAGGCTTTTTTCCTTAGCGGCTTCTTCCAGAATTTTATGCAATTCCATCTGTAAAGATCGGCCTTTAGCAGCTGCCCGCTGCTTTAAAATAGTTAAAACCTCCTTGGGTACATTTCGGATGAGGACATCGGGCAGAGCCGGCACCCCCTTGCTATCATTTTGATAGCTTAATTATAACATTTGCCATCCCGCACAACAACCGGTCATCTCCTCCACTTCCTTCTCCTCTTCCGGGCTCAAAGCCGGGTAAGTCGGATCCACTCCAACCTACCAATAAGATTTCCCTGTTTGCATCGCGGACACCTAGTGTCCGCACCTTCGTACTCGCCCAATACCAGGCGCGGGTTTCCACAGTCGGGACACTTTACTGGGTACCCCTGTTTGAATTCTTCTCTCGGCTCACACTCTAACAGGAGGATTTTCTATAATCGCAATAGGTTTGAATAGCTCCCTGTATAAAATCCGCCTGGACAGATCAGATAGGATGGGGTCTGGGCTTTCCTGCCAAATTTTTAACGCCATCCAGATATCGGAATCATCGATAGATAAACAATGGCTCCACTCCCAATCACCAGCTAAGAATGGTCTTAGGGATACAGGTATCTGGTCAAGTGGCTGTCTGTTCTGACACTTTAAACCGCGGCACAACAAACAGGCTACCCCCAAAGACTAAACCCCTTTTCGTCGCCCAAGAAGTCTAAGAAGCCTCAGAAGCCGGCGAGCAGAGGCGTTCTCACCTTCCTCAATGGTTCAGGCCCAAAAATCTCTTAAGGTCGCTTTCACCGGTCACCTCGAACACCTTCTCCGCCAGCTCATCAAGGTCCTTCAAGGAAAGAGCTTTTATTTTCCCAGGTTACCCTGCAAATCCTGCTTTTCAGGGTAGCTCCACCAGTTCCTCACTAGAGCCGCAAAGATGCCCAGCATCAGGCCCAGCATCAGGGCTACTGCGGCATTGAGTGCTAGCCGCGGCCTAACCTTTATAGGATCGCTGACAGCATCTACTACCCTGGCCGGGTGCAGGGCGGCCAATTTTTCCTGAAGGGAAAGATATTGAGCTATCAACCCCACTTTTTCCTGGGCCTGGGCGCTGCTAAGCTGAGTCAACTGCAAGGCATAAAGCTTCTTCTCTATCTCGCTTAAAGAAGACTTCTCCAGTGTGGAGATAATCTGCTCGATTTTTTCCCTTGTGGCCTGGGCTTCTTCTAGGTCGCGAAGGATTTTAGTTAAATTTTTCTCCAGAGGTGCGCGGCGTTCCCTATAAACCTTATCTCGCTGTTCGAGAAAAAGGGCCAGCATCTTCTCAGCCACGGCTTTTACCTGCCCCGGATCCCTGCCCTCCAGCGAAAACTTTATATAATTAGTATCCTTTACAACTTGCCCGCGCGGTTGGAAGGTGCGAGGGTCGGCAGGTAACGATAATTTTTTTAGGGCTTCGTTTAGTAACGCCCGACTTTCCAAACTTTCCCTAGCTTCGTTTTGTCTTAATATTGTCGCCTGCACTATTTTACCAGCGCTATCCACAATCCTTTCTTCTTCCGGCTTATCCAGCTCTACTAGAGCTTCAACCTGGTAAACCTGGGGTGAAGCAAGGCTTACGAGTACAGCAACTAAGACGCAAGCCAGTGTAGCACCAATGACCAGCCACCGCTGGCGCCAGATAGCGAGCAAGAGCTCTCGCAACTCTATTTCATCGCCGTAATACTCGTATATAGGCTTAGCTTCTGGAACGCTCATGAGCTCTCGACTACTCCTTTCTTACATATTGTCCTCTATCCTCTAACCTAGGCACCCGCCTAGGGGACAAGCCATCCCGTCCGCACTCCATACCTCACCCACTACCACAAAAGCTTAAAATACTCCATCCCCACCACCTCTATTCCCGTATCCTGGCGCCACCATTCCTCCGGTATAAGCCAGGGGTTTCCTGCCCCGTAGAAGCCCAACCGGATGAGCATACGCTCCCAGGTTCAGGGTAGCTACGTTCGCTGCGTTAGACAGACAAGACTACCTCTTATTATTATTCCAGAAAACCCGTATGGATGGGTGCTGTGCCATTTCCAGGCGGTAACAATAATATCTTCCAGGCTCGCGTACTGAGGCCGCCAGCCTAGCTCGGCCACCGCTTTTTCCGCTGAGGCCACCAGTACAGCGGGATCGCCCTGCCGCCGTGGTCCTACCCGGCACCGAACTTTCCTTCGCATTACCTCGTGCCCTGCCTTCACCAGTTGCCATACCGTATGGCTGCCGATATATCCGGCTCTGCCGATCACTAGTACCCGCATCCCTGCTTGGCCCCTTCTCTCAACGCTCTTTATTCTAACTCCACATAGATTGCCGTAGCATCATCGAACGTGCTGAACCGGGGGTACTTTAAACATTCACGATCGCTTTCTTCTATTTCCCGCAACATATTTGCCATTCTCTCTAGGCTGCTGGTCTTCAACGCCTCCAGTAAAGACGCCCAAGAAGGATAGGCAGGAAAAGTATCGACCAGCCGCGAAAAACCGTCAGTGGCCAGCAGAAGCTGAGTATCATTTTCTACAGGTAGTACTCCGCTTAAAGCGTGTTCTACCGCTACAACGCTTCCATTAAAAATCCAGTATCCACCGGGCTCGTTCATTAGCGCCCGGTTTTCCTGGAGAAGGGGTAGAATCGCTTCCCTGGCGGCCGAACTTGACATTCCTTGGGTTAATTGCAAATGTAACTTTTCCTTAATGGCCATCTCATCAAGATGTTTTACGGAGTCGTCGGTAATTACTTTTAAAACCCCATTGCTCCTGAGAGCTACCACCACATCACCCAGGACCAGGTACTCTATATGTTTCTCATGTATCCTGACTACGGCCACCGCGCAGCTGGGCAACTCCCAGCGCTTCCGACCCTTCATGTCCCCCAGATCTCGTTCAATCTCTTGGGCAGCCGAGATCATGATTTCGTTTAAACTTAAACTCACTTCCTTAGACTTACTACGAATAACCTGCTCCAGCCTATCCATTAACCCGCGCAGCTCTGCGTCTGCGGACGGGGTATAACTTGGGGAGAGCGGGGTGGCGCCGTCCATAACCCAGAAAGTATTGTTCTCATACCCGTAAAGGTCATGATTCACCGGGCCTCCGGATAGAGAAATCGCCTCTAGCCTGCTTAATTTCATCCCAGGAATACACCTCTTAAGGCTAAGACAGGACCCAATATCAGGACTGCTGCCAGCAACAGTATCGCGATTATCCTATACCAACCCGACTTCCCGTACAACATTATACTCAAGCCGGCGTAAATGCACAGTAAACTTCCACTGAAGACCAGCAACAGCAATATCCCCTGTTCAAAAGGCTGCTTGGCAATAAACTGAATACTGCCGACCGTAAAGGAGACAATAGCTGCAAACAATCCCAGGAATTGTAAGCTCTCGTTTCTGAATTGCTTAAGCTGTTCCTCAGTTTCCCGGCGCGCTTGGGCTATATAATCAGTGGCATAACTCAACTTCTCTTCAACTTTTTTGCTAAATTCCATTAACTGGATTTTAGCCAAGAGATAGTAGTATCCGTTCAAGCGGATGGAATAATCAAAGGCGCTGGAATCTTCCATGTCTATGGCTCTCTGGACTAACTCCTTGGCTTCAGCAAAACTTCCCTTTAGCGCCAGCAATTGAGATTTAGTGCTATAGAATTTGGGATAGTCAGGATCAAGGTGGAGAGCCTCATTTATGGCTGCCTCCGCTTCGGCCAGATTACTTTCGCGCTCGATCACCCCTTCATCGATTAGATTAATCAAGATTTCCGCTAAAGAATGTAGTATCCCGGCATGGTTTCGCACGGCATTGGCAGCCTGTCGCGCATAGTGTAAGGCCCTATACAAATCCTGTTGTTTCCCCGTGCTCCGGTAATATAAAGAAAGAACGTGGGGAAACGTGGGATGACCACCGAAAAGCTCTTGATACTGCTCTATCAGTTTACCAACCTTAGTTATATCCCGGGCATGGCGGTAATAAATATTAAGGCCGTAGAAACCGGCATAGGCAATTTTTCTAGATCGATCATCTACTACCTCGTTGCCTTCTTTAAGGGCCTCCTCAAGGACCTGGTAAAACAACCCATCAATTCCTGGAATTTGCGCCACTTTGGTAAGTAATACTTCAAACTCCCTATCGGTCTCCGAAGGGAGACTGGCTAATAAATCTCTCAATGCTTCCGGGGTCTTTTCTTCCTTCAACTTGTCCAACAGCACATATAGGCTTGTTTTCATCCTAATCGCCCTTTACTCAGTCTAACTGTAACCTCTTTTTACCGAAAAACCTGTCAGCCCACCTGTACTTTCTTACGTTCCCCTTCCATCCTAAACCCGGGCAAAACCATTCTTAGCGCTTCCTCCACTTCCTCCATTTCAGGCTTCCAATCCGGCCTCGAGACTAAGCGCAGGAATTTTTCCAAGCCCACTTCGTCTATCTCCTCGGGGTGCGCTATAAGGATACGCTCATGGGAGGTGGTATTGATCTTTTCCTCGGCGGTGAAGAGCTCCTCGTGGAGTTTCTCTCCCGGTCGAATACCGGTAAAGACTATTTCAATGTCTTCCCCGGGCTCATAACCCGAAAGGATAATCATGTTACGGGCCAGGTCCACTATTTTCACCGGGTCGCCCATATCCAGCACAAAGATCTCCCCGCCCCGGGCCAGGGCCCCGGCCTGGATGACCAGCTGCACTGCTTCGGGTATGGTCATAAAATACCGGGTCATCTCAGGATGGGTTACAGTCACCGGGCCTCCTTGAGCTATCTGGCGCTGGAACAAGGGCACTACACTACCGCGGCTTCCGAGCACGTTCCCGAAGCGCACCGCGGCAAAGCGGGTGCGGCTTTTCTTAGCCATGTACTGCACAATCATTTCGGCTACCCGTTTGGAGGCGCCCATTACGCTGGTAGGCTTAACGGCCTTATCCGTAGAAATAAGAATAAATATTTTACTTTTATACTTATCGGCAGCCTGAGCCACTCCCCAAGTTCCCAGCACGTTGTTCTTCACCGCTTCAGCCGGGTTAACCTCCATAAGAGGCACGTGTTTATGAGCTGCTGCGTGGAAGACAACCGCCGGCCTGTATTTTCTAAAAATGTAGTCTATGGCCGCCTCATCCCGCACATCGGCGATAACCTGGACCAGGTTTACTTCCGGGAAACTTGCGCTTAGCTCCTGCTCAATCTCGTAAATACTGTTCTCGCCCCGGCCCAGAAGTATTAAAAGTCTAGGCTGGAAACTGGCCACCTGGCGGCAGAGTTCAGAGCCTATGGAGCCGCCGGCCCCGGTGACGAGCACCACTTCACCACTCAAGTAGCCGGCGATAGCTTCTAAATCGACCTGTACGGGCTCCCGGCCCAGAATATCTTCTATACGCACCTCGCGTATGGGGTCCACCTTTACCTTGCCTTCAATCAAATCATACATGCCGGGTAGAATCCGTAGCCTCGCCCCCGTCCCATGGCAGATTTCCACGATCTCGCGGATGATCCGGCCCCGGACAGAAGGCATAGCGATGATGATCTCCTCTACTCCAAACTGCTCCACCAACCGGGGAATGTCTTCCCTAGTCCCCAGGACGGGCAGGCCATATAGCTGCCTACCTTGCTTTAGGGGATCGTCATCCACAAAGCCGATGGGCCTTATATCCCCTCCATTTCTGCTTCGGAGCTCACGGGCCACCATGGCCCCGGCATCCCCTGCCCCCATAATCAGTACTGCTTGTCCACCTTTTAAACCCGGGAAGGGATACTCGCGCAGCAGGCGCCAGAAAAGGCGTGAAGCCCCCACCAGAGCAACTATAAGGAGCCCCCACAGTACGAAGATGCTCCGCGGTAGGGGAAAATGGCCGGGAACCATGCGAAAGTAAGACCAGGAAACCACCGCCATAGTCCCCACGGCCGTAGCCCCAGTAATGGACAAAAGTTCCCCTATACTGGCATAGCGCCAGAGGCGATGATAAAGCCGGAACAAATAGAAGCAGGTTATATAGATGCATGTGGCGAGCGGCGCAAGCCTTATGGCATCTTGCAAGTATCTTATATTCCGGGGAGAAAAAACATTTTCAAAGCGCAGCCATAAGGCCAGAAAAAGGGCGAGATTTATAAGCAGCACGTCAATCGCAATAAGCAGCCAGATGCGTACTGTTCTGCGCACAGCTCTTTTCATAATAGAGCTCACTTCCTGATCTCAACATTCCTGTAAGGCCTTCTTCAGCACATAAGCAACATAGTCTATCTCTTCTAATGTTAAATCATTATGGAACGGTATGGCAATACAGGTCCCCCCTAACATTTGCGGAGTTAGGCTGTATGTGAGTATCTACCTGGTCCGTCACTCCTCCCGGCTCCAACCCTAATAATTGTTCGCAGGATGACCATCAAATCTGTCCAAAGTGTGGCTCGTTGGGCGTACTCCAGATTCAGTCTTATTTTTTCTGGGATAATCTGTTCTATATATGTCCGCTCAGGATCAGGTGAACTAGCTAATAGCTCACTTTCGTGACGGTAAGCGATGGAGGCCGGGTCGGTAATTCCTGGTACCATTTCCAACACCCTCCGCTGTTCCGGCGTATAAAGGGTCACGTACTGGGGTACTTCTGGCCGCGGCCCGACCAAGCTCATTTGGCCTAATACCACGTTAATCAACTGTGGCAACTCGTCTAGCTTGAACTTGCGCAGCCAGTACCCTATTCGCGTTATACGTGGGTCCCGCCCAACCGTCAAAGGTTTCCCACGTTTTTCTGCATCGACAACCATGGTTCGGAATTTCCATATGTAAAAAGGACGACCCTTATAGCCCAACCGCTCCTGGCGAAAGAATACCGGACCGCCATCCTCAAGCTTGATGAGGATAGCGATCAACAAAAACAGCGGCCAGAGCACGGCGAGTCCCAGAAGGCTCCAGAAAAGATCAAAAAGTCGCTTCGACCACTTCATCGTTGGTAAGCCCTCACCACATCCAGTACCGCTTCGATAACATCGGTCACGTCTTGATCCGACAGGCTCGGGTTTAAAGGCAGGCTCAACATGCGCTGGTAGTTGCTGTAAGCCACGGGGAAATCATCTGGGCGATAGCCATATTTATCCCTATAGTACGGGTGTAGGTGGATGGGGATGAAGTGCACCGAGGTGCCTATGTTGCGGGCCTTGAGCTCCTCGATGAACTGATCCCGCGTGATCCGGAGGGCTTCGAGGCGCAGCCTGAGCACGTACAGGTGCCAGGCGTGCTCAACCTCCGGACGTTCAACCGGAAGCTCTAAAGCCTCAACATCTCTGAACGCCTGGTTATAAGCGGCCACCACCTCACGCCGCCGCTGCTGAAAGCCGGCCAACTTTCGCAGTTGCCAAAGGCCCAGAGACGCTTGGATGTCTGTCATGTTGTACTTGAAGCCGGGAAGCAGCACCTCGTAGTACCAGCTACCTCCCTTGTCGTACCGCTTCCAGGCATCCCGGCTCATCCCGTGGAGGCTGACGATGCGGGCCCGCTCCAGGAACTCGGGATCTCCGGTAAGCATCCCCCCTTCAGCTGTTGTTAGGTTCTTGGTGGCATAGAAGCTGAAGGCCACTGGGTTGTTTGCCGAGCCGATATACCGGCCCTTGTACTTAGCCGGCAGGGCATGGGCGGCGTCCTCGATTACAGTCAGATTGTGGGCTTGCGCTAGCTCGTAGATGGAATCCAAGTCCACCGGGTGACCGGCGTAGTGCACCGGTATGATGGCCTTGGTCCGTGAAGTAATGGCAGCCTCTACCTTCACTGGGTCGATGTTAAGCGTATCGGGCTCTACATCCACCAACACCGGCCGGGCCCCCACGTGCTCGATTACGTTGACCGACGCAGCGAAGGTCATGGGCGTGGTGATGACCTCGTCCCCGGAACCAATTCCCAGAGTGACCAGGGCGGTATGCAGCGCCGCAGTACAGGAGTTGAGAGCCAGAGCACCAGGAGCTCCTAGGTAGGCTGCGAATTCCTGCTCGAACCGCTTCGTTTTGGGACCGGTGGTGATCCAGGTGGAGCGTAATGTATCTACGACCTCCTGAATTTCCTCCTCCCCTATGGTTGGAGGTGAGAACGCAAGAAAGGTGCTGCGCATCTTTCCCAGCCTCCTTGAGCTGCCGCTACCTTCCGCATCGCCACCAGATAATGTGTCCTCAAGAAGGGAACTCCGCTAAGTAGATAGCAGGCTAACCAACTATGAGGTGCCAAGCGGCGCACTATGGGAGGCGCCAGTGTTTACTCTTTCACAAGGCCTCAAAAAGCCGATCGATTTCGGATTTCTTCACACCCCGCACGTCCGGGTTCCACGGGTTGTTGTACCGGAAGTCGTACCATAGGATCAAGCCTCCCTTCTTTAGCACACGCATCATCTCCTGGGCGATGCGGCTCTTCATTAGAGCATCATGAATCGAAGTAAACACGGTAGACTGCAGTACAATATCGAAGGTATCGCTGGCAAAGGGGAGTTGTTCAGCGTTGCCGTGGATCAGGTTAGCACGGGGCACCCGCACCTTGGCTTCCCAAACCCGCTCCTCGAGAAGTTCCACCCCGAAAAGATTCTCAGGTCGAGCACCCCACCGGACAAAATCCAGTAGCCATCCTCCCGTCCCACAGCCCACATCCGATATCTTCCGTTCCGTCAGCGGAGTCATACCGTGCTTTCGTAACAGCGCCAGCACAGCACGCTCTCTTTCCTGCACCATGAAGAGGTTACCACTGTTGAAATAGGAGTACTGGTCGACCGCAAGCTGTTTCTGACGCGCATAGCGTTCTTTTATCCGTTCAACTTCAATCTCTTCCTCCCTTATGGTAGGGGGAGAGAACGAGAAAAATTTGCTGTGTATACAAACCTAGCCTCCTTGGGTCCCTTTACCTTTATGGATCGGTGATTAAAATTAAGTTTTAAGAAAAGGTATTTTACTAAGGAAACAACAAGCCGACCAACTAATGGGTTTCGCTCCACAGCTTTCTTGCTTACCAGATGCTTTTCTATGTCCCACTTTATAGCCTGGATTACCGGATCTTCTACCACTTTGCACAAAAACTCAAGCTTTACAGCTTAAAAATAACCAAATTCGGGTGTAATACTATTTTTTGTCCTGAGTCCGACCAAGTTCTTTCAGCATCACTTTTATACTTCATCTTTTCCCGCCACCATTCTACTAGTTCCGCCAAGGTCTTCTGAAAAGGTATTTCAAAGGTATTTCCGGTATCCACCCTGTTTTACGGTTGATCTTTAAGAGTAGAGCCCCGCAGAAGCGGGATGTCGGTTTTATGCTGAAGTTTACAATAGAGTTCAAGATAATCTGTATACCAGCGATTTCGGTCAGCATCCCCGCTACTTCTCTTACCGTGTAAACCTTCCCCTTACAGACGTTGCAGGCCTCACCAGGACGGCCGTGCTACAGGAGCAGCCAGTAGCGTGTACCACGTCCCGTACGTCAGTAAAATCCCGGGCGGCGTCGTCCTCAGCGGTAATTAAGGGTCAGTACGACCCAGTGTAAGCAAACAGAAGCAGTACTCTAGCCCAGGCCGATGTGATTAAAAAAGCGTGCCCGAACGACGTTCAGTCCCACGGTAGGGTAGGCGCAAGCCGTCACATCAGTAACCGTGCTGGCAGCATAGTGGTTTACAGGTCCCAAGAGGTAGGTGGCATTTCCAGTGTGACAATGCTGTAAGCACCAACCGAACCGACACATAGAATCCGGGCTTGTGAGGCAACTTCATTTATTGCCTCGAAAAGGTTTAAGGTACCTTAGAAATTTACCTTGTAGTCCCTCTCTCAGCTTCCCCTCTCGCACCGGAAGCCTAAAAAATAGACCCCGGTGATCCATCATCAGAAATCCCTCTGTCGTTTGTCCATAAGATTATTGCATATTCCGAAGAATAATATCCCGCCACCAGCTAAACAAATCAGCAAGAGTTTGGCAGAAGGGTATCTCCGATATCCAGCCCGTTTCGCAGTTGATCTTGGCGGCAGAGCCAGAGAGCAATGTTATATCGGTTTTACGTTTTAGTTTTGGGCTGGAATGTAGGGAAAACCTTACATCTGCAATTTCCCCTAGCATCCTAGCGATTTCCCTTACCGTATAAACCCTGCCGCTGCAAACATTGTAAACCTCGCCAGGACGGCCCTTTTGCAGAAGCAACCAGTAGGCACGCACCACGTCCCGCACGTCGGTAAAATCCCGGGCGGCATCTAGGTTCCCAGCAGTGACTACCGCCTCCGAGCGGCCCAAGGCAATTTCAGCCACCTTTTGGGCTAGATGAGAACAGACGTAATCGTTGCCCTGGCCAGGACCAGTATGGTTAAAGGGGCGAGCCCGGATAATATGGAGCCCCTCGGCAGCATAAGCACAGGCTGCGGCCTCGGCAGCTGCTTTGCTGGCAGCATAATGGTTTAGAGGTGCTAGGGGTTGTTCCTCCACGATGGGCTGCTTCTCCAACGGGACAATGCCATAAGCGGTAGCAGAGCTAACAAAAAGCACCCGGGCCTGTGGGGCAGCCTCGCGGACCGCTTCGAAAAGATTTAAAGTACCCTGCAGGTTAACCTGGTAATAGTGCTGCCTATCTTCTCCTGTGGCGACGGCAATGCCAGCAAGATGATAAATCTCCTCTGGCAAAAAATTAGCTATGAGAGAAAACAACCCTTCTCTCTCCCTGATGTCCACGCGCTGTATGAGCGCGCCTGCCAGGAAAGAAACATCCGGCTGCTGGCTATGGCAGGTAGCCAGGACAGTATACCCTTTCTCTAAAAGAAATTTGACCAGGTAACGGCCAGCAAATCCGGCCGCGCCGGTAACTAGTGCCCGCATTCTTTTTTTACCCTCTCCAAATCGGCCTCCACCATTATCCGCACCAGTCCCTTAAAAGTAGTGCGCGGTTGCCAGCCCAGCTTCTCCCGCGCCTTGGTAGCATCGCCCACCAGAAGCTCCACATCCGCTGGGCGGTAAAAAGCGGGATCCTCCACCACGTAATCCTTCCAGTTAAGGCCCACGCAGGCAAATGCCTCTTCGGCGAATTCTCGGACACTATGGGTCTCACCGGTGGCAACCACGTAGTCATCGGGCTCGTCAGATTGCAGCATAAGCCACATGGCCTCCACATATTCCGGGGCGTAGCCCCAGTCCCTTTTGGCTTCAAGATTACCAAGCCTTAACTGATTTGCCAATCCATGCTTTATGCGCGCCACCGTATGGGTTATTTTCCTAGTTACAAATTCAAGACCCCGCAAGGGGGACTCGTGGTTAAAGAGGATACCAGAGCAGGCAAAAATCCCGTAGGCCTCCCGGTAGTTGACCGTCATCCAGTGGGCGTAAAGCTTAGCCGCTGCGTAAGGACTGCGCGGGTGAAAGGGAGTTTTTTCGTTTTGGGGTACCCACTGCACCTTGCCAAACATTTCACTGGAGGAGGCCTGGTAGAACTTTATTTTCGGGTTAACGATCCGGATAGCTTCTAGCATCCGGGCTGCGCCTAGTCCTGTGATCTCCCCTGTTGCTAGGGGCTGGTCAAAGGATACGGCTACAAAGCTCTGGGCGGCCAGGTTATATACTTCATCAGGCTGGACTTTCTCTAAAACGCGGGTGATATTCCCTAGATCTAGCAGATCTAAGGGAACCAGGTTTACCCTATCTTTTATCCCTAGATACTCCAGGCGCTCTAGGTTAACGGTGCTAGAGCGGCGGAAGGCCCCGTAAACCTGGTAGCCCTTCTCTAACAAAAATTTGGCCAGGTAGGCGCCATCTTGCCCTGTAATGCCGGTTATCAGTGCTGCTTTAGGCAAAAGCTTTCCCTCCTATACTTAGAGGTTTATTCTCGCCTACACCCGGAAACCTCAAAAGCGCTTCTTCCATAATGGTGCATATCTTCTTTAGCTCTTCCATAGTTTTTGCCTCGCATCTAGCCACCAGGATCGGCTGGGTATTGGAAGCCCGCACTAGCCCCCAGCCTTCAGGGAATATAACCCTTGCGCCGTCCACATCAATAACCTCATAGCCTCTCTCCTTAAAATGCTCCACTATCCCTGCCACTACACTTGCCTTATTCTCATCCGGGCAGGGGATGCGGGTCTCAGGCGTGGCGTGATACTTGGGCACATCTTCTAGCAGGCTAGATAAGGGCCTACCTTCCCGGGATAGAAGGCGAAGAAGTCTTGCAGCGGCGTAAAGGGCATCGTCGTATCCGTAATATTCATCAGCGAAGAAGAAATGGCCTGACATCTCGCCGGTAAACAGGGCCCCGATCTCCCGCATTTTGGCTTTGATTAAAGAATGGCCAGTTTTATAGAAAAAGGGGCGGCCTCCTAGCTTTTCTATCTCTTCTACTAGAGCTTGTGAGCATTTAACTTCTACAATAGCCGGCGCCCCTGGATGATGGGGAAGTATTTCCCGCCAGAAGAGGATTTGCAGCATATCCCCCCAGAGGATATTCCCTTTCTCATCCACTACCCCCAGCCGGTCGCCGTCCCCGTCCAGGGCCAGGCCCACGTCGGCCCTCTCGGAAAGGACTACCTGTTTTAAATCTTTTAGGTTAGCGGGGATGGTGGGGTCAGGATGGTGGTGGGGGTAGGTGCTGTCAGGCTCGCAGTATAGGGGTATTACCTGGCAGCCCAGGGCTTTAAGAAGCTCTACCGCCAGGGGCCCGGCTACTCCATTGCCTGCATCTACTGCTACTTTAAGGGGTCTAACCAGCCTTATTCTTTCTTTTATGTAGCTTATATAGGCTTCCCTGGGGTCTTTCTCTTCTAGATAGCCTTCTCCCCCCACAAATTCTTTTTGTTCCATGAGGCGGCGTATTTTTTGGATTTCCTCTCCATGTATGGTTGTTCCCCCGGAGGATATTTTAAACCCGTTATCTTCCGGAGGGTTATGGCTGGCGGTGATCATGACCCCGGCTGTCAAGCCGTAATAGTGATGGGAGAAATAAAAGACAGGGGTGGGGTTCTCCCCTATATCCACCACCCCGCAGCCACCGGCCATGAGCCCTTCAACCAGGTTTTGGCGGAGAAGGGGGGAGTGCTTCCGGTTGTCCCGGGCTACTATTACTTCTTTTTCTCCCCGGCTTTTAAAGTAAGTGGCCAGCGCCCGGCCCAAAAGTTTTACTTCTTCTGGAGGAAAGTCCACCTCGGCTTTACCCCTTATATCATAAGCGCGGAAAACTAGTGGATTCATCTTTTTCTACCCTACCCTTCCGTATTCATCTTGCAGCCGCACTACGTCATCCATTTCCGGTGTGGATACTTCTAGGAAAGTAATATCGGTAGTGGCCGAAACTCTATGTATAGTACCTGGTAAAATATCTACAATTAATCCCGGGTAAATGGAGATCTTTTCTTCCCCTAGTTCTAAGATCCCTTCTCCAGAGAGGAACATCATAGTTTCTTGCTTCAGGCGGTGGTACTGGCGGCTTAAAGAATGCCCTCCCCGGACGTATATCACCTTGCCTACATATTTTTCAGTGACGCTCCACCATACCTCCCGCCCCCAGGGCTTTTCTTGTATAGGGCAAGGGGGGAAGGCTCCGTTTTCTAAGAAGGCCAACCCTAAATCCTGGGGCCTGCCCCCTTCCCCGGCGCTGGTGGTTTTGGAGCTTAAATACTGTTCTAATCCCCGGCGTTTAAGTTCTAGGATGACTTCTTTAAGCTGGGGGGCGCGGGATTTATCGGCTACCAGCAACACATCTTCAGTGTCAATGATGAGGACGTTTTTCATCCCGAAGGCGACGACTAGTTTGTCTTCTTTCTGGGCTCGTATGACGCTGCCTTCTGTCTCCATCAGCACAGCCTGGGCTTGCAAGAGGTTGCCCTGCCCGTCAAGCTCGCACACCCTTTCCAGGGCTGTCCAGGTCCCCAGGTCGTCCCAGGCGAAATCCCCAGGGATCACCAAAACCTTATCTGCCTTCTCCATTACGCCGTAATCGATGGATATGCGGGGGAGCATAGGGAATTCTTGGGCCAGTATTTGGGCTTCCCTCTCGCTTCCCAGGTAAGCTTGTATACGCTTGAAACCCTGGAAAAGCTCGGGCAAGTAGCGCTCAATGGCTTTAAGTATCACCCTTACCTTCCAGATAAACATGCCGCTGTTCCATAGGTATTGATTGGTGCTTAAAAAGAAAAGGGCTTTCTCAACGCTGGGCTTTTCGGTAAATTCTTTTACCCAGAACACAGGCTTACCCCATTCTCCGGGGTAGGGCTCGCCCAGGCGGATATAGCCGTAGCCTGTCTCCGGCCGGGTGGGGCGGATACCTACGGTGACAAGACAATCAGTGCTACCGGCTAGTTCCTTAGCCACGTGCAGGGTATCGATAAAGCGATTTTCATCAGGTATGAAGTGGTCTGCTGGCAGTACTGTCATGACTTGCTCGGGGTCCTGGCGGGCAAGGTAGAGGGCAGCCAGGCCAATGCAGGGCGCTGTATCCCGGCCTACAGGCTCCAGGATGATGTTTCTGGGATTTAACTCGGGCACCTGCTCTCTTACAGTATCTACTAGGTCCTGGCTAGTGACTATGTATACCTCTTCCAAAGGTACTAACCTAAGCGCCCGCCGCACTGCTTGTTGTAAAAGGGTACCCTCGCCCACTACTGGGAGGAACTGCTTAGGGTAGTCAGCGCGGCTATAAGGCCAGAACCTCTCCCCCCGGCCGCCTGCCATGATCACTGCTGAGGCTTTGTGCAAGTACTCTTTCCTCCCCTCATTCCTTATACCAAACCTTAGTCGTAAGAATAGAAAGCCTTACTTTAACCTTCGCGCCATCATTGCCAAACACTGGCTCAGCCTCCTCATTATGGAGATTATGCCACAACAGGTTCCACGCTTACGTTCACCAGTAAGTCCTTGAAGTTCAGCCGATTATTAGATAACAATAGAGTTGTCTAATTTAGGATGTTTTTCATCAAACCTCAAAATCCTCCTTCTGCAATTTTTCTTCCCACGTGGAGTGAGCTTCTTCTTTTTTACCATTCTCCTGCCAAATACTACATTATATTTTACGCTACGGGGGATACATAGCATATCGGTTTGGGTTTTACTATGCGCTTTCTTGCGGCACACTGCATTGGTGGCAGAGCTATACCACACAGGATCTTGAGGCCGCCAACTTTAATTTCTATAAAATCCTGGACATCCGCCTCACCAATTTCTTCCATCGAATCCCACGAATAACTTTACACTATGAGGGGGCTAGATAGTAGGGGCCCAGTTGGGGCCACTTCGGCCTACACCTTGATAACGAAACCCAAGTTGCATGAGTTTACGCCCGTCCAGTGCATTACGCCCGTCGAAAACGAAGCGTGGAGGCATCATAATCCGAAGTACTTCTTCCCATGGAAGCTTGGTGAATTCCGACCATTCTGTTACCAAGATCGCAGCTTGGGCACCGCATAAAGCATCCATCGCCGAGTTACACAAAATAATCTCAGTGGGTAACAAGGAGCGGGCATTCTCTAGAGCTCTGGGATCGTAAGCTCTTATTTCTCCCCCTTCCTCGTTCAGCAGTCGGGCGATATCTAAAGCAGGAGCCTCCCTCACATCATCGGTATTCGGCTTAAAGGCTAACCCCAAAAGAGCCACTTTTACCCCTTTCAATCTCCCAAAGACCTTCTGTAAGGCTTGAATAGGAAGCAATCTTTGACGATTATTAATGTTGATTACTGCACGGAGCAGTTCAAAGTTGTATTCTTTTACTGTGGAAAGAAATTCCAAAGCACGTATGTCCTTGGGAAAACACGAACCTCCATAGCCCAGGCCTGCCCGCAAGAAACTTAAACCAATACGAGGATCAAGTCCAATCCCTTGGGCTACATCGTCCACATTCGCCCCTATCCGATCACATAAGTTAGCGATCTCGTTGATGAAGGAGATCTTAGTAGCTAGAAAGGCATTAGCGGCGTACTTGATCATCTCAGCACTCGTTATGTCGGTCACAAGGATATCAGCTTCAATGCCTTCATACATCTTTTTAACTAAAGCGATGGCCTTCTCATCCTCTCCGCCGATCACGATGCGATCAGGATGGAACCAATCGTAAACTGCTTGCCCTTCCCTTAGGAATTCAGGATTGGAAATATACTGTAATTCGGTATTAGCCAATTCCTCTGCCACCAAACGAACACCTGTTCCCGGGGGTACTGTGCTTTTTACTACGATAACCGCCGAATGTGAAGAATGCTCCCGGATCCATCTAATGGCTGAACGAAGTTGGGAAAGGTCAGTACCCCCATAAGGTCGGGATGGTGTACCAACTGCCACCAAAATAATCTCTCCAAGGGAAGAAGCTACTTCTTCAGGATGCTGAAAACGAAGCCGACCTGCTTTTAAACCTGCAATGAGAAGTTGAGAAAGTTCTGGTTCGTAAAATGGACAGACACCCTGCTGAAAAGCAGAGAGCTTTCTCCAATCAACATCCACTCCTAAGACATCATGACCGGCATAAGCAAGGGAAGCCGCAGCAACAGCACCTACATATCCTAGCCCTACTACTGTAATTCTCATCCTATTTCACTCCGTTTCAACGGCTTGGTGTCCAAGTAATCATAGCGCGACCACGCAAGCCATTATATACTCCTATTAACATTGCGAAACAGGAAAGGCAAAAGTAATAAGCAAGATGCGCGAATTTGGGCGCCTTCTGCTTTAATACTACCTCACTAAGAAAACCCCAGATAGCAAACAGATAGAAAGCTATTTGGCCAGCCATGGTGGCGACATAAATCCAACTTTGTCTTACCAAAAGAATATTGGAAGCAAAAGTGAGCAATAAGAAAAGTCCAAAAAGCCAACGTAGTACTCTATGTGACCAAAGTTGGATGGCAAAGAAGCCATATCGGAAAGGATTTAATAAGCTAAGTAACAATTTATCACTCTTTAGGCTATATACAGCTCGTGTCACGATTCTTATCCTTCTACGAAATTCCGCACCTAGGTTCGGCGTCGTGCTTTCCCAGCTTACAGCTTCAGGCTCATAGATAACCTTGTACCCCTTCTGTACTAGCCTTAAAGGCCTTACTAAATCCTCTTGGACCTGAGAGGGTAAAGGTTCAAACAATTCCTTTCGCACCGCATATATTGCTCCATCGGCTCCAACAAGGGAGGAAACTCGACTTTCTAACCTCTTAAGAATCTGTTCATACTGCCAGTAAGTCCTCTCCCCTTCGACACCCTCTTGCAACCCTTTTCCTGAAGGTAAATATCGAAGCTCACCAGAGACACAACCCACCTTTGGATCGATGAAATTGCGGACAAGTTTTCGGATAGCGTCCGGTTCGTACATGCTGTTAGCATCAGAAAAAACTATGACTTCGCCTGTGGCGATCTTGACAGCCTTATTCTGGCAATAAGTCTTCCCTTTGCGTCCCTCGATCCGGAGAAGCTTGACACCGTCATTTGTATAGCTTTTTACAATCTCATCCGTTCGATCAGTAGAGGCATCAGAAAAGACAATAATTTCCAGTTTTTCTTTGGGATAATCCAGCTTGAGGCTATTTTTAATCTTCTTGCCAATCACCGTTTCTTCATTATAAGCAGCGATGATAAGAGAAACTTTGGGTTGATAAGTTTCACTCACCTTTATATGGTTTGTACGGAAAAACGCAAGTAGCCCTAGCAGAAGTGGGTAGCCAAAGTAAATATAAAACAAACCAAATAGTGCGAACCAAAAAATAATTGCATTAAGTATCATCAGCTTTTCCCCTCCGAGTGTTCGAAGGCATAAGTTAGATCTTTATAGTTTACAATACTATGTCTCATGTAAGGCTGAAGATTCAATTATAGACCTACCTTCTTTTCCTACCATACTAAGCCTCTCCTCTATAGAGTCAACAATCTTTTTAATATCGAAATTAGTCTCACAATAAATACGACACCTTTTTCGCATTTCATGATTGACACCATGTGTAAGCCCCCATATGATCCGCTCTGCAAGGGCTTCCGGCGTCGTATCTTTACAAAGAAATCCTCTGCCTAACGGAGACAGTACTTCTGTGTTTGCCCCAATTGGTGTAGCAATGACAGGTGTTCCGCAACTTAATGCTTCAATCGTGGATAATCCGAACCCTTCAAGTGCCAAGGTAGGTAATATAAACAAATCTGCTGCTTGGTAATATTTGGGTAATACTTCCTCAGGAATAAAGCCTAGCATACGAACATAATTTTCAAGGTGAAGTTTTTGTATTAATTTCTTGAGTTCAGCCTCTAAATATCCCTTACCACCTATAAGCAATAGAATTTCAGGAATTTGTTTGACAACAAGATTGACAGCAACAATAAGGTTTTCCAACCCCATTCTAGCTACCAACCGTCTAACAGTAAGTAATATGGGTCGATCTAAAGGAAGTCCTAATTCCTTGCGAACGGCTTTAGGATCATCGTTAAAAGAAAATCTACTAGTATCCACTCCTAACGGGATACGAAGGATCTTCCCTTTGTCAATTTCATTATAGAGCCGATGCATCTCCTCTTCTATAAACCGGCTTCGTACGATTACTGTGTTAGAACGGGACAAGGCTTGATATTCCTTTGCCTTAATCCATCGGTTTACTATTTTCACTAAAGGCGTACTCCAACCATACTTCCCCCTCTGAGCATCAATTTCAATCTCTTGGAGTATAGGTGCATGAAAGACATATACATAGGGTATCTTGGTAGTAGATTGCGAAAATCCAACTGCCTGGAATACATCGTGGATATAAGCTACGTCAAAGTGAAATTGCTTATGTAAACGAACAACTAATCCGGGTATTTGATGAAGACTGAATATAGGATAAAGCCGATAAAAAATTGTTTCTTTAGAAGGGCTCACATAACGGTAAAGCTCGTAGCCATCTCTCACCTCATGGGATGGTAAATCCTGCTTCAAGCGCCTACTCACAACTACAACACGATGTCCCCGTGCTACAAGCCCCTCTACCTCTGGCAATAAGCTTTTACTAATCCCACCTGTGTGATCAGGTAAAAATGCATCTGAAAGAACAAGAATGTTCATTAGTCTACCTCCATTCCTACGGTTCTTCCGCGAATAGTAACCACAATAAATACTAGCAAAAGGGCCTGAAAAAGATGTATAGTCAAAAGGTCAATAACGGTTTGTTCAACAGCGACAAAAAATGTTGGAAATATCATGCTGATGATTAAAATATTGGAAAGATTTGCCTTGGGTCGGATTAGATACTCAAACAAAAAGCGCCATAATACTCCAATAAATAACATACCCAAAATTACACCACCAAGACCGAAAGCCCAATAAAATTCACCTGGAAGTGTAAGAGCTACCGATGTTCCTTCATGGAAAATACGGGGAAAGAATCTTTCATAAAATATTTTCCCAATACTAATTATTGGCTTCTCAGGCCAAAGGTATCTTGGAATCCAAGCCACCAGCAGAAACGAAAGGTGTGAACATAGGGTATATGGTTCTTCCCTCGGTACATGTTCCACAATGATTGCTAAGGAGTCAAGTCCATGCTGTCTTGCCCAAATTAGCTTAAAAAGCTGTGAGGGATCTTCCCAGAAATTCGAGGCCTGTGATAACGTTGTCCCTAAGTCTGCTGTACCACCCCGAAGGACGGAAAGAAGCGGGAAAAGAAGAATAAATAGTACAAGCAATATAACTGCCCAGCGGCCATATAACATACTAACCTTAATATACTTGTCTCGTCTCGAGGTCATATAAGAACCAATCAAAAGCCCCAGTAAGAGAAAAACGAACTGGGCTCGAGAACCACTTATAAATCTGAATGCTAACTCCGGTACAAGAAGCAGGCTAAATAAAAACCAGTAGTTATGATTTCCCTCTATCTTGGCTAAAATGAAAACAATTAATAGACCAACCGTTGCTAAGCCTGAAAGGATACTTAGGTATATAGTGCCCTGGGCTTGAGCAAGCTGGACATATTTATTTGTCCTCAACCAACCTTCTATCCCACCTGCTTGATAAAAAGTAAGAAAGAAACGAAGGCTCCAGCCAAAGATGATGCAAAGAAGTGCAACGTATAATGCACGAGTCCTGTCCCATTTGCATGGCAAAATAGGTAAAGAATAAGCAATAATTTTTCCAAGGCGGACATGGTAGCCTATCCAAAAAACAAAAAGACCAATGATGCTTACACTAAGAGCCTTATTAAGCAATCCAAGATCGCTTATTTCGGGCGTAAACCCAAGGATTGGACTTCCGAAAATTAAATCATAAATTGCCCGAATTCCAAAGTGGGCAAAATAAAAAAGTGCAAACCATATACCTGGTTCAGCTAAATCTAGAGAGCACTGGATAATACGTCGCACTATCGGTCCGAAAACTATGAGACCTAACAAACCAATAAGTAGGTAAGTAATACCGCGGCTCTCAAAAGCCTCTATAAAACTTAAAGATATAATACTGACCACTAACCCTAACAGACCTGCTAAGAAAACAAAGAAGATAAAAGGGAAAACAGACTTTCGAACCCCTTTTTCTTGTTTGCTCATAGTCTCGGCCCTATCTTTCCTTTGTAACCGTCTAACAAACCTTGAAGGATTGCCCAAGCTACATCTCGCTGACCTTGCATCAAATACATACAAGCCCGAATGATTCTCCAGGGTGGATAAATTGTCGTAAACAAGATCCTGGCAAGACCCAGTAAGTACCGTCGTGCCAATAACACGCGATTTCTTGTGAGGTAGTAAAATTGAAGTGGTTTTGCTCGGCCTCCTAAACTTGCACCTCCCTTATGATACACAATAGCTTCCCCTGCAACAACAATTTTCCTACCGACTTGACGGCACCATAGACCAAGCTCAATCTCTTCACAGTAAAGAAAAAGTGATTCGTCAAGAAAATAACCGAGCGAGCGCCACCGTTCTAACAAGAGATCTTGCCGAATAAGCATTGCTGAGCCTTCAACTTGATCACTGGACCACCATCTCCTATTAGGAACATATCGCTGGCGTTCGCAATAAAAAAGCATAGCAGGGTAGCTGCTTTTGGCGAAAGTAATACTCTTGCCAGAATTGTCTTTTATTAAAGATCCTACAATACTGGCATTACTTTCTTCAGATATTGTCACCAACTCCTGTAAAAATCCAGGTGTTACTCTGGTATCATTATTTAAGAGCAAAACGTATTTGCAACCCTCGGCAATTGCCCAGGCAAGGCCGATGTTATTGCCTCCAGCATATCCAAGATTAGAACCCGACTCGAGTAAGACAACAGGAATCAACACCTCTCTACTCACTGTCGGAAGAAAAGTTGCCATTATAAATTGAAAAAAGCCATACTGATGGGCCAAGGCGATTGTATTAGAAAAGTCATTACTGTTTCTCATTCCTTGAGCGAAAAGCCATTGTTTTAGCTTCTCTAAAGAGCCATCTTCTGAACCATTATCAACAATTATAATTTGATAATTAGGATAGGTAATACATTGGAGAGACACTAAACACTCAATTGTATCTTGCCAACCGTTCCAGTTTAGGATAATAATTGCTACTTTAGGCCATACTTTTTCTTTGTTACATATTTCTGTTTTAGAATCCATAATCATTTACCACCTTAGAGCTCAAGATGCGTCTGAAGAACTTTTATATCGTAAATAAGTTTGTAAGTGTTTAGTATCGAGATCTAACAACCTATAATGGACCCAGAAAACTAGACACGAAAAATGGGGGTCCTAAGCGTCAGAATGGGTACTAGGAAACAATATCCAG